>NZ_SSMZ01000250.1 GCF_004799395.1 Phenylobacterium sp.
CGCGCCGGGACGCGAAGGATGCCTTGCGGGCCAGAACAAGGCCCACGCCAAGGCCGCGCGGTGCGGGAGGCCGAGCCGCCTGCCCTCAACCGCGCCCGTGGTCTAGGCGACAAGCATCCGGCGGCGGCGAAGCGCGGCTCCCGCCATCCCGAAGCCGCCGATCATCAGCGCCCAGGCGGCCGGCTCGGGAACCCCGCCGGCCCCGGTCTCGACGGCCCAGATGTTCATGTCGGCATCCCCGCCGCCCCCGTTCTGGACCACGTCGTGCGGGGCCACGTTGTCGACGGTGCTCCATGATGGGTCACCCTCGTAGGCGTAGGTGTAACTGTAGTCGCCGACGTCGCTCAGGGGCGAGCTGAACGCCCACATCAGCTGGCGATTGGGCGCTCCGCCGGTCACCGCTTCGACAGCGAGCCAGCTTGCGTCGTCGCTGACCGGGTTGCTCGAGGTCAGCGCCTGGACCTGGCTCTCGTCCGCCAGGCTGAAGCCCGCGCCGTTCGCCGCCGCCAGCATCTGGTCGGGGGTCTCGTTGAAGAAATTGTCCAATCGCAGCCAGACCAGCCCGGTGCTGGTGTCCTCGAACGCGCCGAAGCCGTCGACGTCGGAATGGGCGACCAGCGCGGCGCTGGCGCCCGAAGCGGCCAGCAACAACGAGCCGGCGGCCAGAAGGCCCGCCGTGATGTTCCGTCGAAACGCCATGTGAATTCCCCTGCGCCGAAAAGGCGCCACGCAACCCTATGGCCGGGCCTGACGCGCCACCACCGGATTCCCCAAGCGGGCGAGTCGGGTACTTCGAGACGCCAAGCCGTTGGTTTCGCCTGCAACTTTATTGCCGCACGCGGCCCTATTGCGCCCCTGGCCGCAATGACTTAGGTCCCGCCCCTTCAGTTTGGGGAAGAATTTCATCGCGGCCATGACGGACAAGCCTGCGCCATCACTGGACGATGTCCGCCGGCGGATCGACGCCATCGACGCCGATCTTCTGCGGCTGGTCGTCGAGCGCGCGTCCCTGGCCAAGGACGTGGCCGTCGCCAAGGCCGCCTCCGGCGACAGCGGCAAGTTCGGCCTGCGCCCGGCGCGCGAGACCCAACTCCTGAGGAAACTCCTCGCCGGACCGCGCAACGGGGCTCGGCCCGGTCTGATCGTGCGCATCTGGCGCGAGCTGATCGGCGACAGCCTGGCCACCCAGGGCCCCTTCCATCTCGCCGTCTGGGGCGGCCGCGATCCGGGCCGCACGGTCGAGGTCGCCCGCCTGCGCTTTGGCGTCGCCCCGTCCCTGCGCCAGGTGGCCAAGCCAGAGGACGCCATCGCTGAGGCCAGGCAGCTGGGCGGCGTCGGCGTCTGCGCGCTTACCCCCGACAGCGCCTGGTGGGGCCGCCTGCTGGCCGAGCCGAAACTCAAGGTTTTCGCGGCCCTCCCCTGCCTCGCCGCCTGGGGTCCGCTCGCCGCGCTCGCCGTCGCCGAGGTCGAGGTCGAGCCCACCGGCGCCGACAACACCTTCTGGGTCACCGACGCGCCGCAGGCTGCCAAGGCGGTCGAAGACGCGCTCAGCCACGACGGCGTCGCCGCCACCCTGCTGGTCGAGGCCGGCGGACTGAAGCTCTTCCTGCTCTCCGGCTACTACCAGCCCGACGATCCGCGCCTGGCCCGCGCGCCCGGCAAGCTCTCAGGCGTGATCGGCGCTGCTCCGGGGCCGCTGGACGTCTAGGGGCCTCAGCAGTCCGCCGGGAGCGGCCCTCAAAGCTGCCCCATAAGAGACCCCTGTCGGCCCAGGGCAGACATCCATCATCCGCTCGATGCGGCGGTGAAGACTGCCAATTGATCGGCGAAAGCGCGCTGGTAGGCGGGGCGGGCCTCGCCGCGGGCGACGTAGGCGGCGAGGTTTGGGTATTCGTCGAGCAGGCCGGAGACGCTCAACCGGCGCAGCACGTGCGCCATCATCAGGTCGCCCGCGCTGAAGGCCCCGTCGAGCCAGTCGGCGTCGCCAAGCCGGCGGGAGAGTTCGCCCAGGCGGTCGCGGATGCGGTCCTTGATGAGGGGCAGGCGCTCTTCATGCCAGGGCTTGTCGCGCTCCATGAACATGGCCGTTTGCAGGTCGATGATCGGCGCCTCGACCGTGCCGACCGCGGCGAACATCCAGGCGATGGCGCGGGCGCGGGCGTCCGCTTCGTTGGGCAGCAGGCCGGCATGGCGCTCCGCGATATGCAGCACGATCGCTCCGGACTCGAAGAGGGCGAGGCCTGCGTCCTCATAGGTCGGGATCTGCCCGAAGGGATGGAACGCGCGGTGCGCGGGCTCCTTCATCTCGGCGAAGGAAACCAGGCGGACGTCGTAGGGCTGGCCCACTTCCTCGAGCGCCCAGCGGACGCGCATGTCGCGCGCCAGTCCCCGGCCGCGATCGGGCGACTGTGCGAAGGCGGTGATGGTGGGGCTCATAGGGAGGCTCCAGGCGACGGCATGACGCCGTCCAGCGTGGCATGGTTCATGGCGATCTTCTTCCGCATTGTCGCTCTCCGGCTCCTTTGTCTCCCGAGGACGAACGACCGGCGGGCCTCACGACACGGCCCAACGGATATTTTCATCGGCCTGGATTGTCGCCGGGCGGCGCGCCATGTCTCCCGTTGGCGATCGGGGCTGCGCCGCCGTCGCTCTGCGTGTAAGAGGGCGCCTCCGTCCACCTAAGGCTCAAGCTCCGAGCCCTGCGCTTATCCTGAAGGTCATGTCCGAGTCACCGCTCCTGCCTACCGCGCCGCAAGACGAGCGCACCAAGGCCGCCAGGCCGCTCCCGAAGCCGGGCATCATGGACATCCACGCCTATGTGCCGGGCAAGGCCAAGGCCGAGGGGTTCGCCGAGCCGGTCAAGCTTTCGGCCAACGAGAACCCCCTGGGCTCCAGCCCCAAGGCCCAGGAGGCCTACGCCAGCGCCGAGCACAGCCTGCACGTCTATCCCGATCCGCGAGCCTCCATTGTCCGCGCGGCGATCGCCGCGCGGCACAGGATCGAGCCGGAACGCCTGATCTTCGGCTGCGGCTCGGACGAGGTGTTTGCGCTGCTAAACCAGGCGTTCCTGGAGCCGGGCGACAACATGGTGCAGGGCGAATACGGCTTCGCGGCCTTCGCCATCGGCGCCTACGCCTGCCAGGCCGAGGTTCGCCGCGCCCACGAGCCGGACTTCCGCGTCGATGTGGACGAACTCCTGAAGTGCGTCGACGAACGCACCCGGCTCGTCTTCCTGGCCAATCCCGGCAATCCCACTGGCACCTGGATCCCGTTCTCCGAAGTGCGCCGCCTGCACGACGCCCTGCCGCCCAGCGTGGTCCTGGTGCTCGACGGCGCCTATGGCGAGTTCGCGCTCGACGCCAACTTCGACGACGGTATCGACTTGGCCCGAAATTCCACCAACGTCGTGGTGACCCACACCTTCTCCAAGCTGCACGGCCTGGCGGCCCTTCGCATCGGCTGGGGCTATGCGCCGCTGGAGATCGCACAGGCCATCGACCGCATCCGCCTGCCGTTCAACACCTCCATCGCCGCCCAGCGCGCCGCGGTCGCGGCCCTGGCCGACGAGGATTTCCAGCGCGCCTCCATCGACCTGAACGAGACCTGGCGGCCCTGGCTGACCCAGCAACTGGGCGGGCTCGGTCTCGACGTCATCGGCCGCTCGGCGACCAACTTCCTGCTGGTCGGCTTCCCAAAGGTCCCCGGCAAGACAGCCGCCGAGGCCGACGCCTTCCTGGCCTCGAAGGGTCTCCTGGTGCGCGGCGTCGGCAACTACGGCCTGCCCGACCACATCCGCATCACCATCGGCCTTGAGACCCACAATCGCGCCCTGGCCGAGGCGCTCGCCGACTTCATGACCCGATGAGCCCGCCGATCTACGCCCGTATGGCCGTCATCGGTTGCGGCCTGATCGGCTCGTCGGTGATCCGCGCGGCGCGGGCTTCCGGCGCCGTGGGCGAGGTCGCCGTCGCCGACGCCTCTGAAGCCGCCCGCGCCAAGATCGTCGAGCTGGGCTACGCCGACAGCGTCCACGCCGATGCGGCCGAGGCCGCGCGCGGCGCCGACCTGGTGGTCTTCGCCGTACCGGTGATGGCCATGGGCGCCGCCGCCCGCGCCGCCGCCCCGGGCATCGGGGAGGGCGTCACGGTCACCGACGTCGGCTCGGTGAAGGGCGCGGTCGCCGATGCCCTGGCCGCCGTCCTGCCGGACAGCGTGCACATCGTTCCCGGCCACCCGATCGCCGGCACCGAGCAGTCGGGCCCCGAGGCCGGCTTCGCCGAACTGTTCCGCAACCGCTGGACCATCCTGACGCCCCAGGCCCGCACCGATGCGCCCTATCAGGGCGCCGTCGAGCGCCTGACCGACTTCTGGACCGCGCTCGGCGCCCACGTCGAGCTGATGGACGTTCGCCACCACGACCTCGTGCTGGCCGTCACCAGCCACCTGCCCCACCTGATCGCCTACAACATCGTTGGCACCGCCGCGGACCTCGAGGGCGTCACCCGCGGCGAAGTCATGAAGTACTCCGCAGGCGGCTTCCGCGACTTCACCCGCATCGCCGCCTCGGACCCCACCATGTGGCGCGACGTCTTCCTGGCCAACAAGGATGCGGTGCTCGAGGTCCTGGGCCGTTTCACCGAGGACCTGCAGGCGCTCTCCCGCGCCATCCGCTGGGCCGAGGGCGACAAGCTGTTCGAGCTGTTCTCGCGCACCCGCGAGATCCGCCGCGGGATCATCGCCGCGGGCCAGGAAACCGCCACGCCGAACTTCGGCCGCGACGCGCCTCGCGCGGCGGCAACGCCGGACACAAATCCGCAATAGTCCTAGCGCCCCATCGGCTCCGCGATTCACCCCGGAGAGCCCCATGCGCCTCATCATCCTCGCCGCGGCGGCCGCCGCTGCTATGGCCATGACCACGCCGCTTGCCGCCCAGGCTCAGGGCCAGATGCCGTCGGCCGCCGACCTCATCAAAATGTGGGACAAGAACGGCGACGGCGTCGTCGACAAGGCCGAGTGGGTGGCCGCGGGCCGTCCGGCCGAACGCTTCGACCTGGTCGACGCCAACCACGACGGCAAGATCACCGTCGAGGAGCTGGCCGCCGCCATGGCCAAGATGCGCCAGCAACAGGGTCAGTAATCTTTCGTCCCCAAGAGTTGAGTGCATGAGCGATCAGCAGGAGCGCGCCGGCTTCGAGGCCCTTGCCCAGGCCGGCGCCGATGACGATGCGGCCCGCGCGCTCGGCAGGCGCCTCAAGGCCCAGCCGCAGGCCGCCGATCTGAAGGCGCTCTCGGCCCTGTGGATCCATGGCGCGGTCGCCGCGCCGGAACGCATCCCCGGGCTCTACGACGCCGTCGCCGAGGGCTATCTGGGGGAGCCGGTGGGCGCGCCGCCCGTGCCCACCGACGCACGCGCCGAGCCCGATCCGATCCCGCAACCCTTCTGGCCCGGCCTCTGGACCCTGCTGGACGAGCCGCCCTCCGGCATCGAGGCGGTGAACCTGACCACCAAGACCGCCGCGCTCGCGGGCTTGGTCTCGCCCATAGTGCAGACGCGGATCGGCAAGGCGGCGCTCTGCTATCCGGATGTGCCGAAGGCCGTCGCCCAGGGCTATCCCAAGCACTTCTCCCTCGACGTGCTCGCCAAATGCCCTCCGGGCTCGCTGGGCGCGACCTTCCACTCGCTGATCGTCGACAACGGCTTCGATCTGGAGGTGCTGGACCGCGCTGCGCTCGGCCTCGACAAGCTGCCGCCGCCGCTCGACTACCTGAACGCGCGCATCCTACAGTGCCATGACCTGTGGCACATCGTGGCCGGCTACGAGACCACCGCCCTGCACGAGGTGGCGATCTCCGCCTTCCAGCTCGCCCAGTTCGGCCACCACTATTCGTCGATGTTCCTCGGCATGGTGCTGACCCGAGTGGCCTTCGAGCGGCCGGAGGGCGGGGCGATCATGCTGCCGGTCATCCTCAGCGCCTGGACCCACGGGCGGCGCACGCCGCCGCTACTGCCGGTCAACTGGGAAGGCGTCTGGAACAAGCCCCTGGCCGATGTCCGCGTCCAACTCGGCGTGACCCCCTACGCCTCGCCGTTCCCCGCCGATCTCTTCGAGCAGCTGTCGGCGGCGGCCTAGAGGCCGCGGCGCCCGAAAAGGCGTCGCCGGGATCACCGTTCTCCCGTTCAAGGCGAACTCAATTTACAGGCCCCGCAAATTGGACAACGCTGTAGATCCGGCCGCTTAGCGTACTCGGGCCGATTAGCAGTTCAACTTATGGGGGTTGATATGAACGTGAGACTCGCAGGCCTTTCGGCTTCGATGGCGCTCCTGGCTGGCGCCCTAGGCACGGCGGCTCCGGCGCGGGCGGCGGTGGATATCAACGCCCTGTTCAGCTCGACCTTCACCTGCACCAACTGCGGAATCGATCCGTCCACCGTCGTGTCGCTACAGGGCAACAGCCAGGTGCAGGCCGCGGTCCTGGCGGCGACCCAGCAGATCTCATCCCAGTTCAGCAACAATCTGACGACCAACATCCTGTTCTACGGGGTCCACGCCGGGACCGACGGCTTCCTGGCGGCCAGCGAGTCCGGCCAGACGGTCTACAGTTACAGCCAGTACACTGCGGCCCTCGGCGCCGATGCCGCGGCCCACCCGCAGAACACCGTCCTGAACACCGCCGTCGCCAATCTGGGAGCCGGCAACGGGGCGAGCCAGCCGCTGATGGTGGTGAACACCACCGATGCGCGGGTGCTGGGCCTGGGGACCGGCGTCTACACCACGTCCGGGGCCGGGAATTCGACCGCACAGTTCGACTCGACCGGCGACTACGTCGGCATCAACGGAACTGCGGACGCCATCGTCCTGCTGAACCTCGACCAGCCGTTGAGCTTCACCCGGCCGCTCCCCGGCTACACCGACCCGCCGGGCGCCATCTATGACGCGCAGTCGTCGCTTGAGCACGAGATCGACGAAACCCTGGGCATCGGCGGCGCCGGTTCGCAGCTCAACAACTTCAACGGCGATCCGAACTACGCCGAGGATTTGTTCGGCGTGAGCGGACCCTTGCTCGGCGTCCTCGACCTCTACCGCTATCAGGCGCCCGGCGTGGCGTCGTTCGATCCGACGACGACATCGATCACCGGCTGCACCAATCTCCAGATCTGTAGCGGCCTGCCCTCGCCCTACTTCTCGGTGGATGGCGGAGTGACCTCGATCGACACCTTCAACCAGGCCTTTCCGCTGATCGGCGGAGACGCCGCGGACTGGGGCCTGGACCTGTCCAGATCCTGCGCCGGCGGCGGCATCGGTGGCACCGGCGACGTGCAGGACGCGTTCAGCTGCAACAACATCTCGCCCGACATGCGGCCCGGCACGCCCTCCTACGCAGCCTTCGAGTCCATCGGCTACAATCCCGTGCCGGAGCCCGCGACCTGGGCGCTGATGCTGCTGGGCTTCGCCAGCCTGGGCGTCGCGCTCCGCCGCCGGACCGCCACGGCCGCCACCGCCGCCACCAACTGAGGCGCACCGCAGACCCTAAGGACCCCCGGTCCGCAAGGGCCGGGGGTCTTGCTTTCCGCTATATTCACCCTTATAGGTGAATAATGCTCGACGCCACCCTCACCGCCTTGGCCGACCCGACCCGCCGCGCGATCCTTGCCCGGCTGGCGGCGGGCGAGGCGCGGGTGACCGAGGTCGCCAGGCCCTTCACCATCTCGCTGAACTCGGTCTCCAAGCACATCCGGATGTTGGAGCGCGCCGAGCTGGTGCGCCGGCGGATCGAGGGCCGCGAGCACATCTTGACCCTCAACCCGCGCGGCCTCGACGAGGCCGCGCAATGGATCGAGGAACAGCGGGCGCTGTGGACCTGGCGCCTCGGCGAACTCGACAACGTCCTGCGGGAGAAAACCGATGGCTGAATTCTCGGTGACCCACAGCTTCGCCGCGACGCCCGAACAGGTGTTCGACGCCTGGCTGGACCCGGCCATCGCGCGCCGCTTCCTGTTCGCCACCCGCGACGGCGAGATGATCCGCGCCGAGGTCGACGCGCGCGTCGGTGGCCGGTTCACCTTCGTCGACCGCCGCCCGGAGATGGGCGACGTGCTGCACACCGGCGAATATCTGGAGATCGACCGCCCGCGGCGCGTGGCCTTCACCTTCGCCGTCCCGCAATTCAACCCGGACTTCACCCGCGTCACCGTCGAGATCGTCCCCGCGGGCGCCGGCTGCGACCTCACCCTCACCCAGTCCGACGTCCCCGCCGAATGGGCCGAACGCTCGCAGGAAGGCTGGGCGATGATCCTCGACTGGCTGGAAGCGGCGCTCTAGATTCTCCCCCTCAGGGGAGGCGGCCCGAAGGGCCGGAGGGGGTTTCCCCAGCCGAGTCCGCGACAGCCGACATCCGAAGCGCCGCTGAGGAAGCCCCCTCGGTCGCTTCGCGACGGCTTCCCCTAGGGGGGTGTATCTTTCGCGCCGGTCGCCAGGAACGCGCTCACCCCCTCGATCGCCTCGACCAGGCCCACCCGCTGCAGCTCCACCCCCTCAGGCAGGCCGGAGAACAGCCGGGTCGGCGAGCTGGCGTCCAGCATCACGAAACAGCCCTTGTCGTCGGCGCGGCGGATCAGCCGCCCGAACGCCTGGGCGATGCGTCCGCGGGCCACGGCGTCGTCATAGCCCTTGCCGCCGAAGCGCAGCCGCCGCGCCTTGTGCAGGATGTCGGGCCTGGGCCACGGCACGCGGTCGAACACCAGCAACCTCAGCGAACGCCCCGGCACATCCACCCCATCCCGCACCGCGTCGGTGCCCAAGAGGCACGCGTCCTCCTCCGCCCGGAAGATGTCCACCAGCGCGCCGGCCTCGCCGTCGATGTGCTGGGCGTAGAGGGCGATGCCCTTGTCGGCGAGCGGCGCGGCGATCCGCTCATGCACCGCGCGCAGCCGCCGGATGGCGGTGAACAGGCCCAGGCCGCCGCCGCCCGCCGCCAGGAACAGTTCGCGCATGGCCGCGGCCACCTGGCGCGCGTCGTCCTTGGCCACGTCCGTCACCACGAAGCACCGCGCCTGGCTGGCATAGTCGAAGGGCGAGGCGAGCTTCAGCGTTTTCGGCCGCTCCGGCAGCCGGGCTGCGCCGGTGCGCATTTCCGCCAGCGCAAAGGGGTCGTCCAGCGTCGCGTCGGCCAGGGTCGCAGACGTCACCAGCACCCCATGTGCAGGCGCGATCACCGCATTGGTCAGCGGCTCGGTCGGATCGACCCAATGGCGCCGGCACGCCGCGTCCACCACCCGCCCATAGAGGAAAGTCGCGTCGAACCAGTCCACGAAGTCCGGGTCGTCCTCGGCGTCCTCGTGGATGGCCCGCAGCATCGAGCGCCAGGCCGGCAGCGCCATCCGCGCGCGGCGGTCGATCCCCCGCAAAGCGCCTTCAATGCGAGCCCGCGTCGCCGGCTCCAGCACGCCGGCTTCATCGTCCAGCACGTTCTCCAGCTGCCGCGCCAAGGCCACCAGGGGCGCCTCCACCCTGGCCAGCGCTTCCGCCGCCGTCCGCGCCGTGGTCCGCACCAGGTCGAGCGCCGGCCGCGCCGCGCACTCCATGCCGATCTCGCTGGGCGCCGCGCGGGCCCTGAGCTGCTCCATCACCGCCACCAGGAAGTGCTCGATCGGCCCCACAGGCCCCACCTCCCCGTTCGGCGGCGCGATCCGCCCCGACCAGCCCTCGCCCGGCAGCGCGCTCGCCGCATGGGTCGCCGCGATCAGCGCATCTCGCGCCTCCCCGTGGTCGCCCAGCACCTCCATCAGCCGTTGTTCCAGCCCGCGCCCGCGCCGGCCGCGCCCCTCCGGCCCGCGGATCCAGCGCCGCATCTCCGCGGCCTCCGCCCCCGATAGCGCCGCGGCGAACGCCGAATCCGCCGCATCGAACAGGTGGTGGCCCTCGTCGAAGACGATGCGCTTCAGCTGCGTCGTCTCCCCGTCGGCCTTCGACCCCCGCGCCGCCCGCGCCCCATCGAACGCCGCCTGCGTCAGCACCAGCGCATGGTTGGCGATCACGATGTCGGCCCGCCGCGAGCCGCGGATCGCCTTCTCCACGAAGCAGGTCCGATAGTGCGAACAGCCTGCGTGGATGCACTCGCCGCGCCGATCCACCAGGTTGGCCGCGCTCGCCTGGTTCACCGGCGACACGGCGAAGAGGCCGGGCAGCCAGGCCGGGAAGTCCCCGCCGGTCATGTCGCCGTCCCGCGTCGCCCTGACCCAGCGCGCCGCCAGTCCCATGCCCACCAGGTCACCGCCGCCCAGCTGCGCGGCGTTCACCGCCTCCTGGAAGTTCAGCAGGCAGAGGTAGTTCTCGCGCCCCTTCCTCACGACGGCCTTGCGCGCCCGCACCTTCGGGTCGGGATAGATCGATTGGCTCTCCCGCTCGATCTGCCGCTGCAGCGCGCGGGTATAGGTCGAGACCCACACCGCCGGCCCATTGGCCTCCGCCCACAGCGAGGCCGGCGCCAGATAGGCGAGCGTCTTGCCGATCCCCGTGCCGGCCTCGGCCAGCATCATCCGGGGCTCCCCTTCGCGCTCGCGCGGCTGGAACGCCCAGGCCGCCTCGTAGGCGAACTCCGCCTGCGCCGGCCGCGCCTCGTCCAGGCCTGAGCGTTCCAACAGCTCCCGCAACCGCGCCGCCGCCGCCTCCGGCGCAATAGGCTTCGACCCCGCCTCACCCGGCGGCGCCTCGCCCTCCCATTCCGCCAGGCGCGTCCAGGCGTCCAGCCCCGAGGTGCGGAACATGTTCCCCACAGCCACGGACCGCAGCGCCCCGATCGCCGCCGTCCCCCAGGACCAGCCGCCCCGCGCCAGGGTCTCGGCCACGGCCAGAGCCTCCTCGCGACTCGGCTCCGGCGCCGCCGCCAGCTCCGCCAGCAGCACCCCACACGCCGCCCGCAATGCCACGGCCTGAGCCTCCGCGCCCTTCGGCTCCGCCATCCCCAGCGCCTGAGCCAGCCCCGCCGCCGACGGCGCGCAGAACTTTCCTGGCCGCACAAAGGCGAACAGCTCCAAGGCGTCGAACACTCGGTTGGAGCGCGGCGGTACGGGCACGCCCAG
>NZ_SSMZ01000251.1 GCF_004799395.1 Phenylobacterium sp.
CCGTCTTCGCCAGCGTAAAGGTGATCGCCGCCGTCAGCGTCGTCTTGCCATGGTCAACGTGACCAATCGTGCCGATGTTGCAGTGCGGCTTGTTGCGTTCGAATTTCTCTTTGGCCATTTCAAGCTCCAGCCCTGTCCGGGCTCGTCCTCTGGTTAGGGTTGGGTTTAGGCGTACTTCTTGATCACTTCGTCAGCGACCGCTTGCGGCACCGGGTCGTAGTGGTCGTAGGTCATGGAGAAGTTCGCGCGACCCTGGGAGAAGGACCGCAGCGTGTTGATGTAGCCGAACATGTTGGCCAGCGGCACGAAGGCGGTGACCACCTGGGCGTTGCCGCGGGTTTCGGTGCCTTGGATCTGGCCACGGCGGCTGTTCAGGTCGCCGATGACGTCGCCCATATATTCGTCCGGCGTCACCACCTCGACCTTCATGATCGGCTCGAGCAGCTTCGGGGCGCCGCGCTCGCGCAGCTCACGGAAGGCCGCGCGGGCGGCGATTTCGAAGGCCAGGACCGAGGAGTCCACGTCGTGGTACGCGCCGTCGTAGAGCGAAGCCTTGAAGTCGATCACCGGGAAGCCGGCCAGCAGGCCGTTTTCCTTGGCCGATTCCAGACCCTTCTGGACGCCGGGGATGAATTCCTTCGGCACTGAGCCGCCGACCACCGAGCTTTCGAAGACGAAGCCGGAGCCCTGTTCGCCCGGCTCGAACTTGATCTTCACGCGGGCGAACTGGCCCGTGCCGCCGGTCTGCTTCTTGTGGGTGTAGTCGATGTCGGTGACCTTACCCAGGCTCTCGCGATAGGCCACCTGCGGCGCGCCGATGTTGGCTTCCACCTTGTAGGTGCGCTTCAGGATGTCGACCTTGATGTCCAGGTGCAGCTCGCCCATGCCCTTCATGATCGTCTGGCCCGACTCCTGGTCGGTCTGGACGGTGAAGGACGGGTCTTCGGCGACCATTTTGGCCAGAGCCACGCCCAGCTTTTCCTGGTCGGCCTTGGACTTGGGCTCGATGGCGATCTCGATGACCGGCGCCGGGAAGTCCATCTTCTCCAGGATAACCGGCGACTTCACCGGATCGCACAGGGTGTCCCCCGTGCGGGTGTCCTTCAGGCCGGCCAGGGCGACGATGTCGCCGGCGTAGGCTTCCTTGATGTCTTCGCGGTTGTTGGAGTGCATCAGCAGCATGCGGCCGACGCGTTCCTTCTTGTCGCGGCTGGAGTTCAGGAGACCCATGCCGGTCTCCATCTTCCCGGAATAGATGCGGCAGAAGGTCAGCGAGCCCACGAAGGGGTCGTCCATGATCTTGAACGCCAGGACCGACAGCGGCTCGTTGTCCGACGCAAGGCGAACCACCGGCTCTTCGGTCTTGAAGTCGATGCCGGGCGTCGGCGGGATGTCCACCGGCGAGGGCAGATAGTCGACCACGGCGTCGAGCAGAGGCTGGACGCCTTTGTTCTTGAAGGCCGAGCCGGCGAGGATCGGATAGAAGGCGCCGGTCAGCACGGCCTTACGAATGCACTTCTTGATGACGTCGACCGACGGCTCGTCGCCCGACAGGTAGGCTTCCATCGCCTCGTCATCGAGTTCGACGGCGTTCTCGATCATGTAGTGGCGCGCTTCATCGCACGCCTCCTTCATGTCGGCGGGGATCTCTTCGTCGTGATAGTTCGCGCCCAGGCCTTCGCTGTCCCAGACCACGGCCTTCATGCGGACCAGGTCGACGACGCCCTTCAGGTTAATTTCCGAGCCGATCGGCAGCTGGATCGGCACGGCCTTGACGCCCAGGCGTTCCCGGATCGTCTTCAGGCACATTTGGAAATCGGCGCCGATCTTGTCCATCTTGTTGACGAACACGATGCGCGGAACGTTGTAGCGGTCGGCCTGACGCCAGACGGTTTCGGTCTGCGGCTCCACGCCCTGGTTGCCGTCGAGGACGGCCACGGCGCCGTCGAGCACGCGCAGCGAGCGTTCGACTTCGATGGTGAAGTCCACGTGCCCGGGGGTGTCGATGATGTTCAGGCGGTGGTCGTTCCAGATGGCGGTGGTCGCAGCCGAGGTGATGGTGATGCCGCGTTCCTGCTCCTGCTCCATCCAGTCCATGGTGGCCGCGCCGTCGTGGACCTCGCCGATCTTGTGGCTCTTGCCCGTGTAATAGAGAATCCGCTCCGTCGTCGTCGTCTTGCCCGCATCGATGTGGGCCATGATTCCGAAGTTTCGATAGTCTTCGATTTTATGAGCGCGGGGCATAGCGGACTGCTCTGAAAAAAGGGCGTTCTTAGGGGCCTGAACGACGGCGCGGGCGGTTTATCTCAAACCGCCCGCGCCGGAAAGCTCAGTGTGGAGTGGGCTTACCAGCGGTAGTGCGAGAAGGCCCTGTTGGCTTCGGCCATCTTGTGGGTGTCTTCGCGCTTCTTCACCGCGGCGCCGCGGTTGGAGGAGGCGTCCAGCAGTTCACCGGCCAGCTTCTCGGTCATGGTGTTCTCGCCGCGCTTGCGGGCGGCGGCGACGATCCAGCGGATGGCCAGAGCGCGGCGACGGTCGGGACGCACCTCCATCGGCACCTGATAGGTGGCGCCGCCGACCCGGCGGGACTTCACTTCGATGGCGGGCGCGACGTTTTCCAGCGCGGTGTGGAAGGTCTCGAGCGGGCCCAAGTCCTTGCGCTTGGCTTCCAGGATATCGAAGGCGCCATAGAGGATGTTCTCGGCGACGGCCTTCTTACCTTCGTACATCACCATGTTCATGAACTTGGTGACGACCAGATCCCCGAACTTCGGGTCGGGAAGGACTTGACGTTTCTCTGCGCGACGGCGGCGGGACATTCTTCTTCTTCCTTACTTCGGACGCTTGGCGCCGTAGAGCGAACGACGCTGGCGACGATCCTTGACGCCTTGCGTATCGAGCACACCGCGCAGGATGTGGTAGCGGACACCCGGAAGGTCCTTCACGCGGCCGCCACGGATCAGGACCACGGAGTGTTCCTGCAGGTTGTGGCCTTCGCCGGGGATGTAGCACACCGCCTCGATGCCCGTGGTCAGGCGCACCTTGGCGACCTTACGCAGGGCGGAGTTCGGCTTCTTCGGGGTGGTCGTGTAGACCCGGGTGCAGACGCCGCGGCGCTGCGGGCAGCCCTTCAGGGCCGGGACCTTGTTGCGCGAGGGCTTGTCCTGGCGCGGCTTGCGGATCAATTGGTTGACTGTCGGCATCTAGTCTCGCTTGCGTGGAGGCGTGTGCCGTTTGGCCGAAGCGCCTCAGTGGGTCCCAGTATCGGGTCTCGGTTCTCGGGTTCTCCGCAAGGCCGCCCGCTGAACGCAAAAACCCGCCGGGACGCGCTTGCCGTGCGTGCCGACGGATAGAGGGTTCATCGGGACAGGGACGAATCCCGGCCTCGAAAGAGCGCGCTACATAGTCGTGAAGCGGCCGCGCGTCAACGTTTGCGCACCCCGTGCGGCCCCTCGTCCAGTGGTCTCGCAGCGCGCCTCGCAACCGCCCGCGCAAGGACCGCCGATTCAGCCCCCAATTCAGCCACGAAATCGCCGCGCCGTCCGGACCCTCTAAGCCGAAGGTGGCGGGAGACGTGGGGATGCGATGCTGACGGCGAGGCGCCAGGCCTCCTGGGCGGTCGCAGCCTCGGTGATCGCCCATCTGGGCGTGCTGACCGCTGTCCTCCTGCAGCACCCCACCCTCGTCCTCCCGGTGGAACCGAGCGGCCCGCCGCAGGCCATCATCCCGGTGCTGATCCTGCCCCGGACCCCGCCGCCGCCGTCGGCCGGCCGCGGGGCGCGGCCCGCGCCCATCCAGTTGCATCAACGGCGGCTGCGCAACCTGCCCACCGAGACGTCGGTCCGCCCCCTGCTCTCGCCGGCGCCCAAGCCTGTCGAGGCGCCCGCCCAGGCCGCGCCCTCCCCGGCCCCGGTCCGGGACGCCGTCCCCGCACCGCCGCCGGTCGCCGAAGCGTTCCGAGCGACCCTGCGGACCATGCTGGGCTGCAGCTCGACGGCGCTTAGCCGTGACGAGCGGACGCGTTGCCAGGAGCGGTTGGGACGCGGGGCGCACGACGAGCCCTACCTGGCCCAGCCGCTCTCGAAGGAGAAGCGTGCGGCCCTCGACCAGGCCGGCGCCGCCAAGCTCGCGGACCGCGCGTCGCTGGAGCGGGCCGCGCCTGCGCCTGGTCCCCCGCCACCCACCGACTACTCCGGCGATCCCTACATCACCGGGGCCGGCCAGAGCATGCTCGGTCCGGTTATCCTGCCGCCCAGCAAGCGCGCCGCGCCGAAGCTCGGGCCGCTGCCGCCCTAGATGTCGTTGCCAAAAAGGGCTCCAGACATGGCCAATGCCCCCTGTTCATCCCGGCTGACATGATCCAAGTCAGCGGGACAGGATCTAGGCTCGTCACGAAATCGCCGCGGGCGCACTTACCTTTGGGATAACGTGGCGAGGGACAGTTAGGGCGAATGAAGACGGCACAACGCCGCCGGACGGGTTGGGCCATCGCGGCCTCTCTGGCCGCCCACCTGGCGGTGGGCGTGGTCATCCTGCTGCAACGGACCAGCCTGCCCGTCCCGTCAGACCTGGGCGGGCCGCCCGAGGCGATCATCCCGATCCTGATCCTGCCCAAGACGCCGCCGGCGACCGCGGGGCGCAAGGCCGAGGTGCAGCCGATCCGGCTGCATCGCCGCCCGCAGCCCTTCGTGCCGCCGGACGTGACGCCGGCGCCGATCGCGCCGCCCACGCCTCCGGCCGCCCCCGCGGCCAGGTCCGCCCCGGCGGCGCTGCCCGCCCTGCATCCCGCGCCCCAGCCGGAGGGACCCAAGGGCGATGTGCGCACGGCGCTGCGCGGCAGCTATGTCGGCTGCGCCAACGCCCAGGCCGTGGGCCTGAACCGCGCCGAGCAGGACGCCTGCGACGAGAAGTTCGGCAAGGGCGCCAAGGACGCCCTGTTCGTGGGCCTGGGCCTCAGCCCCGACAAACAGCGCCTGCTCGACGCCACCGGCGCGCGCAAGGAGAGCGACTATCGCTACAAGCACAGCCAGGCGCCGGCTATTGGACAGACCGCCGGCGGAGGCGATCACGCCTGGGGCAATCCCGCACAAGCCGGGATCGGCGAGACCGCCGAAACCATGGGCAAGGCCCTGGGCAATGACCGCCCGAAGCTGACCGTGCCGTACTGACGCCTCAGGGCTGTCGGACTGGCAGGTTCTTGGCGAGGAACGCGCCTATGGCTTCCAGCATCTGGGTCCGCGTCGCCGCCTTGGTCAGGTAGTGGTTCTCGTCGACGAGCG
>NZ_SSMZ01000252.1 GCF_004799395.1 Phenylobacterium sp.
GCCGAGAGGCTGTCGCCGATCGTCGGCATCGTCTGGTTCGGGAGCAAATCTCCTCCATCTGGTCGATGTCGGCGCTCATCTTCGCCTTCTGGTCGTCGGGCAGGCTCTCGATGCGGAAACGCATGCGGGTGAGCGGCGTGCGCAGATCGTGGGCGATCGCGCCCACCATGGCCGTGCGGTCCTCAACGTAGCGGCGCAAGCGCTCCTGCATGTCGTTGAAGGCGCGCACGGCGACGCCGATCTCGGACGGGCCGCTCAGCACCAGCGGCTCCGCGCGCGGATCGCGGCCGAGCCGCTCGGCGGCCTCAGCGAACAGGCTGATCGGCCGCGACAGACGTCGCGCGAAGACATAGGCCACCGGCGCCATGGCGAGGGCGGACACGACGAACCAGAGCGCGATGCGTTGCTGCCAGGGATTGAGGCCCAACATCGGCTGCGGGCGGACCACGCGCCAGCGGCCATCCGGCTGGTGGAGGGCGACATCGAAGGGCGCCACCAGGAAATGCTCCTCGCGGACCCCTTCGCGGGCGATGCGGTCACGGATGATCCGACCGACGCGACGGTCGGCGAACGGCCCGCGGTCGGCGGCGATCACCACCTGATCCAGAGGCGTCCCGAGGTCCTTTGCGAACTGCGCGCGGATGCGCGCCGCGGTATCGCCCTCCATCAGCGGGCCGGGCGCCTTTTCGACGGTCCGCAGCTGAAGGGAGGGGCGGTCGGCGAAAGTCGGGGTCTGGCCGCGAAAGGTCTGTTCGATCTCCGACAGGCGGTAGAAGTCCGGCGTCGGCGGCGGCAGGTTGTAGAGCAGCAGGACGTTGATCGCCTCGGCGAGCACCAGCGCCAGGCCGACCAGCGTCGCGAGTTGGACGAAGAGCGAGCCCGTCGGCCTCGCCCGTCGCCAGCCGCTCACGTGCGTTTCACCTTGGCGGTGAACATGTAGCCCTCGTTGCGGATGGTGCGGATCAGTTCGTGGCTGCCGCCGCCATCGTCGAGCTTACGTCGCAGACGGCTGATCTGCACGTCGATCGCCCGGTCGAAGGCGTCGGAGTCCGGCCCGCGGGCGAATTCCAGTAGCTGGTCGCGGGTCAGCACCCGCTGCGGCCGCTCGACGAAGGCCCGCAGCAGCGAGAACTCGCCGCTCGACAGGTTCACCACCACGCCGGCCGGGGAGCGCAACTCGCGGCGCACGAGGTCCAGGCGCCAGCCCGCGAATTCACAGCCCGCACCCACCCCGCCTGATTGCGAGCGCTGCTCGGCGCGACGCAGCACCGCGCGCACCCGGGCCAGCAGTTCGCGCGGATTGCAGGGTTTGGCCAGGTAGTCGTCGGCTCCCAGTTCCAGGCCCACGATCCGGTCGGTGTCCTCGCCCATGGCGCTGAGCATGATGATCGGCGCGCCACCCTCGCCATTGGCCAGGCGGCGGCAGATGGCCAGGCCGTCCTCGCCCGGCAGCATGACGTCCAGCACGATCAGGTCGACAGGACCGCGCTCCAGCGCCTGCTCCATCTCGCTGGCGTCGCCGGCGGTGTCCACCTTGTAGCCGTGCTTTCCCAGGAAGTCGGACACGACATCACGAATGCCGGGATCGTCATCGACCATCAGGATGCGGGCGCCCGCGCTGCTCATATCGAGGATCTGCTCCATGGCTGCGACGCTGGCGCCGCCGGGTAACGCGCCGATTTCGCGGTTGAAATCACGGGTGCGACAAGACTTCGTCGGCGACAAACGGATTGGTCAGCCGCTCCTGTCCGAATGTGGACATCGGCCCATGCCCTGGGACGAAGGCCACGTCGCCGCCCAGGGGCCAAAGCTTGCCGGTGATCGCGGCGATCAGATCGGCGTGATTTCCACGCGGAAAGTCGGTGCGGCCGATCGAGCCCTGGAACAGCACGTCTCCCACCTGGGCGAAGCGCGCCTCCCGGTGAAAGAAGATGACGTGGCCGGGCGTGTGGCCGGGGCAGTGGTAGACTTCGAACTGGGTCTCGCCGAGCGTCACGACGTCGCCGTCCTGCAGCCAGCGGTCCGGGGTGAACCCCCTGGCCTCCGGCATGCCCCACTTGGCGCCCGAGGCGTCGATCTGATCGATCCAGAAGGAGTCGTCGGGGTGCGGGCCCTCGATGGGGACTCCGGTCAGTTCCTTGATCGCGGCGGTCCCCCCGGCGTGATCCAGGTGGCCGTGGGTGATCCAGATCTTCTCCAGCGTCAGGCCCTGGTCCTTGATCGCCTGCATCAGGCGCGGAACGTCGCCGCCGGGATCGATGATCGCCGCCTTCAGCGTCTTGGCGCACCAGACGATGGTGCAGTTCTGCTGCAGAGGCGTCACCGGCGCGATCAGCGCGCGGATCGGCAGGTCTCGGTTTGGCGGGGGAGGCGGCTGCGGCGCATTCATCTGGCCTCTAGGATGGTGTCTTACGCCCCATAAGAAAAGGCCCGGGGCGAACCCGGGCCTTTCCGTCGCAGTCGCGATCGGCGCGCTAGTCTGGAATACCGCCCGGACCTTCGGTCAGCGGCGCGTCGAGTTCGACGCCGTGGCGCACGTTCGACTTCCAGAACCCATAGCAGAAGTAGAAGATCAGCCCGAGCACCGTCCAGGCGAAGAACAATCCCTTGGACTTGCTGTCGAGGCTCAGGAACAGCACCACGCAGCCGACGATCGAGGCCGGCGCGATCACGAACAGGAACGGCGTCCTGAACGGCCGTACGCGGTTCGGGTCGGTGAACCGCAGGACCATGACGCCCACCGACACCGCTGCGAAGGCGAACAGTGTGCCGGAGTTCGAGTAGTCGGCCAGCTGGCCCACCGGCAGGAAGGCCGCGAACACCGCCACGACGACACCGGTGACCAGGGTAATGATCCACGGCGTCTTGAACTTCGGATGCACGGTCGACAGCACGGAGGGCAGAAGGCCGTCGCGCGCCATCACGAAGAAGATCCGCGTCTGGCCGTACATCATCAAGAGGACGACCGAGGGCAGCGCGATGGTCGCCGCCAGGGCCACGACGCTGCCGAAGAAGGGGTGGCCGATCTCGTGCAGGACATAGGCGAGCGCGTGCTTGGAACAGACCAGCGGCGTATGCGCGCCCAAGGCCGTGCAGGCCGCGGAGAACTCGGGCGAGCCCGGATCGTAGGCCACGCCGGCGGCGTCGAACAACGGCTGGGCGCCATAGGCCCCGACCGCGCCGCCGGCCGCCAGCAGGTAGAACAGGGTGCAGATCAGCAGCGAGGCGATCAGCCCGATCGGCACATTGCGCTGCGGATTTCGTGTTTCCTCCGCCGCGGTGGAGACCGCGTCGAAGCCGACGTAGGCGAAGAAGATCGAGGCCGCGGCGCCCAACACCCCCGTTCCCGACGATCCCAGCGGATTGCCCCAGCCGCGTGGCGTGAAGGGCTTGAAGTTGCCGAGGTGGCCGGCGATCAGGGGAATGGTCAGGACGATGAACAGGGTCAGCGCGAGGACCTTGATCGCCACCAGCACCGAATTGACCGTGGCGCTTTCCTTGGTGCCGACGATCAGGAGCCAGGTCACCGCGGCGGTGATCAGCACCGCCGGAAGGTTGACGATGCCGCCGACTTCGCCGCCTTCCAGGAAGGAGCCGAAGGACATCTTCGGGCCGACCGTCAGCGCGTGCGGCAGCAGGTGGATGCCGTAGTCCTCGAACAGACCCAGTATGTGCCCTGACCAGCCCACGGCGACCGCGCTGGCCCCCAGGGCGTATTCCAGGATCAGCGCCCAGCCGACGAGCCAGGCGACCAGTTCGCCCATCACGGCGTAGGAATAGGTGTAGGCCGACCCCGCCACCGGCACCATCGAAGCCAGTTCGGAGTAGCAGAGCGCGGCGACGGCGCAGACCGAGCCGGCGATGATGAAGGAGACCATCATCCCCGGACCGGCCTTCTGGGCCGCGGTCGCGGTGAGCACGAAAATCCCGGTCCCGATGACCGCCCCGATGCCGAGCATGGTGAGCTGGATCGGCCCAAGCGAGCGGTGCAAAGACTTCTTTTCCGCCGTCGCCAAGATGGCGTCGAGCGACTTAATTCGCCACATAAAACCTCCGAGCAGCGGTTCCCCCGGTGGGCCGCCAGCAAAATGGTGCGCGACCGTGGCGTGACGCTGCCGTCCGGTCAACCGCGGCCCGCGTTTTGCGCAACGCAGCGACGGTTCGGCGCATGGGGGAGCCCGAAATTGCGACAATGCCGGACGATTTCACCCGCGCGCCGGCGGTCCGCCGATCGGTCATTGCTCCTGCGGAAAATCGGGCGCTAGCCTCGGCGCGCCCGCCTTGGGCCGGACGGCTTCGACGGGGAGATTCGCCGCATGGCGAACGCAGCGGGCATCGAGCGCATTTTCCTGCGCAAGTCGGTCGGGCAGATCCAAGCCGAGCATGAGACCGGGGAACTGAAGCGCACCCTGACGGCGCTCAACCTCGTGGCGCTGGGCATCGGCTGCATCATCGGCTCGGGCATCTTCGTGCTCACCGGGCGCGCCGCCGCGCAGTTCGCCGGCCCCGGCCTGATGGTGTCCTTCGTCATCACCGGCGTGCTCTGCGCCTTCGTGGCGCTCTGCTATGCCGAGCTGGCCTCGGCCCTGCCGGTCTCGGGATCGGCCTACTCCTATACCTACGCCTCGATGGGCGAGGGCGCGGCCTGGGTGATGGGCCTGCTGCTGGTGCTGGAGTACGGCCTGGCATGCTCGACGGTGGCGGTGGCCTGGTCCGGCTATTTCATCAGCCTGATGGCCGACCTGCACATTTCCATTCCGCCGGCCTTCACGGCGGCCCCTGGGGTCGCAGTGAAGGATGCCGCGGGAGTGGTGATCGCCACGGGAAGCATCAACCTGCCGGCGATGGCCGTGGTCGGGCTGGTGGCCCTGCTGCTGGTGCGCGGGGTGTCGGAATCCGCCACGGTCAACAACGTCATCGTCGCCATCAAACTGGCGGTGGTCATCGCCTTCATCGTCATCGGGTCGCGCTACGTGCACCCGGCGCTGTGGTCGCCGCTGATCCCCGCAGAGATCCCCGCCCGGCCGCCGGGTACGAACATGGACGTCTGGCATCAGATCGGCCGCGCCCTGGTCGCGGTGGTGACCGGCGACAACTCGACCAAGTACGGTATCGGCGGGGTGATCCACGGCGCGGCGGTGATCTTCTTCGCCTATCTCGGCTTCGAGTCGGTCTCCACCGCCGGCGCGGAGGCGCGCAACCCCGGCAAGGACATGCCGATCGGCATCCTGGGCGCCCTGGTGATCTGCACCGTGCTCTATATCGCCACCTCGGCGGTGCTGGTGGGCATCGT
The DNA here is from genome assembly GCF_004799395.1 of Phenylobacterium sp. Lineage (GTDB taxonomy): Bacteria > Pseudomonadota > Alphaproteobacteria > Caulobacterales > Caulobacteraceae > Phenylobacterium. The sequence goes on from NZ_SSMZ01000252.1 coordinate 5,294, forward strand.
GCCCTACGCCCAGCTCGACACCCCCGCGCCGCTGGCCGTGGCGGCCAACGCCATGGGCCTGCCGTGGTTCGCGATCCTGGTGAAGGTCGGCGCAATCGCCGGGCTTTCCAGCGTCATGCTGGTGCTGCTCTACGGCCAGACGCGGATCTTCTACACCATGAGCCGCGACGGCCTGCTGCCGAAGGCCCTTGCGGTGGTCCACAAGACCTTCAAGACCCCCTGGATCAACACCATCCTCGTCGGCGTGGCGGTGATGGGCGCGGCGGGGTTCATGTCGCTGGACGCGCTGTCGGACCTGGCCAACGTCGGTTCGCTGGCCGCCTTCATCCTGGTCTGCATCACGGTGATCTATCTGCGGGTCACAAATCCGGACCTGAAACGGCCGTTCCGCACGCCCTTCTATCCTCTGACCCCGATCCTCGGCGCGCTGATGTGCCTGGTGCTGATGCTGAGCCTCATGGCCACGCCCGCCACGCGCAACTTCTTCCTGATCTATCTGGCAGTGGGGATCGTGATCTACTTCGCCTACGGAATCCGCAGTTCGAAGCTGGGCCGCGGCGTCGTGGTCCTCGGCCACGAGCCGGAACCCTTCGAGTTGCCGCACAAGGACTGAGGCGGGCCGTCGCCGGCTCGGCTATCTAGAAGCCGATGCCACCTCAGCCCGACCTGCCCATCCATGAGGCTCTGCCAGCCCTGAAGGCGGCGCTGGCGGCCAACGCCGCGGCGGTCCTCGTCGCCCCGCCGGGCGCGGGCAAGACCACTGTGGTTCCGCTGGAGCTGCTGGCCGAGTCCTGGGCGACGGGCGGCAAGATCATCGTGCTGGAGCCGCGGCGGCTCGCCGCCCGCGCCGCCGCAGAGCGGATGGCCGCTACCCTCGGCGAGCCCGTGGGCCGGACGGTCGGCTTCCGGGTCCGGATGCAGTCCAAGGTCTCGGCCGCGACCCGCATCGAGGTGGTCACCGAGGGCGTCTTCACGCGGATGGTCCTCGGCGATCCGGAGCTGGCCGGTGTGGCTTGCGTCATCTTCGACGAGTTCCACGAACGCAGCCTGGACGCCGACCTCGGCCTGGCGCTGGCCCGCGACGCGCAAGGGTTGCTGCGCGAGGACCTGCGGATCCTGGTGATGTCGGCGACCCTGGATGGCGCGGCGGTGGCGCGCCTGCTGGGCGGAGCGCCGGTGATCGAGAGCCTGGGCCGCGCCTTTCCGGTCACGACCCACTACCTCGGTCGGGATGAGCGCCTGCGTCTGGAGGACCGGGTCGTCCGCGCGGTCGAGCGCGCCTTGGCGGAGGAGGGCGGCTCGCTGCTGGTCTTCCTGCCGGGCCAGGGGGAGATCCTGCGCACGGCCGAGCGGCTCAACGAACGTCCGCGCACGCGGGTCGAGATCGCCCCGCTCTATGGCGCCCTGGATCCCCGCGACCAGGACCGCGCCATCGCGCCCGCGCCGGCGGGAACCCGCAAGGTGGTGCTGGCGACCTCCATCGCCGAGACCAGCCTGACCATCCAGGGGGTGCGCGTGGTGATCGACTCGGGCGTGGCCCGCGTGCCGCGTTTCGACCCGGCGAGCGGCCTGACGCGGCTGGCCACCGTCCGCGTTTCCCGCGCCGCCGCCGACCAGCGCCGGGGCCGGGCGGGCCGCACCGAGCCGGGCGTCTGCTACCGTCTGTGGGACGAGGCCGAGACCCGCGCCCTGCCGGCCTACGCCGACCCGGAGATCCTCGACGCTGACCTCTCGGGCGTGGCCCTGGACCTCGCCCGCTGGGGGGCAAGGGACGCGGCGGGCCTGGCCTTCCTCGACCCGCCGCCCGTCGCCGCCTTCGCCGAGGCCCGCAACCTGCTTGTCCGCCTCGAAGCCCTGACCGCCGACGGGCTGCTCACCGCCCACGGCCGCGCCCTGGCCGACATGCCGCTCAACCCCCGCCTTGCGCACATGGTCCTCAGAGCCGCCGCCACCGGCCAGGCGGCCCGCGCCGCGCGCATCGCGGTCCTCATCGTCGAACGCAACCTCGGCGGCCGCGACGCCGATCTGCGCCATCGGCTTGAGGCGCTCGATCGCGATCGCAGTCCCCGCGCCCGCGACGCCAAGGCGCTGGCGGATCGCTGGGCCGGCCTTGCCGGGCGGCAAGGCGACGCAGAGCCCTTGTCCGACGGCCCGCTGCTGGCCTTCGCCTATCCGGAGCGCGTCGCCCGCGCGCGTGGACCGCAGGGGGAGTTCCAGCTGGTCAGCGGCCGCGGCGCCTTCCTGGAGCCAACCGACGCGCTCGCCCGCGAAACCTGGCTGGCCGTGGCCGAACTCGGGGGCGGCGAGCGCCGCGACCGTATCCTGCTGGCCGCGCCCCTGGATCAGGTCGAACTCGAAACCGCCTTCGCCGATCAGCTCACCATCGAGGATCGGCTGGAGGAGAGCGGGGCCGGGCGGCTGCGGGCCAAGCGCCTGACCCGTCTGGGCCGCCTCACGCTGCGCGAAACCGTCGACGAGAACCCCGACCCGGCCCTGATCGCCGCCGCCCTGGCGGACCGAGTCCGCGCCGAGGGCGTCGCCGCCCTGCCCTGGGGCGACGCCGCCGTGGCCCTGCGCCAGCGCGCGGCCTTCCTGCACGCCCGCGACGCCGCCTGGCCGGATCTTTCCGACGCGGCCCTGATGGGTCTCCTGGACGACTGGCTGACGCCGATCCTGCCTGGCGTCCGGTCGCTGGCTGCGCTCAAGCCGGACATCCTCGAGGCCGCGCTGCGCACCCTGATCCCCTGGGACCTGCAGCGCCGCCTCGACGCCGAGGCTCCGGCCCGCTGGACCGCGCCCACCGGCAACAGCTTCGCCATCGACTACGCCGCCGAGGCCGGACCCCGCGTTGACGTCCGCGTGCAGGAGGTGTTCGGCGCGGCCGCTCACCCGACGGTCGCTGGCGTTCCCATCACCATGTCGCTGCTGTCGCCCGGTCATCGCCCGATCCAGACCACAAAGGACCTGCCCGGCTTCTGGAAGGGCTCCTGGAAAGACGTCCGTGCGGACATGCGCGGTCGCTATCCGAAGCACCTGTGGCCGGAGGACCCGGCGAGCGCCCAGCCGACGGCGCGGGCCAAGCCGCGGGGGACGTGAGCGGGCCCCTGCGCGCAGGTTGATCTTTATGCGCCACTTCTGCGTGCAGCTTAGGCGCCCACGGGGCGATGACGGTACTGTTTGCGGATTCCTGTTGAAGTCTGCGAAGGTTGGTCGCCAACACTTGCAGATTGATCCGCGAGCGGTCGCCGAATCGACGGTCGCCGCGCCTCGAGAAGGATGATTGCCGGTGACCGACTCCGCCTCTGATACGTCCCTGATGGACCGCCGCGCCCTGTTGCGCACCGCCGCTTTTGCGGCTGCCGCCATTCCGATCGCCAGCGAAGCCACCCTGGCCCAGGCCAAGATGGCTTCCCAGAGCATGGGCGTCCTGCCGCCCGACGCGGTGATCATCAACGCCAACGAAAACCCGCTCGGCCCCTGCAAGGCGGCCTGCGAGGCGATCACCAAGATCCTGCCGCTGGGCGGGCGCTACGACCGGATGGGCGAACTCAATGCGCTCACCAAAGAATACGCCGCCCTGCACGGCCTGAAGCCGGAGAACGTCGCTTTCTACGCCGGCTCGTCTGAGCCGCTGCACTACACGACGCTGGCCTTCACCGGCCCGGGCAGGGGCCTGGTCATGGCCGACCCGTCCTATGAATCGGCCAACATGGCGGCGCAGATCTCCAAGGCGCCGGTGCATAAGGTGCCACTGACCAAGGCCTATTCGCACGACGTGAAGGCCATGGTCGCCGCCGATCCGAACGCCGGCCTGATCTACATCGTCAACCCGAACAACCCGACCGGCACCATCACCCCGCGCGAGGAGATCCTCTGGGCGTTGGAGAACAAGCCCAAGGGCTCGGTCCTGCTGGTCGACGAAGCCTACATCCACTTGTCCGACGAGCAGTCGGTGGTGGACCAGGTCGCCGCGGGCAAGGACATCATGATCCTGCGGACCTTCTCGAAGATCTACGGCATGGCCGGCATCCGCTGCGGCGTGGCCATCGCGCGCCCGGACATCCTCGACAAGCTGACGCCCTACTATCAGAACGCCATGCCGGTGACGGCCCTGGTCGCCGCGCGGGCCTCGCTCGCCGACAAGGACCTGATCCCGACCCGCAAGAAGTGGATCGCCGACAGCCGCGTCGAGACCCTCGCCTGGCTGAAGACCAATGGCTACAAGCCGGTTGGAACCTCGGTCTCCAACTGCTTCATGATCGACACCGGCCGTCCGGCCCACACGGTCATCGCCTCGATGCAGAAGGAAAAGGTCTACATCGGTCGCATCTGGCCGGTCTGGCCCAACGCCGTGCGCATCTCGGTGGGTTCGCCAGAGGACATGGCGTCGTTCCGCACCGCCTTCAAGAAGGTGATGGACGCGCCCGCCGTGGCTTCCAACGCCGACCTGAAGACCGGTCCTGTGGGCGTGACGCACGACAAGTTCCTGTCCTAGCAGCAGGTCGCTCCGGCCCGGCGACGGGCTGAGGCAGTCGATAGCGAAGGGGCGTTGGGCGGGGGCCCGGCGCCCCTTTCGTCGCTTCGGCCGCCAGCGCGGAACTTATGACTTTTTGATACGGTTGAAATATTGCTGATATCTAGCGAGCCGACGTTTCGCCTGATTTCGGCTTGGAGTTTTCAGCCATGAGGTTCGCCATCGTTATGGCCGTCGGCGCCCTGGCGTTCGCGGGCGCTGCCGCGGCCCAGCTAGAATCGGTCGGCAAGCACTGGACGAGCCCTGAGATTTGGGATGGCTTCAACCACACCCTCTATCCTTCCGATCCTGACCTTCCCGGTCTGCCGGCGGCCGACCCCCGCTTCAAACGCCCGGCGGCAGATGCGTTGCGGACGGCTGTGCCGCAGATGCGCGCGGCGTGCGCCGTCGACCGACAATCGCTTTGCGCAGACAAGAGCAGCAACCTCGCGGCCGACCGCTGCCTGGAATACAACAGGCTCAAGGTCAGTCAGCCCTGCCGCGAGGCTTGGGACAAGGTGCAGATGGCCGCCGAAGGCCGGATGTAGGGCGACGCCTCAGGTCGCCGCGTAGATCATGATCCCGGTGGCCACCGACAGGTTCAGGCTGTCGGCCCGGCCGCGCATCGGGATCTTCACGTTCATGTCGCAGAGGGCGGCCATGTCGGGGGGCAGGCCCTGCTGCTCGTTGCCCATTACGATCAGGGTTGGGCGCG
>NZ_SSMZ01000253.1 GCF_004799395.1 Phenylobacterium sp.
GACAACGAGCTGATCAAGCACGACGCCGTGGCTGACTCATCCACCGTCGGCGTGCCGCACGACGAGTGGGGCGAGCAGGTGAAGGCGGTGATCCTGCTGAAGGACGGCTATCAGCCCTCTGACCAGCTGGCCCAGGAGATCCTCGCCTTCGCGCGCATCAACCTGCCGGCCTTCAAGGTCCCGCGCAGCGTCGATTTCGTCACCGAACTGCCCCGCTCGGAAGCCGGAAAGATCCAGCGCAACAAGGTCCGGGCGCCCTACTGGGAAGGCCGCGCACGACAGATCTAGAGCCCTTCCCACTCAGGTTGGATCAACCTGAGCGGACGAGACGGGCTCCAGATATAGGCGACGACCCCGTTCTATCCCGCCTGACTTATTCAAGTCAGCCGGGAAGGGGGCTAGGCGAAACACCGCGACACCAAGCGTGTTTTGGCTTGGCCGCGCGACGCATGGCATAGGCGCCCCCGCAGACCCGCGAGAGGCCACGACCATGATCCCGTTCATCGACCTGCAGGCGCAGCGCAAGCGCCTGGGCCAGCCGCTGGAGGACGCGATCCTCAAGGTGGTGCGTTCGGGCGCCTACATCATGGGTCCCGAGATCGCGGAGTTCGAACGCCAGCTGGCCGCCTTCGGCCATGCGCCCTATGCGCTCTCGTGCGGCTCGGGCACCGAGGCGCTGGTGCTGCCGCTGATGGCCTGGGGGATCGGGCCGGGCGATGCGGTCTTCTGCCCTTCCTTCACCTTCGCCGCCACCGCCGAGGCCATGCCACTGGTGGGCGCCTCGCCGGTGTTCGTGGACATCGATCCGGACACCTACAACCTCGATCCCGAAAGCCTGCAGGCGGCCATCGAGGCGGTGAAGCGCGAGGGCAAGCTCACGCCCCGCGCGGTCATCGCCGTCGACCTCTTCGGCGGCCCGGCGGACTACCCGGCCATCGCCCGTGTCTGCGCCAAGCACGGGCTGAAGCTGATCAGCGACTCAGCCCAGGGATTCGGCTGCACGCTGGACGGCAAGCACCCGATCCACTGGGCCCACGTCACCACCACGTCGTTCTTCCCGGCCAAGCCGCTGGGCTGCTACGGCGACGGCGGCGCGGTGCTCTGCAAGGACGAGAAATTCCACGACCTCTTGGTGTCCTTGCGCGTCCACGGCCAGGCGGTGAAGTCGGACATCGAGGGCAAGACCTTCGAGCACGACGCGAAATACCTGAACGTCCGCATCGGGATGAACTCCCGCATGGACACCATCCAGGCCGCCGTCCTGCTGGAGAAGATGAAGATCTTCGAGGACGAGATCGCCGCCCGCAACCGCGTCGCCGACCGCTATGCCGCAGGCCTCTCCGACCTGGTGAAGACGCCCACGGTGCAGGACGGCGGGGTCAGCGTCTGGGCGCAGTACACCATCGAAGTGGAGGGCCGCGACGAGCTTGGTCCGCACCTGCGTGAGCACGGCGTGCCCAGCGCCGTCTACTATCCGATCCCGATCCACAGGCAGGGCGTCTATTCGGGCTATCCGACGGCGCCCGGCGGCTTGCCGGTCACCGAGGCCAAGGCCGGCCAGGTCATCAGCCTGCCCATGCACCCTTACCTCTCCGCCGACGATCAAGATCAGATCGTCGCCGCCATCCGGGCCTTCGTGAAGAAGAACCGTTGAGCTCCGAGGCTATAAGTTTCCCATAAAGTTTCCCATCGCCAGGCAAAGTAATTCCACTCATGGGGGAGAATTCATCACGTTCGTAAGGGTGAACTCCCCTGGCAGGTGAATCGTGTTGTTAGTTTCTTGTTTACCGACAGAAGTTCGCTCCGCAGTAGAATTTAATCCTGAAAGCGGTGGACGATGAAAACTCAAGCACTCTTGGCTGGCGCGGCGATCGCGCTGGCGGTTTCGTTCGGCGCAGCGTCTGCGCAGGCCGACACAAACCTGATCACTAACGGCGACTTTTCCGCTGGTCTCGCCGATTGGTCCGAGGTCGACAGTTGCTGCTACTTCACAGACAGCACCGGGTTCCGCGAGGGCTCCGTCGGGGCAAACGGCATGCTCTCGCAGACATTCATCGACGATGTTGGCGGTTCCCTGACGCTCGATTTCGATTTCGGCGGCGACGCTGGCGGAAGCACCGGATATCAATACGTTTCCTTCGACGGGACCACGATTGCGGGCTCGTATGTCGACACCACCAATGGTAGTCCCTACCAGCACTACACGTTCGCGCTCGGCGCGGGCACCGGGTCCGACACGATTACCTTCAATGGCCGGAACGACCCGAGCTACAATACGCTGGACAACGTCGCCATCACGCAGACAGCCGGTGTCCCGGAGCCCACCAGCTGGGCGTTGATGCTCTCGGGCTTCTTTGGCGCAGGCGCCTTCCTGCGCCGCCGCCGTGCCGTGACCGCGACCGCGACCGCCTGATCGGCGCCACCAAGGCATCTACCGAAAGGGCCGCCCATCGGGCGGCCCTTTCTCTTTGGCCAGTTATCTCTGTCCGCCGGACGATCACGAGAAGTTCAAATACCCCTGTTAGGGGAATCGGGTTGTCAACGATTTGGTAACGATGTTGGATGGGCCCTTAGGCTGCAAATGGGGCTCACAATGAAAATTCAAACTCTCCTGGCAGGGGCTGCGGTGGCCGCGGCGGTGTCCTTCGTTGGCGCGTCTGCGCAGGCGCAGATCGTCAACGGTGGCTTCGAGACCGGCGACGACACCGGCTGGACCATCGTCGGCGACGCCACCGGTGTCGTGGGCGCGGGGTATGACGCCGAGAACCCGAATAGCGGCAACTACTTCATGGCGCTCGGCGACACTGATGGCGCCTACCCGTACGGCACCGTCTCGCAGGTCGTCTCCGACACGGCGGGCCAGAATTACATCCTCAGCTACTACCTGATGAGCGACGGCGCCCTGCCGAACTACGACGACGTCACCTGGAACGGCGTCACCCTCGCCGGCAGCGTCGTGAGCAGCCTGCCGGACACCCGTCCGAACGGCTACACTCTGTACCAGTTCAACGTCACGGGCACGGGCGCTGATCTGCTCCTGTTCCACGAACAGAACGTTCCCGCCTACAACGCCCTGGACGATGTCGCCCTGACGCCTGGATCTCTCGGCGGCGTTCCGGAACCCACCACCTGGGCGCTGATGCTCTCGGGCTTCTTCGGCGCCGGCGCCTTCCTGCGCCGCCGCCGGGCGATGACCGCGACCGCCTGATCGGCGCCGCCAACGCATCTACCCGAAGGGCCGCCCACCGGGCGGCCCTTTTCGTTTCAGCGCCAGTAGGCCGCCACGTCCTTCGCATAGGCGAGGCCTTGGGCCAGGCCCGCCCTGGCGGCGCCCGGGCGCTTGCGGAAGTCCATCAGGTTCACACCGAACGCCTCGACGCTGGCCTCGTCCGGCGCGATGGTCAGCACCGTGCCGCCGCCGCCTTTCAGGGTCTCGATCTCCTCGTCGAACTGGGCGGCGAGCCGCTCGCCGGTCGCCCCGCCGCCGGCGCCCAGGCGCAGCGCGATCACCACCACCAGCTCGTGGCCGACCGCCATGTCGGCGTTGGTGGCCGAGCGCATGCCGCCGTCGATGTAGCGCCGGCCCTTCAGCGTCACCGGCGGATAGACCCCCGGCACGCTGCAGCTCGAGGCCACCGCGCGCACCACGCCCACGCCGGAGTCCTTGGTCCACACCTGGAAGGCGCCGGTCTCGGCGTCGACAGCAGTGCAGGCAAATCCGCGTTCCGGCCAGGCGTCGGCCGGCAGGCTGGAGAAGGCGCGGCCGAAGCTCTCGATGAAGTCGTCCTCGCTGGGCGTCTCGGCCGCCAGCGCCCAGGCGCCGATCTCCGCGCGGACCTCGGCGGGATTGCGCGTCCCGCCGTGGACCTCGCCCATCAGCTGCATCAGCTTTGTCAGGTCTGGCGGCGCCGCGCGCACGGAGCTGCGCGGGCCCTCGCCCCGCGCCGGATTTGAGGAGCTCTGATCGGCGATGATCGGGTCGGCCAGGGTCGCCGCGTCCGCGCCCAGGGCCAGCCTGGCGCCCACGAACGAGCCGGCCGAGGTGCCCATGGTGAAGTCGGCGTCGCCCAGGTTCACCGCGCCCTGCGCGAGACCCGCGATCAGTCCGCTCTCCCAGGCGATCCCGACCGGTCCGCCGCCACCCAACACCAGCGCCCGTGTCATGGCCTCTCCAGTTCCTTTGTCTCGCCGCAGAGCATCGGCGCGCCCGCGCCATCTGTCCACGGCGCGCTCAGGCCGCGAGTTGTTTGCGCTCCGTCCACTCGCCGCAGTTCTCGGCGATGTAATGTGCGGCCTCCGCGTCGGGGCGCTTTCCAGTCGCCGACCACGCCCTTGCACAGAAAGGACGTTCGATCCTCGACGCCGCGGGGACGGCTGGTCAAGGCCTCGAAGCTGGTCGCCTCGGCGATCTGCTCCATCAGCCCGCGGTCCGTCGAGGCCCCAGCATAGATATCGCGCGAAACTCAAGCTTTAGACCTGGGCGTCGCGCGGTCATGATGGCGTCGGGCGGGGTCGCCGATCTTGCGCCACCCGCGCACCCGTGGGATGCGTGCGGTCAAACAAATGTTTGGATTGGAAACGCCACCATGAAGGCTGCGGTCTACTACGAGAACGGCGGCCCGGACGTCTTCCGCTACGAAGACGTCCCGGATCCCGAGTGCCACCGCAAGGGCGTCGTCATCCGCGTCGAGGCGGTCTCGATCGAGGGCGGCGACACGCTCAACCGCTTTCGCGGCGCCCTGGCGACCAAACCGCACATCGTCGGCTACCAGGCCGCCGGCGAGGTGGTCGCGGTGGGCGAAGAGGTCGACAACATCAAGGTGGGCGACAAGGCAGTCACCACCGGCGCCTTCGGAAGCCACGCCGAGCTGCGCGCCGTGTCCGCGCGCACCGCCTGGGTGATTCCGCCAGGGATGGACGTGCGCCTCGCCGCCGCCATCCCCGTGCCCTTCGGCACCGCCCACGACTGCCTCTTCGAATTCGGCCGGATGAAGAAGGGCGAGATCGTCCTGGTGCAGGCCGGCGCCTCGGGCGTCGGCGTGGCGGCGATCCAGCTGGCGGCGCGCGCCGGGGCGTCGATGGTGCTGGCCACCGCCTCCTCCGACGCACGACTGGAGAAGCTCAAGGGGCTCGGCATGACCCATGGCATCAACTATGCCCGTGACGACGTCGTGACGGAGGTCGCCCGCCTGACCGACAAGCACATGGCCGACGTGATCGTCGATTCCGTGGGCGGCCCCACGTTGCAGACCTCGATCCTGAGCCTCGCCTACCGCGGCCGGGTCTCCATGGTCGGGCAGGCGGGCCGCGAACCGATGAAGGTCGACGTGGGCTCGATGATGGGCGGCAATCGCAGCCTCAGCGGGGTCTTCCTGGGCGCCGAGATCGCCACCGACCGGGTGCACGACACCATCCAGCAGCTGATCCAGGACGTCGCCGACGGCGCGCTGCAGGTGGTCATCGACCGCACCTTCGCGCTGAAGGACGCTGCCGAAGCCCACCGCTACATCGAAAGCCGCCAGGCGGTCGGACGCGTGCTGTTAGTTCCGTAGAAGCGTTGCTCCCGTCGGGGGAGCTTCAGCGAAGCTGACTGAGGGGGTCATCCGAGGTCTGAGCGGCCCCCCTCCCGCGCTTCGCGCCACCTCCCCCGACGGGGAGGAATCAGGAGATGCCCCATGCCCCGCGCCCACAATGGCCTCGTCGAGATCGAGTGGCAGAGCTTCGGCGACGGCCTGCCGGAGACCATCCTGCTGGTCAATGGCCTGGGCTCGCAAATGACCCGCTGGCCGGAGGCCTTCTGCGGGAAGCTGGTCGCCAAGGGCTACCGCGCCATCCGCTTCGACAACCGCGACACCGGCCTCTCGACCTGGTCCTCCGAGGCCTACACGCTGAGGGACATGGCCAATGACGCCGTGGCCGTGCTCGACGCGGCGGGCGTGCGCCAGGCCCATATCGCCGGCGTCTCCATGGGCGGCATGATCGTCCAGAGGATCGCGCTGGATCGTCCCGACCGCGTGCTCTCCATGACCTCGATCATGTCCACCACGGGAGCGGCCGACGCCTTCAAGTCGACGCCGGAGGCCGCCGCGGTCCTGAATCTCCCGCCGCCCGATCCGAAGGCGGACTTCGAGGCCTTCGTCGCCAACCGCATGGCCAATGCGGTGACCATCGGCAGTCCGCTGCATCCGTGGACGGACGAAGAGAACCGCGCGCGGGCGATCGCCGAATATAAGCGCGCCTTCAACCCCTCCGGCGCCGCCCGCCAGATGGCCGCCGTGCGCGCGGACGGCGACCGCACCGCGGCGCTGAAGGGCCTGAAGCTGCCGGTCGTGGTGCTGCACGGCGCTGACGATCCCTTGCTGATGCCGGTCGGCGGCGAGGCCACCGCGGCGGCCATTCCGGGCGCCGAGCTGCGCATCGTCCCGGGGATGGGCCACGACCTGCCGCCCGGCCTCTATGACATCTTCGTCGACGCCATCACCACCGCGGCCAGCCGCGCCCCCAAACCTGCCCAAGAGCGGGCCAACGCATAAGGATCACCCATGGGACGCCTCCAGGACCGCACGGCCGTCATCACCGGCGCGGGCAGCGGCATCGGCCGCGCCGCCAGCCTGCTGTTCGCCCGCGAGGGCGCGCGCCTGGTCTGCGTCGACCGCGCCGACAGCGTCGCCGAGACCGCGACCATGGTCGGCCAGGCCGGCGGCAAGGCGGTGGCCCTCCAGGGCGACGCCGGCGACGAGGCCTTCGTGAAGTCCTACATCGACCGCGCCCAGGCCGAGTTCGGCTCGCTGGACGTGGTCTGGGCCAACGCTGGCATTTCGGGCGGCTGGACCCCGCTGCACGAACAGACCGCCGACTACTGGGCCGAGATCCTGCGGGTGAACCTGATCGGGGCCTTCCTGGCCGTGAAGCACGCCTCGGTCCCGATGATCGCCGCCGGCAAGGGCTCGATCATCTGTACCGCCTCGGTGGCCGGCATCCGCTCCGGCGCCGGCGGCCCGGCCTACTCCGCGTCGAAGGCCGGCGTCATCAGCCTGGCCCAGACCTCGGCCAACGAGTTCTACGGGACCGGCGTGCGGGTCAACG
>NZ_SSMZ01000254.1 GCF_004799395.1 Phenylobacterium sp.
CGCCAGGGCCGGGTCGGTCGCCACCAGGGCCTCGGCGCGCGCCGCCACCGGGCCGGCGCCCCCTGCGATGCGGACGATCTCCGAATAGGCTTCCGAGGGCGCGGTGGCGTACATGGTCGCCGGATCGCCGTCGAACCAGCCAGCGTAGCCCTCGTAGATGCCGCGCACCGACCAACCTATCGCGCCGTAGCCTTCGCCCACATAGAGCTCCGGCGGCAGCCTGATGGTCTTCATCAGGGTGTAGACGTCGGTCCCGGCGTTCATGCCGCGCACGGTGGCGTCGTGCACATAGAGGATGGCGTCGCGGTACTGGGTCAGCACCCGCTGCACGTTGGCCGCGCCCACGATCGGCACGCCGTGGCTGGGGAGCACGATCTCCGGATTCAGCGCCAGGACCTTGTTGATTGATTCGACGTAGTTCAGCGCCGGCCGGGTGGGCGTGCCCCGAAGCGTGTACATGTTGGGAAACGACGCATAGTAGTTGTCGCCGATAAAGAGCGCCTTGAGCTCCGGGATCCAGACGTTGAGCATGTCCGGTGTCTCGCCCGGCATGGCCAGGCAGTCGAAGGTCAGGTCGCTCAGCTTGAACCTGTATTCCTTGTCGAACAGCACGTCGGCCAGCGGCGGTGCGGCGTAGTTCCCGGGGTTCGGATTGGCGATCTGACGCAGGCCCGGCGCGTTGTACTGCGCGGCGTTGCGCACCGCGAAGAAGCCTTCGAGGCGCATCTGGTAGTTGCGGAACTCGACCTCATTGGCCTGGCCGATGACGTGGGTCCCAGCCTCCTTCCATAGCGCGACGCCGCCGGTGTGGTCGCCGTGGCTATGGGTGAGAATGATGTCCTTGATCGGCGCGGTAGAGGCCGCCTTCAGCAGGGCGTGGTGGCGCGGCCCGTTGGGCGCGCTGGAGGTGTCGATGATGACGTCGCCGTCCCTGGTGGTCACCATGAAGGTGTTGCCAAAGCCGGTGGCCTGGAAGATCCGCCCGCCAGCGAAGGACAGGGGCTTGGACTGGCCGGCGCCGGCGCTCGTCGGCTGGTTCGCGCCGAGGCGTTCCTGGTCCTGGGCGAAGGACGGGCTCGCCAGCGCCAGGGCGGCGATCAGGGCCAAGGCGGTGCGCATAGAAACTCCCCCACAAGACTGCCGCGCTTGACGCCGCGCGTCGGGCAAGGCTGATCGCCGGGCATGAACGACATGCCCGACGATCCCGTCCACAACAAAGAAGCCGCCAAGCGCAAGCTGATGGGCCGCGCCATGGTGATCGGCCTTTTGGTGCTGGTGGCGATCTACGCCGTCTTCACCTTCCTCGGCCGGCGCTGAAGCCTACTTCGCCTCGGCGATGCCCTTGATGACATTCAGGACGTTGGTGAACTGCTTGGTGCGGTTGGCCACGTCCTGGTCCTTGTTCTCCGGATGCGGCAGCGCCGCCGCGTCGTAGACGAGGGTGTACATCAGCTTGGAGTGGCCCTTATCGATCGGGCGGATCTCCACCGTGCCGTGATAGTCGATCGGCGATTTCGGCTGGCTGTAGGTGTAGGACCAGGTCGTCTCGGCCACGAGCAGCTCGTCGATGCGGTTGGCGATCCGGCGAACGGCCCCGACCTCGTTGTTCTTGCCCGAGGTGATCTCGCAGGTGGTCTTCATCCAGGCGCCGATGTCGCAGAATCCGGAGACCTTCTTCCAGGCCACGTCGGCCGGCGCGTTGACGACCGTCTCCAGCGGAATGGTCACGTAGTCGGCGGCGCGGGCCGCGCCGGCGGCAAGCGTGACGGCCGCGAGCGCGGCGGCGGCGATCTTCAATTGCATATGTTCGTTCCCCCTATGGTTGGTTTGAAGTCTGCCCACGCGACGCAGCGGAAGCCAAGGGCCTGTCGCGAAAGTTTCAGCTGACGGGCAGGCGCAGGCTGGCGCGCACGCCCGGGTGCGACGGGTCGTAGAGCACCTCGGAATTGAGGCTGGAGGCCATGGCCTTGATGAGTCGTCCGCCCAGGCCGGTGCCCTTGGCGGCCGCGCCGTCGGCGATGCCTCCGCCGTCGTCCTCGACGGTGAGCGTCAGGCCTTCGCCGGCGTCGGCCAGGCGGATGCGCACCTCGCCGGCCTCCCCGCGCTTGTAGGCGTACTTGCAGGCGTTGGTGACCAGCTCGTTGACGATGACGCCCACCGAGACGGCCTTGTCAGTCTCCAGCCGCACGGCGTCGGCGATCAGGCTGAGCCGACGCGGCGAGGCGGCGGAGGACAGGGTGTCCTGCAGCTCGCGCACCAGGGCGTCCAGGTATTCGCGCATGTCCACCGACTCCACGTCGCCGGAGGAATAGAGTCGGCGGTGGACCTGGATGATCGCCTCGATGCGCCGCTGGGTGTCCTTCAGCGCGGCGCGGGCGTCGCCCTCGACCGCCGAGGCCTGCATCTGCACGAAGGCCGAGACCAGCTGCAGGCTGTTGGCCACCCTGTGGTTGACCTCGCGCAGCAGGGTCTCGAGGCGGGTGTTGGAAGTGACCAGGTCCGCCTCGGCCTGGGCGTGGCGGCGGCGCAGTTCCGCCTGGTCCCAGGCCTGGATAAGCGCGGTGTCGAGGAGGTCGAAGAACTCCTCGCCAATGGTCTTGACCACATAGTCCGAGGCGCCGGCCTTGAGCGCGGAGACCGCCACCCGGCTCTCGTCGGAGCCGGTGACATAGACGATCGGCGGCGGGTCCGGCTGCTGGCGCACCTGCAGCAGGGTCTCGAAGCCGCCCTGTCCCGGCATGTAGTGGTCGAGCGCGATCAGGTCGATCTCGCCGGCTTCCAGGACGGCCAGGCCTTCTTCGCCGGTGGCGGCCAGAGTCACAGCGTAGCCCCGGCGTTCCAGAGCGCGGCGAACGAGGCTGCGGAGCCCCTCGTCGTCGTCGACGTAGAGGACCCGGCGCTTGGTCTCGCTCACCCGTTTCCCTCGACCTCGGGCACCTGGATCACGGAGAGGAACAGGCCGAGCTGGCGGATGGCGTCGGCGAAGCTTTCGTAGTTCACCGGCTTGGTGATGTAGACGTTGCAGCCCAGGTCGTAGCAGCGCTGGATCTCGACCTTGTCGTCGGTCGTCGTCAGCACCACCACGGGGGTGCGCTTCAGCCGCTCGTTGGACTTCACGCGGCTGAGGATATCGATACCGCTCATGTCGGGCAGGTTCAGGTCGAGCAGCACCAGGGCCGGGCCGTTGAGCGCGGGGCCGGAATGGTCGTTTTCGAGATAGTGCAGGGCCGAGGCGCCGTCGGAGAAATGACGGATCTCGTTGGAGATGCCGGCGCGGCGGATATTTCGTTCGATCAGCCGCGCATGGCCCTCGTCGTCCTCGATCATGACGATCGTGACGTGCCGCTGTTCACTCATGATACGGGCCCTTCAGCGTTCAATCTGGCGGGCAGAGAAACCCGGAAGGTCGCCCCCTGGTCAAGGGCGGATTGGCAGGTGACTGTGCCGCCGAGACGGTAGGCCAGGGCGCGTACATGGGCCAGCCCGATGCCTTCGCCGGGCTGGTCCTGGGTCCCGGCGCGGCGGAACAGGTCGAAGACCCGATCGTGGTCCTTGGGGTCGATCCCACGGCCGTTGTCCTTGACCTCATAGACCACGCGCACGCCCTGCCGCCGGCCGCCGATCTCGACGCGGCCCGGGCGGCCGGGCTGCAGGTACTTGAGCGCATTCTCCACGAGGTTGGAGAAGATCTGCTCCAGGGCCAGACGGTCGCTGACCACCATCGGCAGGCCGGGCTCGACGGTGATCTGGGCGCCCAGCTCGCTGCTGCGATGGGCCAGGTTGTCGGTGACCGTCTGCAGCACCCGGTTCATCTCCAGCGGCTCGGGCGTCAGCACCCGGCGGCCCTGGCGGGAGAGCTGCAGGATGGCATTGATCAGCCGGTCCATCTTCTGGGTCGAGGTGCGGATGAACCCGATGGACTCCGGCAGGTCGCTGCGCACCGCACTTGCGGCCTCAGGTGTGACGATCTGGGGCGCCTCGGCCTCAGCCCGCTCCAGCAGGGTGGTCAGCGGCTTAGCGGCCGCTTCCAGCTCGGAGGTGAAGCCCATGACGTTGACCAGCGGCGAGCGCAGGTCGTGGCTGACGATATAGGCGAAGCGCTGGATTTCGTCGTTGGCGCGCCGCAGGTCGGCGGTGCGGGTGGCGACCTGATCTTCGAGGCCGGCGTTGAGCGTGGCCAGTTCGCGCTGCGAGGTGTTGAGCTGGCGGGTGTAGCGCAGGATCACCCAGACCGAGCCGATAGCCAGGAAGATCAGCAGCAGACTAGAGATCGCCGCGACCACGATCAGCCGGTCGACGGTCGCCTGCTCCCCAGACTCGCGAACCCGCAACTTGTTGTTCTCCTGCTCGCTCATCTGCTCGGCGAGCGCGCGGATCTGGCGTGTCGCATCGACTCCGGCGTCATGGTAGAAATTCGAGGTGTCCGAATAGCCGCCTCGGGCGAAGGCCATGGACACCTGGATGGCCTGCTGCTGCTGGGCGACGAGCGCCCGCATCCTGGCGACATTGGCTTGCTGGACCGGACTGTCGATCGTGAGCTGCTGTATCGTCAGCAGGGTTCTGCCGGCCCGCGCCGAGGTGGTGGCGACCGAGTCCGAAAAGACGGTGTCGTGCGAGAGCAGGTAGCCGCGGCGCGCGGTCTCGGTGCGCTCATCGTTGATCAGGAAGTCGGAAATCGCGCCCTTCACCTCATAGGTGTGGGCCACCCAGCGCGTGAATATGATGTTCTCGCGCATGACGCTAATTCCATAGGCGCCGACGCCCACGAGCGTCAGGAAGCCCAGGGCCACGATGCCGACAACGATGGCGTTGAAGGCGCGTTCGGACCGGATCGCGAGAAATCTGGGCTCCGCGGTCATCCGGCCAGCTTTTCGAGCTCCGCGGCGTCGATGTCCTCGTTGGAATAGACGTTCTGGACGTCGTCGTCGTCGTCCAGGGTCTCCAGCAGCTTCATCAGGGTGGCGGCGCCGTCGCCGCTGATCGGCGTGCGGGCCTTGGGCCGCCAGGCAAGGACGGTGGCCTTGGCGGGTCCGAGCGCGGCCTCGAGGGCCGCGGCCACGTCGGAAAGGTCGCCGAAAGCCGTATAGACGGTATGGCCGTCCTCGTCGGATTCAACGTCCTCGGCGCCGGCCTCGATGGCGGCTTCCATGACCTTGTCCTCCGAACCGGCCTCGGGTCCGTAGCCGATCTGGCCGACGCGATCCCACATGAATGACACCGAACCTGTCTCGCCCAGGTTGCCGCCATATTTCGAAAAGGTGGACCGCACGGAGGCGGCCGAGCGGTTGCGGTTGTCGGTCAGCACCTCGACGATGACTCCGACGCCGCCCGGGCCGAATCCCTCGTAGCGGATTTCCTCATAGGCCTCGGCGTCGCCGCCGCTGGCCTTCTTGATGGCCCGGTCGATGACGTCCTTGGGAAGGGACTCCGCCTTGGCGTTGTTCACCGCTAGGCGCAGGCGCGCGTTCATCGCTGGATCGGGCAAGCCGGCCTTCGCGGCCACGGTGATCTCGCGGGAGAGCTTGGAGAACAGCTTGGAGCGCGCGCTGTCCGCGCGGCCCTTGCGGTGCATGATGTTCTTGAACTTGGAATGTCCGGCCATGTTCGGTGTCGGGGTCCGTCGGTCAGGTCATAAGGGGAGGGGAGAGGCGGTTCTATCCTTCGCGACCGCTGTTCGGAACCCCCGCCATGCGCGCGGGTTTGCCTCTTAGGGGCGGGAGCGGGAGGCTTGGCATGAGCGAACAGGTCGTCGAGGACTTGGAAGACCTCGAACAGCCGGCGGCGAATGGCGCGCTGGTTCACTGGATGGACCGAAAACCCCTGGCGGTGGGTCCGGCCGGCGTGTCGGTCGCCGTGGCCAGTGGTTTCGCCCTCGGCGTGGCCGCGACAGTGGCCGTGCTCGGCCTCGGCGGCTGGCTGAACCCGAAGCCCTAGTCGGCGCGCAGATCCAGCAAACCCGTCTTCGCTAAGGTTCCGGCCGCCAGGATGATGCTGCGCAACGGCAGTCCTTCGGCGGGGGCGACGTCGCCTGGCGGCGGCCCACCAGCGGCGCACGGCGCACGACGTCGTCGCCGCCGTCGACCATCAGGCTGCGCCCATCCGGGCAGACGGCCGCCGCGCCATCGGCCATGGCCTTGGCCATTCCCGGCGGGGCCGGGCGGCCGTACGCCGCCGCTGGCGGACATCGTAGCCCTTGGGCTCGAAACGGATGGCGACGTTGGATGGGTCTTCAGCATCGACGCGCTCTAGCGCCGTTGCCCAAGGCTCGGATTCTCCTGCTCCATCGGTTCGCAGTCGATGCGGCCGACGCCGCCGTGCAGCAGCGCGAAGACCGCATCCTGCGGCACGTCCTGCTGGCCAGCCTCGTCGCGGGGCAGGTTGGCGTAGAGGCCGCGCAGGACCCGTCCGGCGATGCCGTGGCTGACGGCGACGATCCTGCGTTCCGGCTCCGGCGGCAGTTCGGCCAGCCAGGCGCCGACCCGGGTCTGGACGTCCTCGTAGCTCTCTCCATCGGTCGGCGCGTCGAAGGCCCACCCGGTCCTGCCGAAGGTCTCCGGGTGCTCGGTCTCCAGCTCCGCGCGCAGGCGCCCGTCGTGGGAGCCCCAGCTCATCTCCTTCAGCCGGTCGTCAAACTCGACCTGCGGTCCTTTGAGGGCGTCCGCAATGATCTCAGCGGTCGAGCGCGCGCGGCCCAGCGGACTGGAGACGATGCGCCAGCCCGCGGAGTCGCGGATCAGGTCGCGCAGCAGGCGGCCCATGGCCTTGGCCTGGCGAACGCCGAGCTCGGTAAGCGCGCTGTCGACGTGGCCCTGGATTCGGCGCTCGCGGTTGAACTCGGTCTGGCCGTGCCGGATTAGGTAGATCATCGCTTGCGGCGCACCACGGGATGCGAGGTCGACAGCCCGCCGTCGACGGCGATGGTCTGACCGTTCACGTAGGAGGCGTCGTCGCTGGCCAGGAAGAGGCCCGCATGGGCGATCTCATCGGGCACGCCGTAACGGGCCAGCGGGTTGAGCTGGCCGATCTTGTCCTCGTTGCCGCGGGCCCGCGCGCCGTCGAAGATCGGCTTGGTCATGCCGGTCTCGATCAGGCCGGGCGCGATGGCGTTGACCCGCACGCC
>NZ_SSMZ01000255.1 GCF_004799395.1 Phenylobacterium sp.
GCCGCGCCCGGAACGCCCGACGCGACGCCGGTTCCCGGCACAGCCTCGCCGACGGTCTAGCAGCGGATCGAGGTTCTTTTGGCGACCCTCCTCCCCTTGGGGGTGGAAGACGTCACAAGCCGCGCGCCAGGGAACCTGCCGCCGCGCCCGCGCTTTCGACTTGCGACATGACGCAAGAAGGACAGCGACCATGAAGACCGCTTACATCGCGCTGGCCGCGGCCGGCGTCCTGGCCCTGGGCCTTTCGGCCTGCAGCCAGGGCCGTAAGGCCGAGGCCGACACGGGCACCGCCAAGGCGGTGGTTTCCACAGACGCCCCGCCGGCCGCCGTGCCCGACAGCCAGTTGCAGCAACAGGCCGTGCAGGCGGCGACCGCGGCCAGCACGCCGGTCGACGGCTCGGGCCCGGTGGCCACGACCACGGCCGCGTCGCCTTCGACGCCCGCGAAGCCGTAGCTCTAGTTGTAGTTGACGGTGACCGAGAGCGCGCCGGTGTAGGACTGCACCGGCGTCGCGGCGCTGAGGTCGAAGGCGCCGCCGAAACGCAGTTCCTGGCGCCCGCCCGCCGGAATCACGCCGAGCGCGCCATTGGCCGCCACCGGCGTGGAAACGGAGACCCGCGCCAGGCCCGGCTGGGCGAAGGTCAGGCTCTGGGTGGTGGAATAGGTGATGCCGGCGTCGCCGATCAGGCTGAACCTGGCCGAATTGACCGCGCCGCCGGCCGCGCGCGCCGCATCGCCCGTGCCGCTCACCGTCACATTGCTGGAGGCTGCGTCGAGGCTGACGGTGTTGAAGCCCGCGTTACCGGGCTTGGTGACAGCGCCGAAGTCGAGGCCCTGCGTCGCCTGCAGGGTGACCGGCGCCAGGACGATCACGCTGACCGAGGCCGTGGCCGTCACGGTCCCCGCGCAGGCTGCGCCGGCGGACAGACCGACGGCGATGGCCACTGAGGCCGCTAGAACTACATTCTGCAGTTTCATAACGCGAAAGATAACTCGGGAGTCTTTAGAACCAGTTTCGGCAAGTAATGTGCGATGTGTTAGATTTTGATACAGCGCCTATTGACAGTATTTATCAGTCGTTAAGGTCGATATTTATTGTAAACGTCACCTTGACAGGCATGGTTAAGCTTGAGTTTCACGCCTGTCCCACATTGAGACCCGAGAACCCTCCAGGCCGCGTCGGGTTCCACGCGGTGTGGCCGCCTGCGCGCGGACGTGCTGTGGTGGCCCGCGGCAAGCTGGCGGATGACGGGCGGCGATGAAGACCTATCGGATCGCGGTGATCGGCCTGGGCCAGCGGATCGCCCACGTGCTGGGCGCCATGGCGGAGGTCGGCTGGCGCCTTGAGATCGCCGGCCAGACCGACCCGGCGCCGGTCGGCGCGCCGATCCTGGAAGGGTTCGGCATCGCCCAGGGCCGGGACTTCGCAACGCCCCAGGCGCTGCTGGCCGCCGGCCCTTACGACCTGGTGATGGTCGGCTCGCCCAACCACCTTCATTTCGAGCACCTCAACCTGGCGCTGGACGCCGGCTGGCCGGTGTTCGCGGAGAAGCCCATCGTGCGCACCCAGGCCGAGAGCCTGGCGCTGGCCGCGCGCCTGGCCGCCGGCAGGACGCCTTCGCTGTTCCTCGGCCTGGTGATGCGCTCGATGCCGATCGTGCGCGAGGTGGTCGGGAGGATCGACGCGGGTGATCTGGGGGAGATCATTTCGGTCGACGCCACCGAGCACCTGCCCCCTGAGCATGGCGGCTATCTGGCGCGCAACTGGCGGCGCAAGCAGGCGTGGGGCGGCTCCTACCTGCTCGACAAGGTGTGCCACGACTTCGATATCTTCGGCCGCATCGCCGGCGCGCGTCCAGCCAAGGTGGCGAGCTTCGGCGGGCGGCGGATCTTCACCGTCGAGCGCTCGGAGAGCGCGCCGCGCAATTGGGATACCGGCGAGGCGGCCTACGCCTTCGACCCCGGCTGGCAGGGGGCGAACGACGCCTTCCAGTCCGACATGGACGTCACCGACCACCAGACGGCGATGATCGAGTACGAGAACCAGGTGCGGCTGTCGTTCCACGCCAACAGCCACGTGGGGCTCACCGAGCGCCGCTGGTACGTGGCCGGGACGGAGGGAACGCTGATCGCCGACCTGGTGCGGAACCGCCTGATGGTGCGCCGCGCGCTCAGCCGCGCCAGGCCCGAGCGGATCGACTTCGGCGAGCGCACCGCCGACGCCCACAACGGCGCCGACCAGGCCATGGCCCGCGACCTGCTGGCGAGCCTGGAGGACGGCGCCGCCTTCCCGGTGACGCCCTTCGACAGCCTGGAGGCCGGCCTGACGGTGATGGCCATCGACGAGGCCATGGAGTCCGGCGAGGTGCTGGACTGCCGGCCGATGTGGGCCCGCTATGACGCGGCGATGAGCAGCGCCTCGCCCAGCAGGTCCTGAAGCGCCGGGGTCTTCGGATAGGGCTCGTGGCGGTACTGGCGGAAACCCTCGGCCACGGGGCGGCCGAAGTCGCGACCGCGGCGGCGCGACCAAGCCTCCATCGAGCCCAGGTGATCGGCGATGCCGTGCTGGCGGGCGACCCACTGGGCCTGGCTGACGTGGGCCGAGAGCATCTGCTGTTTCAGGGCGAATCCCGCTTCGATGTCCGCGCCGAAGTCGGCGACGACCTTGCGCCCCTCCCGGTCGCGTCCGCCGATCGGGTCCATGAAGTAGAGGTGCGGGATCGCCTCCAGCGCCTTGGCGGGGCCGGTCCGGTAGTTGGGCACGGAAGCGGCGAAGCAGGCGTCACGTGCGAGCTGGCTCGCGGCCTCATGGTCGGGGTGGTAATCGGCCGGCGAGGCGGCGATGACGATGTCGGCTGCGGCCCAGCGGATCAGCTCGGTCACCGCGCGCCGCGACGGGTCGTCGTTGAAGACCCCCAGGTCCGGCAGGTCGGCGCAGCGGTACCGGGCGCCGATCAGGGCGGCGGCCGCGGCGGCCTCGGCCTTGCGGATCCGCCCCGTGGCTGCCAGGTCGGTCTCGGCCGAGCCGCACTCGCCCGCCGTCAGGGTGGCGATGCGGACCGCGTGGCCCCGGGCCGCCAGGACCGCCAGCGTGCCCGCGGCCAGGTGCTCGATGTCGTCGGGGTGGGCGTGGACCGCCAGGATGGTCGCCATGGCCCCTGGATTAGGCCAGGGGCCGAGCGAGCGCCACCGTCGGTCTTAGTTGTAGTTGACCGTGAGTGTCAGGGTGCCGGTGTAGGCCTGGGCGGTGGTGGCCGAGCTCATGTCGAACTGGCCGCCCAGCTCCAGGTCCTGGGTGCCGGCCGCGGCGATGGTGCCGACGGTGCCCGTGGTGGTCGCCGGCGCGGTGACCGAGATGTTGGTCAGGCCGGCCTGGGCGAAGGTCAGGCTCTGGGTGGTGGTGTAGGTCGTCGCGGCCGGCACGACCAGGTTGAACCTGGCGGCGCTGGTGGTGCTGTTGACCAGGCCGCCGTTGCCGGCGCCGGCGATGCTGATGCGGCCCAGGGTGTCGACCGCCACCGTGTTGGTTCCGGTGGACGGACGCACGACCGTGCCGAAGGCCAGGTCCTGGGTCTTGGTCAGGGTGTCGGGCGACATCACCGTCACGCTGGCGTTGGCGGTGGCGGAGACCGTGCCCGAGGCGAAGGCGCTGGTGGCCAGGGCGGAGAGCGCGAGCGCGGCGCCGGCCGTGACGACGGTATTGCGGATATTCATGGCAGTCCTCAACTCGATGCGTCGCCTTAACCAAATCAAGGCGAAAGTTAAAATCGATGAGCGAGCTGAAGCGCCAGTCTCAAATTGACACACACAGTCACGCTTTCGGTTCAACACCGGCAAGTCGCGGACCGCGTTAAGATTTATCGGCGATTATTTGGCGGATATGGCGTAATTGTGCGCAAATGCCGCGCCTCGAAATCTTAATGATCGAGGTTAATACTTTTTCTGTCCCCAGCGTCGTGGGGCAATTCACCCTCGGCGCGCAAAGACATGAGAATGCCGCCCCGGGCGGCGGCGACCGGGCTGGCGATGCGTCAAACGGGGACGGCGCGCCGGATCGGGACTCAGCGGCCGAGGCGCCAGCCCATCTCCTTGATCAGCATCTCGTAGAATTCGGGCGTGTAGGCGGCTTCGGGATCGGCGCGGACCGCGGCGTCCATCTTCCGGGCGTCCTCGCCCACCAGGATCCGCCAGCGGTCGGCCTTCACGCCGTCGAGGATCACCGTGGCCGCGGCCGCGGCGGTCATCGGCGCGTCCTCCAGGAATCGACGGGCCTGCTCGTCGACCATGGCCTGCAGGGCCGCGTCCCGCAGCTGGCTGACGTCCATGCCCATCCGCGCGATGCGGGCCCGGGCGCGCTCCAGGTCTTCACCGCTCAGCGCATCCTCGTCGCGGCCGGTCATCACCTTGCGCGAATTGGCGACGATCGAGGTGCCGATGTGGCCGGGCATGACCACCGAGACGCGGATGTTGGGCGCGGTCAGCGCCAGGTCGGTGATCAGCGCCTCGGAGAAGCCCTTCACCGCGAACTTGGCCGCCGCATAGGCCGTGTGGCTGACGTTGGGGCCGAGGCTCGCCCAGAATCCGTTGACGCTGGAGGTGTTGACGATGTGCGCCTCGTCGGCCGCCTGCAGCATGGGCAAGAACGTGCGCACCCCCAGATAGACGCCGCCCCAGCAGACGTTGAAGGTCCGCTCCCACTCCTCGCGCGCGTCGGCGATCATCGAGCCGCCGCCGCCGATGCCGGCGTTGTTGAAGAGCAGGTGCAGCCGGTCGCTGTCGTGCTGCACCGCCGCCTCGTCGCGGAAGGCGACCAGCTGGGCCTCATCGGACACGTCGGCCACATTGGCGGTGACCTTGGCGCCCTGCGGCACGCCGTCGGCTTCGCAGAGCGCGACAGTCTGGGCCATGGACCTGGCCGAGACGTCGCACATGGCCACGCTGCAGCCTTCGGCGATCAGCTGGCGGACCAGCTCGCGCCCCATGCCCGTGCCGCCGCCGGTGACCACGGCGAACTTGCCGGCCAGATCCTTCATGCGTCGATCCTCCCAGATCTTTCGCCCGCGTTGGCCGCGGCTGGACGCCAGTTAGGCCGCCCGCGCCGGCGGCGTCCACCGTCACCGAGGGGAACAGGCGTCAGACCGCGGGGGTTCTAGCCAGTCCGGCAGGAGGAACGGCGACGATGGCGGAACGACACCCCCGCAGGTGGTCCCAGAAGGTGGCCGAGACCAGCGACGCGCTGGACCTTGAACCGAAGGTCTTCGCCCAGCGGAGCCCGAAGAAGATCGCCGACGCCCTCAAGCGGTCGGCCGAACGCAGCCGGCGCCGCAAGGGATCGGCCTTCCAGTCGGCCATGTCGATGCTGACTTTCTACCTCAACCGCGCGGGCCGGAACCTGCCCGCCGCACGCAAGCGCACGCTCGAAGAGGCCAAGGACGAACTGCGGAAGGACTTCCGCCGTCCGCCCCCAACCTGACCTGACCTGACCTGACCTGACCCGACGCCACGCTCAAGGAGACCACGATGAAGCTCTATTTCGCCCCCGGCGCCTGCAGCCTCGCCGACCATATCGCTTTGCACGAGGCAGGCCTCGACTTCGACCGGGTCAAGGTCGACCTGAGGGCGAAGAAGACCGAGGACGGCCGCGACTATTTGAAGATCAACCCCAAGGGCTACGTCCCGGCCGTGGAATTCGACGACGGCGAGGTGCTCACCGAGAATGTCGCCATCCTGAGCATGGTCGCCGACAAGGCGCCGCAGCTTACGCCCCAGGGCCAGTTCGGCCATTTCCGCCTGCTGGAGATGCTGGCGTTCATCTCCACCGAGATCCACAAGAGCTTCAAACCGTTCTTCAGTCCGGATGCTACGGGGGCCGAGAAGACGGCCGCTGGCGAGGTTCTCGCCAGGCGGTTCGGCTATCTCGCGGAACGGCTCAAGGGCGACTATCTGTTCGGAGCCCAGTTCACCGTGGCCGACGCCTATCTCTTCGTCATGTGCCTGTGGGCGCAGAAGAACGGCCTCAGCCTGCCGGAGCCCCTGCTCGCCTTCGTGGCCCGGATGAAGGCGCGCCCCGCCGTGCGCCTGGCGCTGGAGCACGAGGGGCTGGCCGAACCTGCGGCTTCCTAACGGGCCCGTTCAGCCTGCGTTCAGCTTAAAAATCATAGGCTTATCTTATGAACACTTCGGCGTCTCAGCCGTTAAGCACTCACAAGGAGGCCAAGATGAACAAGATTCTGACGGCCGCGATCGCGGCGATTACTCTGGGCGGCGCGGTGAGCGCTACGGCGACTGCGGCTGACGCCCGTCCCTATGGCGGCCACGGCAACTACGGCGGCCACTACGGCCGCGGCTATGGCGGCGCGGCCCTCGCCGGCGTGGCGGGCCTGGCCATCGGCGCGGCCATCGCGGGCCCGCACTATTACGGCGGCCCCTACTACGGCCCGGCCTACTACGGCCCCGGCTACTACGGGACCTGCTACACGACCCGTTGGGCGTGGGATCCCTATGCGGGCCGCCGCGTCCCGGTCCAGCAGCCCTACGCCTGCTAAGGCCTGAGGCGGGAGGGCTGAGCGATCAGCCCTCGACCGCAAAGGTGAGGCCGGCGTTCGCTTCAAGCCGGTCCACCAGCTTCGACCCCATCAGCGCGCCCGGCGTCCAGACACCGCCGGGCGCATCTTTTGTGTCCCGCACCAGGCAGATCGCGGCCTCGGCCAGCATCTTCGAGGTCGAGCCATACCCGGGGTCGCGGTCGCCCTTCACCGAGACCTTCACCTTGCGGCCGTCGTCGGCGATGGCGATGAAGACGATGTCGTAGAACCCCGCCTCCCGCTCGGCCTTGGAAGGCCCCTCCCCCGGCTTGGGCGCGTCGGGGCCCATGCCGGTGAACTCGGTGGGCGCCCCCGGGATCAGCACCGACATCTCGTCATATTTGAACTCCGCGCCCCAGCGATGGCCCAGGAGCGCGTTCGAGCGGTGGACATTCTTGGTGTTGATCATCGCCATCATGAAGGGGCCGACATCGGCGCCGACGTCCGGATCGTGCTCGACGATGCTTCCCGCGGGCTGCTCCGGCCCCTGGAAACCGGGCGTGAGCGCGAAGGGGTTCATCATCAGCATGCCGATCGAAGGGTCCTGCTGGATCGCGGCCATGGTCGCCACCCCGCTGGCCGCCGTGCCGCCGGAGAGCCCGCCCTGGATCGCGCGGATGCGGCCCTTCACGCGCGGGACATAGGTCCCGAGCTTGGCTTTGGCGGTCTCCTCGGCGAACCAGACACCGAGTTCGAAGGGGATGGAGTCGAAGCCGCAGGAATGGACGATCCGCGCGCCGGACGCCTTGGCCGCCGCGTCGTGCTCGGCGATGATCCTTGCCATCCAGTTGGGCTCGCCCGTCAGGTCCAGGCAATCGGTCCCGGCCGCCACGCAAGCCGCCACCAGCTTGTCGCCGTAGAGTTGATATGGCCCGACCGTGGTGATGATCGCCTTGGCGCGGCGGACCATGGCGTCGAGGCTCGCCGGGTCGTCGGCGTCGGCGACCACCAGCGGCGTCTCGGCCGGCAGGGCCAGTTCGTCGCGGACCGCCTCCAGCTTGGCGCGGCTGCGCCCGGCCATGGCCCAGCTGACGTCGCCGCCGACGCCATAGCGCTGCCCCAGATATTCGGCGACCAGCCTGCCGGTGTAGCCGGTAGCCCCGTAGACGATCACGTCGAACTCGGCGTTGGGGTTCATGGCAAGGTTCCTTTGCGAAGGCGCGGACCATGCCTATAATTTACGGCGTATACAATCGCGGCGCGCAGGGAATGGGTGAAGAAATCCGCCGCGAAGCGGTTGCCTCGCGCCGCCCTGGGTCACGATCGGCGGCAACACGGGCCGGGCAGGCTCGCGAGGGGACGATTGTCGGGCTTTGGCGATTGACCTGACGGAGAACCTACCGTGGGGTGGCGCAGCGCTGAGCGAGCCCGGGGAGGCCGCGCGAAAGGAAGGGCGTTGATGCCTACAAGCTCGGAGAGCACCGCCCGACAGGCGTTGGCGCAGGCCTACCGCGAGGTGGTCAGCCTGGGCCTCACCGAGCTGTCGTCCGGGAACCTGAGCCTGCGGTTCGGAGAGGGCATGCTGATCTCGCCCACCGGGGCGAGCGGCGACGACATCTCCGAAGACAGCCTCGTCTACGTGGGCCCCGACGACAGCTGGGATTCCGGTCAGCATCCGTCGAGCGAGTGGCAGCTCCACGCCCGCATCTACCGCGGAAATCCAAAGACACAGGCGGTGGTCCACACCCATTCGGACTACTGCGTCGCCGTGGCCTGCCACTGCAAGCCGCTCCCGGGCTTCCACTACATGGTGGGCGCATTCGGCGGCGATGACGTGCCGTGTGTGCCCTACGCCACCTTCGGCAGCGAAACGCTGGCCAACGATGTCGCCGAAGCCCTGAAGACCCGCAGCGCCTGCCTGATGAGCAACCACGGCGCGACGGCGCGCGGCCGCAGCCTGTCCGACGCCGTGAAGCTGGCGCACCGGCTGGAAATTTCCTGCCGCCACTATGTCCTCGCCCGCGCCCTGGGCGAGCCGCGGCAGCTGACGGCGGAGGAATGGGCCGACTTCCATCGCCGGGTGGGCAACACCGGCTATGGCCGTCCGGCGTGAAGAGTTCGAGGCCCCGATGAACACCGGACTGCTGGCCATCGGCCTGACCACCCTGGACATCAACGCCTATCCCATCGACGGGCTGACGCACACGGAGCGGGCGATCCTGATCCAGGGCCTCGCCTGTGCGCCCGCCGGCACGGCGGCTGGCGCGGCTCTGGTCGCCGCCAAGCTAGGCGCCAAGGTCAGGCTGGTCGGCGCCGTGGGCGACGACATGAATGGCCTGTTCGTCCGCACCGGCCTGGAGTCGTTGGGCGTCGACACGAGCTTGCTGGCGACCCGGGTCGGGGAACGGACGTCGTCCACCCTGCTCGCGGTGGAGAGCAACGGGCGTCGGTCCAGCTTCCATTGCCCGGGGACCGGCGGCGCGCCGCCGGTCGACGCGACGGTGACTGCGGCCGCGCGCGGCAGCCGGTTCGTCCACTACGCGGCCATCGGAGGCTCCACGACCGACGGCGGGCCTGGCGCCCAGCTGCTGCGCGAGGCCAAGGCGGGCGGCGCCCTGGTCACCTGCGACCTGATCGGCCCGCGGCGCAGCGCCATCGACGAGATCGCCAAGATCCTGCCGCACGTCGACTATTTCATGCCCAGCGCCGCGGAGGCCTTCTTCCTGAGCGGATCGGACGACCTGTCCACCGCGGCTCAGCGGTTCATCGAACTCGGCGCCAAGGCCTGTGTGATCAAGAATGGCCGCCAGGGGGCGTTCGTCCTGCTCGGAGGGCAGGCGCATGTGGTCCCGGCGTTCGCGGTCACTCCCGTCGACACCACCAGCTGCGGCGACAGCTTCTGCGCCGGCTTTATCGCCGCCCTGGATCGCGGCTGGGCGCCGCTGGAGGCCTGCCGTTTCGCGGGCATGACCGCTGGCCTTGTGGCGGAGGGCGTGGGCACACTCGGCGCGCTGCAGGATTTCAAGGCGACGGTCGCGGCGATGGACCGTTACGAGCTGGCGATCGAGCCCGCCTGAGCGACCAGTCAACGGCCGCTTCCCGCCCATCGCTGAAATTAGAGGCGCGGCCGTCGTGGCGATCGTTTGCGAGCCCTGGCGCGGCCGCGCCTTCTCGCGTGAAACGTAACGGGAACATGCTATAGGGCGAGGATGGCCGATAGCGCGGGCCTGCCCGCCGATCTCCTGCCGCCGCGGTTCGCCGACTGGTTCGCCAGCCGGGGCTGGAGCCCGCGCGCGCACCAGTTGGCGATGATCGAGCGGGCGCGCGCGGGCCGCGACTCCCTGCTGATCGCACCCACCGGCGGCGGCAAGACGCTGGCCGGATTCCTGCCGACCTTGATCGACCTGGCGAGCCAGCCGCCGTCCAACGGGCCGACCAGCCTGCACACCCTCTACATCTCGCCCTTGAAAGCGCTGGCCGTGGATGTGGAGCGCAACCTCAATGCGCCGATCGCACAGATGGGTCTGCGGATCACGGCGGAAAGCCGCACCGGCGACACCGGGATTTCGCGCCGCCAGCGCCAGCGGGTGAAGCCCCCGGAGATCCTGCTGACCACGCCGGAGCAGCTGGCCCTGCTCTGCGCCTGGGAGGGCGCCCGGCTATATTTCGAGAACCTGGAGTGCGTGATCCTCGACGAGATCCACACCTTGCACGCCTCGAAACGCGGCGACCTGCTGGCGCTGGACCTGGCCCGCATCTCCCAGTTCGCGCCGAGGATGCGCCGCGTGGGCCTCTCGGCCACGGTCGACGATCCGGAGGTGATCAAGGCCTGGATGGCCGACCACGCCAAAGGCGGCAATGACACCATCGACCTGGTGCGCGGGCCGCCCGGCGCGGAGCCAGTGGTCGAGGTGCTGCTCTCCGAAGGCAAGGTGCCGTGGGCCGGCCACACCGCCCAGCACGCCATGCAGGAGGTCTATGACGTCATCGCCAAGTCGAGGACGGCGCTGGTCTT
This sequence comes from Phenylobacterium sp., assembly GCF_004799395.1. Classification (GTDB taxonomy): domain Bacteria; phylum Pseudomonadota; class Alphaproteobacteria; order Caulobacterales; family Caulobacteraceae; genus Phenylobacterium. The sequence goes on from NZ_SSMZ01000255.1 coordinate 10,540, forward strand.
CGTCAACACCCGCTTCCAGGCCGAATTCGCCTTCCAGGAGCTCTGGCGGCTGAACGAAGACGCCCTGCCCATCGCGCTCCACCACGGCAGCCTGGCCGCCGAGCAGCGGCGCAAGGTCGAGGCGGCCATGGCGCGCGGCGAACTTCGCGCCGTGGTCTGCACCTCCACGCTCGATCTCGGCATCGACTGGGGCGACGTGGACCTGGTGATCCAGCTCGCCTCGCCGAAAGGCGCCTCGCGGATGGTGCAGCGGATCGGCCGCGCCAACCACCGGCTGGACGAACCGTCCCGCGCCCTTTTCGTCCCCGCCAACCGGTTCGAGATGCTGGAGTGCCAGGCCGCCCGCGAGGCCATCGCCGAGAACAAGCTGGACGGCGATCCGCCGCGCCTCGGCGCCCTGGACGTGCTGGCCCAGCACGTCATGGGCTGCGCCTGCTCCGAGCCGTTCGATATGCTGAGGCTCTATGACGAGGTCACCTCGTCGGGGCCCTATCGCGCCCTGCCCTGGGAGGACTTCGAACAGGTCGTCGATTTCGTCTCCACCGGCGGCTATGCGCTGAAGACCTACGACCGCTTCCGCCGGATCGTGAAGGGCCAGGACGGCCTGTGGCGCGTGCGCAACCTGGAGACCGCCCAGCGCCACCGGCTGAACGTCGGCGCCATTGTCTCGCCCGCCATGCTCGCGGTCCGCATCGCCATGCGAGGTGGCCGCGGCGGGCGCAAGATCGGCGAGATCGAGGAGGGCATGGTCGAGATGCTGGAGCCCGGCGAGACCTTCGTCTTCGCCGGCCAGGTCTGGCGGCTGGTGGCGGTGACCAACCTCGACGTGCTGGTCCAGCCCGCGCCCGGCGCCGATCCCAAGATGCCCTCCTGGGGCGGCTCGAAGTTCGCGCTCTCCACCTATCTCGCCAAGCGGGTGCGCCAGCTGATGTACGACCAGGCGCACTGGAGCGTGCTGCCCGCCGACGTGCGGGAATGGCTGGAAGCTCAGCGCGACCGGTCGCTCATTCCAGAAGAAGACGAGATGCTGCTGGAGACCTTCGCCCGCGGCCACCGGCAGTTCATGGTCTGCTACCCGTTCGAGGGGCGCCTGGCGCACACCACGCTGGCCATGCTGCTGACGCGGCGGCTAGAGCGGATGGGCCGGGGGCCCCTGGGCTTCGTCTGCAACGACTATGCGCTCGCGGTCTGGGCCATCAAGCCGCTGGAGGCAGTGGACTTCGCTGAACTGTTCGACGAGGACATGCTGGGCGACGACCTGGAAGCCTGGCTCGCCGAGAGCTTCATGATGAAGCGCGCCTTCAAGGGCTGCGCGATCATCGCCGGCCTGATCGAGCGGCGCTTCCCAGGACAAACCCAGAAGTCGGGGCGCCAGATCACTTTCTCCACTGACCTGATCTACGACACCTTGCGAAGGCACCAGCCGGACCACCTGCTGCTGCGCTGCGCGCGCGACGATGCGGCGACGGGTCTCGTGGACGTGGCGCGGCTGGGGCAGATGCTGGCGCGCATCAAGGGACGCATCCGCCATTCGCCGCTCGAGCACCTGTCGCCGTTCTCGGTGCCGATCCTGCTGGAGATCGGCAAGGAGCGCAGCCCGGGCCATTCTGGCGAGACCATGATCCTGCGCGAAGCCGAGGAAGACCTGATCGCCGAGGCCCTGCAATGAACGCCCTGGCCGAACGGGCTTTCGCCTATGACTACGCCGTGGCGGAGTGCGGCTCGCTGCGGGTGACCATCGGAGCGGCTCAGGCGATGCTGCGGGCCTCCGGCGCCCTGTGGCTCGCGGCCGAGCGCGCCCTGGTGGTCGCCGACCTGCACCTGGAAAAGGGCAGTTCCTACGCGTCCCGTGGCCAGATGCTACCGCCCTACGACACCCGCGAGACCCTGCGGCGGCTGGCGGCGGAAGTGACGGCGCTGACGCCCGCGATCATCGTCCTGCTGGGCGATACCTTCCATGACCGCAGCTCCGAGGACCGGTTGGCCGCCGATGACGCCCAGCGCCTGCGGGACCTGGCGCGCGGCCGGACGCTCATCTGGGTGGTCGGCAATCACGACGCGGACGGGCCTCGCGCGCTGCCCGGCGAGGTCGCCGACGAACTCAGCCTCTGCGGCCTGATCCTGCGCCATGAGCCGCAGGCCGGCCTGCAGCCCAGAGAGGTCGCGGGCCATCTGCACCCCGCCGCACGGGTCAGGGCGACACGCGGCAGCGTGCGCCGCCGCTGCTTCATCACCGACGCCGAGCGGTTGATCCTGCCGGCCTTCGGGGCCTATGCCGGCGGGCTGAACGTGCGCGACGCAGCCTTCGCCGGCCTCTTCGCCCGGTCGCCCTTGGCCGGGGCCCTTGGCCGCGACCGGGTGCATGCGGTGGGCTGGCGGTCGTTGGGACCGGACTAACGACGACCTCAGACGTGGCCGGTCTTCAGCGCCTGGTCGAGGCAGACGGCCAGCGAGATGCAGGCCCCGGCGGTGAGCGCCGTCGACAGCCGCGGATAGCGGGCGGGCACGTCCGGGGCCTGGTGGTCGAAGAGCCACTGGACCAGGAAGGCGCCGATGCAGCCGCCGATGATCCAGCCGTCGGGGATGCGGTGGCGCGAGAACAGGATCACCCAGGCGACCACCGGCGAAAGCACTGAGATCAGGAGGCGTTCGGGCCTCGGCTTCGGCCGCCCGCTCTCCAGTCCCCAGCGCACGCCGCCCAGGAAGGCCAGCACGCAGCCCGACCAGTTGAGGATCACCGTCAGGGCCGGGCGCGCCACGTCGGCCGGACCCCAGCCATAGGCGACGGCAGCCAAGGGGAATGGGGCGAGCGAACAGAGCGCGATGATCCACAGCGCCGGCGGGATGGCGTCGTAAGGAGCTGAAGCGTGCGGCTCGTCCGTCGCCATTCAGTCTCTCCGAAACGCCGAAGACGCCGCCCAGCCGGCCGCGAGTGCGAAGGCCATGGCCGCCAGACCGTAGGACCATGGCCTGCGATGGGCCCAAAGGTAAAGGCCGCGCTCGACGCCCACTTTCTCGACGGTCAGGGTCCGGTCCTTCTCCGCGACCGGCTGGCCGCCCTGGAACAGCAGGATGCGCACCTGGTACTGGCCGATGGGCGCCTCGGCGGGCAGCGGGATCTCGGCGCGGAACAGGCCCCTGTCGACGAAGCGCACCCCATGCTCGTCGACATCGTAGAGATGCTCGGCGGTCTTCAGGCGTACGACGGCGTTGCGCCAGTCGAGGTAGTCGGCGCCCAGGCTGGAGACCACCACGTCGCGGACCCCGTAGCGCGTCTCGGTCCGCAGTTCGGCCGGGGCGTGCATCGCCAGGTGGTCGACTCCGGCCTCCAGGCGGCGCAGCACGGCGAAGTGGGCGATGTCGTCCAGCGGTCGGGTGGAAGCGGCGATGTAGAACCCGGGGGCGCCCTGGAACACCACCGGGCGGCTGTTGATCCATAGGCCGGCGACGCGGCTCTTCCGGGCGATGCGCACCGGCTGATCTGGGCCGCGCACGATCACCACCACGTCGCTCGGCCGCTGGGCGGGATCGAAGACCGCGCCGTAGAGCACGATCTGGTCGCCGCGGAAGTCGGAGTTGACCCGCACGTTGGTCTCGGTGAGCGCGGCGGAGACCGCGGCGCTTCCCGGGACGGGCGGCGGCAAAGCAGCCTGCATCAGCCGTTCCCCGACATCAGCACAAAGGGCTCGTGCGGGGTGAAGAAGAGGCCCAGGCCCATGCGCAGGCCCACCAGCAGCACGATCAGCGCCAGCAGCGCGCGAAGCTCCTCGGCCCGGAAGCGCGACGAGGCCCGCGCGCCCAGCTGTGCGCCCAGCACGCCGCCGACCAGCAGCAGCGCAGCCAGCAGGATGTCGACCGTCTGGTTGCGCCCGGCCTGCAGGACGCCGGTGAGCGCTGTGGTGATGATGATCTGGAAGAGGCTGGTGCCGACCACGACGTTGGCCGGCATCCGCAGGATGTAGATCATGGCCGGCACCAGGATGAAGCCGCCGCCGACGCCCATGATCGCCGACAGCACCCCCACGAAGGCGCCCAGCAGTATCGGCGGGATGACGCTGATGTAGAGCCGCGAGCGCGGGAAGCGCAGCTTGAGCGGCAGGCCGTAGAGCCAGGGTGGCCGCCGGTCCCGATGCGGCGGCGCGGGCGCGTTGCGGCGCCGGCGCAGGATCGCGCCCACCGACTCCCAGAACATCAGCCCGCCGATGATCCCTAGGAAGATCAGGTAGGAGAGCGCCACCACCAGGTCGGCCTGGCCCAGCAGGCGCAGCCAGCGGAACAGCTCCACGCCGGCCACCGAGCCCACCGCTCCTCCGGCGGCCAGCACCCCGCCCATGCGGAAGTCGACGGCGCGCTTCCTGCCGTAGGACAGCACGCTCGACATGGAGGAGGCGGCCACGTGGTTCGACATGCTGGCCACGGCCACCGCCGGCGGGATGCCGAGGAACACCAGGACCGGCGTCATCAGGAAGCCGCCGCCGATGCCGAACAGGCCGGAGATGAAGCCCACCAGCGCCCCGAGCGCCACCAGCAGCGGGGCGTTCACGGACACCTCGGCGATGGGCAGGTAGAGGTCCAAACGTCGCCTCTTCAGCCGAGGGCAGCCGCCTGGCGGATCAACGCGAGAAGACGGAAAGCCGGGAAACGGTGGCGGGATCGAGCGCGCCGGTGGCCGCGAGGCCCTGGTCGCGCTGGTAGGCGCTCACGGCCAGCTTCAAGTCGCGCGAATTGGCGCCGTCGGGCTTGCCCTTGTAGTAGCCCAGCCGGCCGAGGATGGTCTGGGCGGCGACCACCGAGGGGCCGCTGGCGGAGTTGGCCGCTGTCGGCGCGAGGCCGGCCGGCTCGAACGCGCTGGCCTGGGCTTCCGCCTGGGCTAACTGGGGGGACGGCAGCTTGCCTTCCAGGTCGAGCGCGCTGGTGCGGGCCTGGCTGTCGCCGGAGTTGGCGGCGATGCTGAACCACTTGTAGGCCTGGGCCAGGTCGCGCGGCACGCCGGACCCGGACTGGTAGAGCAGGCCGAGATTGTACTGAGAATCCACCACCCCGTGCTGGGCGGCCTTGGTGAACCACTGGGCCGCCGCGGCGGTGTCCTGCGGCCCGCCCTCGCCACGGAAGTAGTAGAGCGCCAGGTTGTGCATCGCCGTCGGATCGCCGGCCTCGGCGGCCCGCAGGGTCCAGCGACGGGCCTCGGCCAGGTTCTGGGTCACGCCCGCCTGGCCGGTCTCGTAGAGCCGCGCCAGGAACATCTGGGACGGCGCGTGACCGCCGTCCGCCAGTCCCTTCAGCTTGGCCAGCGCCCCCGGCTGCCTCTGCTCCACGGCCGCGGCGACCTTGACGTAGTCGGCGCCGGCGGCGTCGGCCGGCGCCGCAGCGGCGGTGGCTGGCGCGGGGGCATGCGGCGCGACCGGCAGGACCTGCGCATCGCCGGCTGTGACCAGCGGCGGCGCGGGATCGGGGGTCAGCGCGACGGCGGCGCGAGGCGTGCCTATGAACGGCAGGGCGTCGTGCGCGGCATGGCCGGCCGTGGGGCCCTCCATCAGCACCACGCCGGCCGCCCCGACGCTCAGGAAAGCCGCGCCGCCGGCCACCATCAAGGCGGTTTGCCAGGTGGACGCGGGCCGCGCCTTCAGCGCTCCGAGCAACCCGCCGGCGCGCATCGGCCGGCGCCGGTCGGCGCGCAGCAGCTTGGGCCGCGGCGCGGCCGCGGCGGCGCGCGCGGTGGCGCGGGCCTGTTCGATCACCTCGCGCGTGGAAAGCTGCGGCGCGGCGGACTCCACGGCCGGCTCGTCGAATTCGATGGACCCCAGGATCGGCCCAGGCTCCCGCTCGGGCAGCGCCTCGGCCTCGCCTTCCGCGCCGGCCTCGGCGTCAGCCGCCTGCTCGGCGATGGGGGCGAAGCCGTCCACGGATGCGAAGGCGTCGACGTGGGCGAAATCCTCCTCGCTGAACGCCGGATTGCTGGGATCGAGCGCCGGCTGGGAGACCGGCTCGGCGCGCGAGAAGAGTTCGGCCCCGAACACCGCCGGCGCGGCCGGCAGGTCGCTCGCGGCTTCGTCCGGACGCGCTGCGGCGGTCTGAAGCTCCACGGGCGTCGCCGACATGGGCGGGGCTTCGGCGAGCCGCGACCCCGCGCTTTCCAGCAATCGGGCGGTGCGTTCCTCGCTCTGCCGGATGCGTTCGGCCAGATCGCTGGCGGCGCGCTCGTGACGCTGCTCGATGCGTTCAGTGACCTTGGCCACCTGCTCGCCGACGTCGTCGATGGCCTGGGCCGCGCGGCGTTCGGACTGGATGATGCGGTCGGTGAGCCGCTCGGTGATCTTGCCGATCTCCGCGCCCAGCCGTTCCAGCGCCTCGGCATGCAGTTGGTCGGTGCGGCCCAGCCGGTTTTCCACGGCGCCGGCGATGCGGGCGATCTCGCCGCCGACCTGCTCGATGGCCTCAGCGCTGCGCTGCTCTGCGCTCTGCACCCGGCGATTGAGCGTCTCGGCCATGGTCAGGACCTCGCGGCCCATCGTCTCGATGGCGTGGGCGGAGCGGGCCTCGGCGGCGGCCATCTGCTCGGCCATCTCGCCCAGCCGGGCCTCGACCTGCCCGGTCCCCGCGGCCGCCAGCCGTTCGGCGATCTCCGTGCGGGCGTCCTCAACCCGGCGGGTAAGATCGTCCGCCAGCGAGACCAGACGATGGTCCATGTCGCCGCGCACGCTGCCGTCGGCGGCGTACATCCGCTGATCCAGCTGCACCAGGCTGTCGCGCAGCGCGTCGAGGGCCTCGCCGGTGCGCCCCTCGGCGTCGGCCAGCCGCTGCGCCAGGCGCGAGACGGCTTCCTCGATGACCACGGCAGGGTCGGCGCCTTCCGGCGCGGCGGCCAGCCTGGCTTCCAGATCCGAGAGGGTCGCCCGCGTGGTCTCATCGGCCGCGGCGACCTGGCCTACGACGCGGCTGACCTGCTCTTCCAACAGCTTGATCGCCTCCGCGGACCGCGGGCCGCTGAGCTCGGTCTCTACGCGGCGCATGCGCTCCGAAGCGCGCGCCTGCTCGGCCGCCAGCTGCTCGGCGGCGGCGTCGAAGCGGGTGGCGACCGCCAGGTGTTCGCGCTCGGCGGTCTCGATGCGCGCCATGGCGTGGCGCACGGAATGCTCGACGCCGGAGATGGCCAGGCCGGTGCGGGTCTCGGACGCCTCGATGCGGTCGGTCAGACGATCGAGGGCGAACGCGATGCGCCCCAATTCGTCAGGCCTGGCATTGAAGGTCGGGGACGACATGAACGGCTTCGGCGCCTCGATCGCGGCCCGAACCGGCCGCGGCATGAAATGCTCTTCGGAGGTGACGTCCTCCGGCATGTCATCTTCTAGGATAACTCGGTTAAGCCATTCCCCCAGAGTCATTCCCGAACGGCGGGCAAGCTCCTTGGCGACCTCGCGGGCCTTGGGATCGATCCCCTTGACGCTCCAGGGCGCCGCCGCCGTCATCGAATCGCCCTCCAGGACACGGTCACGCTAACACCTTGAATTGGGGTGTAAACGAAAGCCTAACGCAAGATGTAGTGGTTGAGGCCTTTGATCTGTGGATGGAATTTCCGCGAGCGCGCCTCCGGCTTCCGTTTCGCGGGCGGGACTGCGATACGGCGTCGCACATGGATATGCCGCTCACCCTGGGCCTCTCCGCAGGCTTTTTCGCGCTCGCCGCCTTCGCTGCCTGGCGCGGCGCAAAGCCGTTCGACCCCCGCCGCGGACCGCGGTTGGCGCCCTGGCGTTTCATCATGCTGCTCGCCGCGGCGGTGCTGATTTTCCTGCTGGGCCACGCCGTCCGCATGCTGACCGCGGGCGGCGCGAACACCTAGTCCCCGCGCCCAGCGCCGGCCCACCTTACCGCGATTTCACTGGACCCCGGCCCGTGCCCGCCCGACCCTGCGCGCCGCAATGAATGAGCTGGGTCTCCCGACGATGCGCACAATGTCCATGGCGGCGCTGACCGTCTCCGCCCTGGCGCTCTGCGCCTGCACGCCGAGCGTCAACTACAACGGCTTCACCTCCGCCTCGGCCGGCCGCGAGCCGCTCAAGACCCTCACGGCCCTCGACTGCCCGACCCAAGAGGGCGCTCTGACCCGCACGGCCCAGGCGCCCGACGGCCAGTCCTGCGACTACGCCGGCCGGAACGGCGACACCGTACGGCTGAAGCTCGTGGCGCTGCAGGGCCGCTCGGCGGTGGACGCCATGGCGCCGACCAAGGCCGAACTGCATGACCTGATGCCGCTGCGCAATCGGGCGATTCCAGAGGTCGCGGTCGAGGACGGCCCCGACCGCACCAGCGTCGACCTGCCCTTCTTCCATGTGCGCGCGGCCGGCGACCGAGCCGACGTGAAGATCTTCGGCGTCAACATCCACAGCGATGGCGACAACGCCGACGTCATCGCCCATCACGGGCCGACCCACACGGTCGTCCACGCCGGTCCCGAAGGGGCCGAGGTCATCGCCGAGGACGTCGGCAACACCAACGCCTCGATGGTCTATGTGCTGGCCAGCGACCGCCGCACGAGCGCCGGCTATCACGCGGTCGGCTATGTGGCGAAGGGCCCGGCCGCCGGCCCGCTGGTGGTCGGCGAGTTCCGCACGACGCGCCGGCATGAAAGCGAGCACATCGACGGGGACTATCACGGCTACCAAGGCGACCATGGCGACATCGACCGCCTGATCGACCGCAACGTGAAGGGCTGAGCCGGGCGCGGCCCATCTCGTCCAAACGCGACAGATTTCCGGCCGCTAGGCCGACGCCGGCTCGAGCTGACGCGGCGCCGTCGCGGGAGACTGGGAAAGACGGGCGAAGCGCGCCAGGTCCGCTGCTGCGTCGCGGCTGATCTCCGGACACGCGATCGAGAAAATCTCCGTGCCATGGATCGTGCCCATCGCCTGCCGGCATCGCGCTGGGACGCCGGCCCGCAGCAGGAGGCGGTAGAAGTTCACGCCCTCGTCTCGCAAGGGGTCGCACTCGTTGACGCTGATGACCGTAGGCGGAAGGCCCTTGACGTCAGCCTCGGTGGCGAAGCTGGGCCACGCCAAGGGATCACGCCGCTCCAGGGCCTCGATGCCGTAGGCCATGGCGCCGCGGTTGTTGTGCAGCTCCAGGAGGATCCCGTTGTTCTCGACCGATGACGGACTGTCCGGGTGGGGCCAAGCGCCCGCAATGTAAGGGCAGAAGGCGTAGAGCCCTTGGATCAGGCCGATGTCGCCATCGCGCAGCAGTTTCAGTCCTGTCGCCAGGGTCAGGTTTCCGCCGCCGCTTTCGCCCGCGACGACGATGCGGCCCGGATCGATATTGAGCGTGGCTGCGTTCGCGGCCACCCACTTCACCCCCGAGACACAGTCGTTGAGTCCCGCCGGGAAGGGCGCAACCTCCGGGGCCGAGGACGGGCGAAGGGCGTTGCGGAAGTCCACCATGACGACGGCCACGCCCTGCGCGGCGATGATCCGGCCCCAAGCCTGGTACATGCCGTTGAAGGCCGACATGGACTGCATGCCGCCGCCGTGGAGATAGACCACACAGGGGAGCCTGTCGGCGCTGTCGGGGCGGATGATCGCAACCTGGATCGTGTTGCCGTCCGGCGAAGAGGCGAAGCTGTCGCGGCGGATCGACAGGCCGCTCAAGGGGGAGTTGGCCTCGCTGTCGCACGCGTCGAACAGACCGCTCATCGCCGCCTCGGCCGCCAGCGCCTGCGGGGTGTTCGCCTCGGCGATCAACGCCTCTCGGTTCGCAACGTCACCCAGCGGCGGCGAATCCGGCCACCCGCCAAACACGGCCTTGAGACGAGGGTCGATGCGAGGATCGGAGGCAAGCTTCGACGTCATGGCGGCAGACTCCAAGCGAGCCGGCAGGTTGCCATGGGTCAGAGGCTTGGGCCAGCGCTACGCGGTCGGGGAGTCAGCGGAGCTTGGATGGCGTCCGGGCCGTTCGGCCTATGGGCGATTGATGGACGCCGGCTGCGGACCCGCAGCTGAGCATTAAAAGGTCGGCCCGTGAGTTGCACGTTCATGACTGGATGCTGGCCCTCTTCGGAGGGCAGTAAAAAGGCCAGATCGCTGAACTCGGCGAAACCCCAAGCGAGGCCGAGCTGAAGGCGATGCGCACAAGAATTCCAAATTGGACTGGGCCGATAAATGCTCACCTGCGAGCCGTTCAGGACCGCCGATCCCTTCAGAATGATGTGCAGGAGTTCGGTCGCGAGGTGTTTGTCCAACCAGACTGAGGTTCGCAATGTCCGTGTTTGGCCGGCGAACTCAAGACCGCTTCGACCTGCAGCGGGCTTCAGTCTTGCAAAGTGACCCTATGTCGCCTTTCTGGGGTGCGGGCGAGTCCTACGAAGCGCGGGCTCGTCGCCGCACCGCCTACACCCGGACGCTGGCGATCGATCCGGTGACATAGGCAGGCTGGGACGGGGCAGTCGGCGCCGTAGGCGCCGTTGGCGCGCTCGCGCCCACCAGGGCGCGGGCCGCGCCGGATAGCTCGATGCGGTCGACCGGGGCGGAGACCTTGCCCATGGCAGCCATCTGGCCGCGCCAGTCGCCGAGGCCGGCGAAGGGCGTCACCCCGGCTCGGTTGGGGGCGTTGATGCTGGCGAACAGCGCCTTCTGGTCGGTCCCCGAGAGACCGTCGAAATGCTGCAGGGACGCCGCCCCCAGCGCCTGGGCGTGCGGAACACCGGCCGCGCTGGCCCGCTGGATGGCGCCCATCATGGCGTCGGCGTAACCCGTCCGCTGGGTCTCCACGTTCTGGGCCGTCGGAGAATTGGCGATCAGGTTCTGCAGGGTGGCGCCCGCCTTGCCGACACCCGCGTACTGGCCCGTGATGCTGAGCCGCTGAGCGCTCGTGTAGGCGTCGAGCTTGTCGGCGTCGGAGATATTGCCGGAGGTGTCGAGCACCGTCGACGCCAGCCCCTGCAGGGTGGCGAGCGGGCTCGTCGAACCCGGTGCGATCTGGCTTGGCGATACCGCCTGAACAGGCGCTAGGAGCGACGGCGCCGCTAATGAAATTTCCATCTGGCCGCAACCCTAGGCGGCCGCGGATTAAGATTGTTGCGGCCTGCGACGCCGCGCCTTAGGTCAAGGCGCGCCGGGACCGGGCAATGGCCAGCGCTGGCCACGCAGGCGAAGGCCAGCAGGGCTGCCCGTTCGAACCAGATGTTGCCGCTGCCGGGCGCTGGTCGCGGCCTGAACATCCGCGCTGACATCGACGCGCCGCCGGCGATCAGATTGGCGGTGTTGTCGTTTCCGAAAAGGATGGGTCACACCCGTCCTTTAGGTCCGGTTTCTCCCCGAAGTGGCCTTCCTCTGGGTCCGCTTCCGGGCATAGCCCCTAACCGCCTTCGCCCCATTGCAGCCGTTTGGAAAGTCCGATCTGCCGCCGCAGCCCGAACGGCGGCTGTCCGGTGCGATGCCGAGGACCAGGGGTCCTGGCCAAAGGCGAAAAGCGCCGCCTAGCTATCGCTAAACGACGCCTCGCACGCAATGCCGGAGCCCCGGAGGGTTCGGAAGGGCGCGCGGCGCACATACCCACAACGGTGTTATCAGAGCCACAAATCGCAGGTTGAGCTGGATTGAGAACAATGAATCGCACTGCAATCCGCCACGCCCGGTTTCGGGCAGTGAGCTTCTGACCGCTTCCGACCCCAGAGCGGGGCTTCGGCTCAGGTTTGTGCTCGGGACGTCATGAACTTAGGCTTGTGCAAGGGGACACCACGATGGCTGAGCGACACCTTGTCGAGACCACTTATCGTGGCAAGCTTTGCTCTGGTCAGTGGTGGGTCGAAGACGGCCAACTGCACGTGGAAAACGAGTTTGGCTCCTTGAGCGGACCAGCGCTTGGACTGAACCCCCGGGCGATTATCCTTCCTTCGGAGACCGCCGCAACGCTCCTTTGGCGGCTCCTGCGAAAGCAGGACCCCAAACCCCCGTTCTTCAGCTGGCGTTAGCGCTCCAGCAACGAGGTCTGCGTTCCCCAAAGCGGAATTCAGAGAGTCCGCTTCCCGCTACAAGCCGCGCCGGGGCGAACGCCCGCGCCGCAATCGGCTCGACAGGACCTAGGCGGCCGCATGGCCCTGCTGAATCGCTGCCGCTTCCTTCGGCTCGTCCGCCTTCTTGGGCCGTTTGGAGAGGCCGGAGACGCCGCCTGACGACAGCAGGCCCACGTCGGCCATCAGCCAGGGGATCGACCACTTGTGCGGGGCGGCGCAATAGCGCGGCTGCCAGAGGGGGTCGTACTTGTCCTTGTACCGGCGCACGCCGCGGAAATTGTAGATGTCCTCGCCGCGCTCGAAGAGCAGCCGGCCCACCCGCGACATGATTGGGGCCAGCGGCCGGTCGTCGAGGCCAGCCAGGGGCGCGATGCCGAACTCGAAGGCCTCGTAACCCTCGCGGCGCCCCCACTCGATCAGCTCCACGAACAGAAAGTCCATGATGTTGCTGGGCGCCTCGTCGGCATAGCGCATCAGGTCCATGGAAAATGCCGAGCGGCTGGCGGTGGTCCACAGGGTGGCGAAGGCCATGATCCGGCCCTCCGCCCGCACCACGGCCACCGGAAACTCTTGCACATAGCCCGGCCAGAAGCCGCCCATGGAGAAGCCCTTCTCGCCGCCGGCGTGGTGCGACAGCCACTCGTCGGAGATCGCCTGCAGGGTCGGCAGCAGCGCCGTCACCGCCTCGCCCGCCACCACCTCGAAGGTCGCGCCGGCTTCGCCGAGCTTGCGCCAGTTGCGGCGCGCGGCGCCCCGCTTACGGCCCTCCATGGAGAAGCTCTCCAGCGGCACAGCGGCGGTCTCGCCCACCTTCTGGATGGCGAAGCCCAGGTCGACGATCTCGGGCAGGTCATCGGCGTTCAGCCCATGGATGCCCGGCCGCGCGGCGTGGCTGTCGGCCAGCTCGCGGAACCGCCAGAGCAGTTCGCCGCGCTCCTCGCGCTTGCCCACCGGAGCGCCCAGCGCCACCCAGGCGCGGCCGCGCACGCCGAACATCAGGAAGCTCTCGCCCGAGGCCGAGAACAGGAACCGCTTGTCGCCCAGCAGCGCCAGGTTGGAGCCGGGCTCGGCCACCTCGGCCTTGGCCAGGATGGCGCGGACCCGCTCGTAGTCCGGGTCGGTCTCGCCGACCACCGGGGGCGTCGCCGCCGAGACCACCAGACGCCAGACGCCGAAGACAAAGAAGACCAGCGCTGCTCCGGCCCAAGCCCGCACCGCGCGCTCGGCGTCGGCGTCGGCCATCACCCGCCACCAGGGCCGGTCGGCATAGTCGGAATGCTGGAACGACCAGAGGCCGAGCGCGCCTGCGCCCATAACCGCGCAGGCCGCCGAGAACAGCCACCCCGGCGTGATCTCCATCCGCGTCAGCCGCGAACTGCGCGGGAAGGCGCCGTGGAAGGGCAAGAGCAGGACCGCCAGCGCCACCAGGGCGGCGGTCTCCTCCCAGTTGAAGCCCTTCAGCAGGGCCAGGGTGGCGCCGAGCAGCAGCGCGCCCAGGGTCGCGCCCCAGGCTGCGTCCATCCGCGCCCGCAGGCCGAAGGACAACAGCACCAGCACCAGGCCCAGGATCGACGACAGGAAGTGGCTGGCCTCGATCAGATACACCGGCGTGATCTGGATCAGCCGCATGAAGCGCACCGGCTCCGACGGCGTCGCCCCAGACGCCAGCAGCATCACCCCCGCAGCCAGGGTGAGGATGGCCGCCGTCCAGGGCGCGAAAGCGAAGGCCGCGGGCCGAAGGTCTCTTAGGAAGCGCATCCAGCCCCATAGGTCGGTTTCAGGGTGAGGCTCTATAGCCGATTTGTCGCCCGATTGTCGGGGCTTGAGCACTTCAAACGACTGTTTCGTTGCGGGGAGCCCGGCGCTAAGGTGGCGGCCGTCTCTACGTTCTTGATGGGTTGGAACTCGCCATGGCTGATTTCGGCGCCGCCGACCTCGACACCTTCCGCGCGGAGGTCCGCGCGTGGCTGGCGACGAACTATCCGCCGGAGCTGCGCGAGGCTGACGCCCAGACTGACCTTGAAGCGGTCTGGGGCGGCCGCGCCTTCGAGGGTTCCGACGACCCGCAGTCGATCTGGATGCGCCGCGTGGCCGCCCAGGGCTGGACCACGCCGACCTGGCCGACGGACTACGGCGGCGCGGGCCTGACCGCCCAGCAGGCCCGGGTGATCGACCAGGAGCTGGCCGCCGGCCGCTATCGTCCGCCGCTGCTGTCGTTCGGCATCTGGATGCTGGGGCCGGTGCTGCTCGAATACGCCGACGAAGAGCAGAAGAAGGAACACCTGCCGAAGATCGTCCGCGGCGAAATCCGCTGGTGCCAAGGCTATTCCGAGCCGGGCGCGGGCTCGGACCTCGCAAGCCTCGCCACCAAATGCGAGGACAAGGGCGACCATTGGCAGATCGACGGCCAAAAGGTGTGGACCAGCTACGCCGACAAGGCCGACTGGTGCTTCTGCCTGGTCCGCACGGATCCCACCAAGAAGCACGAGGGCATCTCCTTCGTGCTGATCGACATGCGCCTGCCGGGCGTCGAGACCCGGCCAATCAAGCTGATCAGCGGCGAGAGCCCGTTCTGCGAGACCTTCTTCACCGGCGTGAAGATTCCCAAGGGCAATCTGGTCGGCAAGCTCAACGGGGGCTGGGAGATCGCCAAACGGCTCTTGCAGTACGAGCGCCAGAACATCTCCGCCGGCTTCGGCGAAGGCGGCATCGGCGCGGGCGGGTCGTCCGGCGACCTGGGTGAGATCGCCAAGCAGTATGTGGGCCTGGAGGACGGCAGGCTGGCGGACGCGGACCTGCGCCAGCGGATCACGCTCAACAAGATGAACTTCCAGGCCTTGCGGCAAACCATCGGCCGCACGGCGGCGGAGAGCCGCGCGGCGAACGGGCCGAGTGCTGCGACCTCGATCATCAAATATGCGGCGGCCGAGTTCGCCAAGGAACGCTCGGAGCTGATGGTCGAGGCCATGGGGGACCAGGGCCTGGGCTGGAGCGGCGATGGATTCAGCGAGGCCGAACGGCTGGCCGTGCGCGGCTGGCTGCGCGCCAAGGCCAATTCGATCGAAGGCGGCACCTCGGAGATCAATCTGAACGTGGTGTCGAAGCGGGTGCTCGGGCTTCCCGATCCCAAATAGCGAATAGGGGGCGCGGCCTATTTCGGCCGGGTCCTCGACGGGTTCTGACGTTTTCCAAGGCGAGATTTCGATGGCGGATTTTGGCGGCGACACCGAGGCCTTCCGGGCCGAAGCCCGGTCATGGCTCGAAGCGAACTTCCCCGAAGCCTTCAGGCGCAATCCTGCGCTGCAGGCCCCGCTGGCGGCGGGCGTGGCTGACGACGAGAGCGGCGACGCCCGGTCCTGGCGCAAGGCCATGGGCGAGAAGGGCTGGGGCACGCCCACCTGGCCGGCGGAATACGGCGGCGGCGGCCTCTCGCGTCAGGAGGCCCGCGTCCTGCACGAGGAGATGGCCAAGATCGGCGCCCGCAATCCGATCGGCGGCATGGGCGTGATGATGTTCGGCCCGACGCTGATCGAGTACGGCTCGCCGGACCTGAAGGCCCAGCACCTGCCGGGGATCATCAAGGGCGAGGTGCGCTGGTGCCAGGGCTATTCCGAGCCGGGCGCGGGCTCCGACCTCGCGGGCCTGCAGACCCGCGCCGAGGACAAGGGCGACCACTGGCTGGTGAACGGCTCCAAGATCTGGACCTCGGGCGCGAATTTCGCCGATCGCTGCTTCTGCCTGGTGCGCACCGACACGACCAAGAAGCATGAGGGCATCTCCTTCCTGCTCATCGACATGAAGGCGCCGGGCGTGGAAACGCGGCCGATCCTGCTGATTAACGGGACCTCGCCGTTCTGCGAGACCTTCTTCACCGATGTGAAGGTCCCGAAGGATCAGCTCTGGGGGCCGCTGAACGGCGGGTGGACGATCGCCAAGCGGCTGTTGCAGCACGAGCGGGACAATATCTCGGCGGGGCTGGGCGGCGGCAACATCGGCCAGGCGGTCCCGCTGCCGACCGTCGTCGAGGCCGCGCGGGACTATGTGGGCCTGGACGACCAGGGCCGGATCGCCGAGGGCGACCTGCGCCGGCGGATCACCGAGCATCTGATGGAAACCCGCAGCTTCCAGCTCACCGTGCGCCGGGCGGCCGACGAGGCCAAGTCGAACCAGGGGCCCAGCGCGGCCACCTCGATCATGAAATACGCCGGCGCCAAGATCGCCCAGGACCGCAACGAACTGATCTGCGAGGCCATGGGCCATCAGGCGCTGGGCTGGGCCGGCGAGGGCTATTCCGCCGCCGAACTTTCCGCGCCGCGGGTGATGCTGCGGTCCAAGGCCAACTCGATCGAGGGCGGCACCTCGGAGATCAATCTGAACGTCGTGTCGAAGCGTGTCCTGGGGCTTCCCGACCCCAAGTAACGGGAGACTCCAACCTGACGCATTTTCGTGTTAGGCTATACTATAAGCCAATGAAAAGACTAAATATTTAGGGAGAATTATAGATGGCCGATTTCGGCGGCTCCGATCTGGACGCCTTCCGCGCCGAAGCGCGCGAGTGGCTAGAAGCCAACTTCCCCAAGTCGCTGGCCAACGCCCCGATGGCGATGATCCCGGGCGGCGAGGCGCTCAGCGCCGACGGCAAGCTGTGGAAGCAGCGGATGGCCGACAAGGGCTGGGGCGCGCCGACATGGCCGACGGAATACGGCGGCGGCGGGCTTTCCGGCGCCCAGGCGCGCGTCCTGCTGCAGGAGATGGCCCGCATCGGCGCGGAGAACCCGGTGGCCGGGATGGGCACTTCGATGTTCGGCCCGACGCTGCTGGAATACGGCACCGAGGCGCAGAAGCGCCGCCACATCCCGCCCATCGTCCGCGGCGAGCTGCGCTGGTGCCAGGGCTATTCCGAGCCCGGCGCCGGATCGGACCTGGCGAGCCTGCAGACCAAGTGCGTCGACATGGGCGACCACTGGCAAATTGACGGCCAAAAAATCTGGACCAGCGGCGCGCAATGGGCCGACTGGTGCTTCTGCCTGGTGCGCACCGACACGTCGAAAAAGCATGAGGGCATCTCCTTCGTGCTGATCAACATGCATCAGCCTGGGGTCGAGACGCGGCCGATCAAGCTGATCGCCGGCACCTCGCCCTTCTGCGAGACCTTCTTCACCGCCGCGCGCGCCGAGAAGGACGACATGGTCGGGCCGCTGAACGGCGGCTGGACGGTGGGCAAGCGGCTCTTGCAGCACGAGCGCTCCGGTCAGGGCGGCGGACGGATGATGGCAGGCCAGGACGTGGTCTCGCTGGCCAAGAAGTACGTCGGCCTGGACGACAAGGGCCGGATCGCCGACGCCGATCTGCGCACGCGGATCGCCAGGCACCAGATCGACGCCAAGGCCCATGGCCTGACCCTGGCCCGCGCCGCGGCCGAGGCGAAGGGCAACATCAATCCCAGCGCCACCACCTCGGTGATGAAGAACTCCGGCACCTGGATCGGCCAGGAAAAGGCCGAGCTGACGCTGGAAATCATGGGCGCGCAAGGGCTCGGCTGGGACGGCGAGGATTTCTCCCGCGAGGAGCGCGAGGCGGTGCGCACATGGCTCTCGGGCAAGGCCACCACGATCTTCGGCGGCAGCCAAGAGATCCAGTCGAACATCGTCTCCAAGCGCATCCTGGGCCTGCCGGACACGACGCAGAATTCATAGCACCCCACCCGCTCATCCCCGCGAAGGCTGGGACCCAAGCCGAGTCGGGTGTGGGAGCCAGGGCGGATGATTTCAGATTCAGCTTGGGTCCCCGCCTTCGCGGGGATGAGCGGAGTTTAAAATGGCCGACTTCGGAGGACAGGACCTGGAGGGCTTCCGCAGCGAGGCGCGGACGTGGCTCGAGGAAAACTTCCCGCAATCCTTGCGGTGCGACGCGAGCGCGGTGATCGAGACCGAGACCTCGGCCAAGCCCACCGGCGACGTGGCGCTGTGGAAGGAGCGCATGGGCGCCAAGGGCTGGGGCACGCCCACCTGGCCGCCGCAATATGGCGGCGGCGGCCTCTCCCGCGCCGAGGCCCGCGTGCTGGCCGAGGAGATGGCGGCCATCGGCGCGCCCAATCCGATCGGCGGCATGGGCGTGATCATGTTTGGGCCCACGCTCCTGGAATACGGCGCCGAGGAGCAGCTGCGCCGTCACATCCCGCCGATCGTCAGGGGCGAGCTGCGCTGGTGCCAGGGCTTCTCCGAGCCCAGCGCCGGATCGGACCTGGCGGGCCTTTCGACCAAGGCCACGGACATGGGCGACCACTGGCTGGTGCAGGGCCAGAAAATCTGGACTTCAGGCGCCCATCTGGCCGACTGGTGCTTCTGCCTGGTGCGCACCGACCCGTCGAAGAAGCACGAGGGGATCAGCTTCCTGCTGATCGACATGAAGAGCCCGGGGGTCGAGCCGCGGCCGATCCTCTTGATCAACGGCGCCACGCCCTTCTGCGAGACCTTCTTCACCGACGTGAAGGTGCCGAAGGAGAACCTGATGGGGCCGCTGAATGGCGGCTGGACCATCGCCAAGCGGCTGCTGCAGCACGAGCGGCAAGGCATCTCCGGCGCCAACGCGGCGCCGGGCGCGGCGGGGCCGGGCAATGTGCCGGGGCCGGCCCTGGACGAGTTGGCGCGGACCTACGTGGGCGTCGATGAGACCGGACGGCTGGCCGATCCGGACCTGCGCACGCGCCTGACTCGGCACCTGATGGAGGCCCGGGCCTTCCAGCTCACCGGCCAGCGGGCGGCGGTCGAGAACCGCTCGAACTCGGGGCCGAGCGCGGTGTCGTCGGTGTTGAAGAACGTCGGCTCCTGGGTGCGCCAGGAGCGGGCCGAGCTGGCCGTCGAGATCCTGGGCGCCCAGGGCCTGGGCTGGACCGGCGCGGCCTACAGCGACGACGAGCTTGGCACGACGCGAGCGTGGCTGCGCGGCAAGTCCGGCACCATCGCCGGCGGCAGCCAGGAGGTGCAGTCGAACATCATCTCCAAGCGCATCCTGGGTTTGCCGGAGGCGACGCAGGCGCGATAGGGTATCGGCGATAAGTTGGGGAACCCCGCCGTGTAGCCTTCTCCTCGGGGAGAAGGTGGCCTCCGAAGGAGGTCGGATGAGGGGTTCTTCAGGACGACGAAGCTGGCGGACGGGCCCCAATGCGGAGAGCGGAGGCGGCCTCTCATCCGTCAGCGTCGCTGACACCTTCTCCTGGGGGAGAAGGACGATTGGGCGGCGGAATTTTAGGGAGCGGATTTGAATGGCTGATTTTGGCGGTACGGACCTTGAGGCCTTCCGCGCGGAGGCGCGGGGGTGGATCGAGGCCAACTTCCCCGCCGCGCTGAAGGGCAAGCCCAACCCGATGATGGGGGAGGAGCGCCCCAAGCCCTCGGCCGACCAGGAAGCCTGGCGCAAGGCCATGGGCGACAAGGGCTGGGGCGTCCCCACCTGGCCGGCGGCCTATGGCGGCGGCGGCCTCTCGGGCGGCGAGGCCCGGGTCATCCAGCAGGAGCTGAACCGCGCCGGGGCCTACAACCCGATCGGCGGCATGGGCGTGATGATGTTCGGCCCGACGCTCTTGGAATACGGCACCGAGGACCAGAAGCGCGAGCACATCCCGCCGATCGTCAAGGGCGAGATCCAGTGGTGCCAGGGCTTCTCCGAACCGGGCGCTGGATCGGACCTCGCCAGCCTGCAGACGAAGGCCGAGGACAAAGGCGATCACTTTGAAATCAATGGCCAAAAAATCTGGACAAGCGGCGCGCAATACGCCGACTGGTGCTTCTGCCTGGTGCGCACCGACACCGCCAAGAAGCACGAAGGCATCTCCTTCGTCCTCTTCACGATGCATCAGCCCGGCGTCGAGGTCCGGCCGATCAAGCTGATCGCCGGCTCATCGCCCTTCTGCGAGACCTTCTTCACTAATGCGCGCGCCGAGAAGAAGGACCTGGTGGGTCCCCTGAACGGCGGCTGGACCATCGCCAAGCGCCTGCTGCAGCACGAACGCTCGGGCCTCACCGGCGCCGGCGGCGGGCTGGGCGGTGGCGGCAAGTCGCTGGAGCAGCTGGCCAAGGACTACGTCGGCGTCGACGACAAGGGCCGGATCGCCGACAGCGATCTGCGCACCCGGCTGGTCAACAACGCCATCAACTGGCGCGCTTTCCAGCAGACGGCGATCCGGGCGATGATGGAGAGCAAGGGCAACGCCGGCCCCTCCAGCGCCACCTCGATCATGAAGAACGCCGGCACCCAGCTGATCCAGGAACGTCACGAGATGACGCTGGAGATCATGGGCCACCAGGGCCTGGGCTGGGAGGGCGAGGACTTCAGCAAGGACGAGCTGGAGGCCGTGCGGGGATGGCTGTTCGGCAAGGCTTTCACGATCTTCGGCGGCTCCCAGGAGGTGCAGTCGAACATCGTGAGCAAGCGCATCCTGGGCCTGCCCGACCTGACGCAAAACCACTGAACCCCATTTCAAGAACAACACGAATTTCACGAGGAAAAACGACATGGCCGTTCTGAGCGAAGAACAGAGCATGCTGCGCGACGCAGCCAAGAGCTGGGTGCAGGAAAAGTCCCCGGTCACCGCCTTCCGCAAGATGCGCGATAGCGGCGCCGAGCTGGGCTACGACGTCACCGCCTGGAACGAGATGGCAGAGATGGGCTGGGCCGGGGTGATCATCCCGGAGGAATATGGCGGCTCCAACTTCGGCTACCTCTCCTTGGGCCTGATCCTGGAAGAGCTAGGCCGCACGCTGACGGCCTCCCCGCTCCTGTCGTCCGGTCTGGCCGCGGCCTCTGCCCTGATCCTGGGTGGCTCCGACGCGCAGAAGTCGGAATGGCTGCCGAGGATCGCCGAGGGCACGGCGGTCGGCGCGCTCGCCATCGACGAGGGCCCGCACCACAACCCCGAGAAAGTCGCCGCCGAATTCAAGGGCGGCAAGATCACCGGCAAGAAGACCTTCGTGCTGGAGGGCATGGCCGCCGACGTGCTGGTGGTCTCTGCCAAGGGCGCCGACGGCGTCGGCCTCTATCTGGTGAAGGCCAATGACCCGGGCGTCAGCCGCCACAAGCTGTCGCTGGCCGACTCCAGAGGCGCTGCCAACATCGAGTTCAAGGACGCCGCCGCCGAGCCGCTCACTGGCGGCGCGGCGCTCGTGGAAAAGGTCCTCGACCGCGCCCGCGCCGGCGTCGCCGCCGAGATGCTGGGAAGCGCCGTCCAGGCCTTCGAGACCACGCTCGACTACCTGAAGGTCCGCGTGCAGTTCGGCCAGGTGATCGGCTCCTTCCAGGCGCTGCAGCACCGCGCGGCCAAGATGTTCACCGACCTGGAACTGTCGCGCTCGGCGGTGGAAGCCGCGCTGGCCGCCATCGACGCCGACAGCCCCGACGTGCCGGAGCTGGTCAGCCTCGCCAAGGCCAAGATGGGCGACACCTTCCACCTAGTCTCCAACGAAATGGTCCAGATGCACGGCGGCATCGGCATGACCGACGCCCATGACGCGGGCTTCTATCTGAAGCGCGCCCGGGCGGCCGAAGCCGCCTTCGGCAACCAGGCGTTCCACCGGGACCGCTACGCGCGGATCCAGGGGTACTAGGACTCAGGCCTCAATTGAGGTGGCCCCGCCGGCGGAGACGTCGGCGGGGTTCTTTGCAGGGAAGGCAACGGCGGCCATCTGCCTGCAACACCCCGGTCGCAACCTGGAGGTGAAGGACGAATCCGGCGCGGGAGACCCCGTCAGGCCGGGGTCACCGAACGGACCTTCTTCCGGCACTTCCCGGACAGGCGGGAGGTGTTCTTCGACAGGGAAGAGGCGTTCCGCGCCACCTTGAGCGATGCGGTCGTGGCGGCGCCGAAGGATCTGGATCCCATGGGCGCGCTGATCTGCGCGTTCGGCTCGGTGCAGGGGCTGCTGGAGGCCAATCGGCCGGTGACCGAGCCGCGCCGGGCGGTGATCGCCCAGACGCCGGCGCTGCAGGAACGCGTGCTGACCAAGACGGCCGGCCTGATCGAGGCCCTGGCCGAGGCCCTGCGCCGGCGCGGCGTCGAAAAGGGCGTGGCGACCCTGGCGGCCCAGGTGGGGATGGCGGCCTTCGGCTACGCCGCGAGCGCCTGGTTCGCCGACCCCAGCTCGGGCCTGGACGCCCACCTCGCCCGCGCGTTTGATGCGCTCCAAGCCTTGTCATCGCCGACGCGCGGGGTAGACCGGGAGAGACCATGATCGAGCAGCATGCATCGTGCGCCTGCGGGCGCGTTCGGCTGAGGGTCGTCGGCGAGCCGATCGCGGTCGCGGCCTGCTGTTGCACTGATTGCCAGGCCGGCGGCCGGATGATCGAGGCGTTGCCGGGCGCCGCGCCGATCCGCGACGCGTTCGGGGGAACCCCGTACCTGACCTACCGCAATGACCGGTTCGTCTGCGAGACCGGGGCCGAGGCGCTGGAGGGGATCAAGCTTTCGGAGGGCGCGCCGACGACCCGGTTCGTGGCCACCTGCTGCAACTCGGGGATGTACCTGAAGTTCGGCCCGGGCTGGTGGACGTCGGTCTATCGCGCCCGCTTCCCAGATGGCGCGCCGCCCGTGCGCTTCAGGACCAAGATCGACAGCCTGCCGGCCGGGGTGACGCCGCCCGACGACATTCCGGCCTATCGGGGATTTCCGCCGGCGCTCATGGGGCCGCTGCTGTGGGCGCGGCTGGCCATGTGGCTGGCGCCCTCGACAGGGCGATAGCCGGGAACCTCTTGCCGCTGGCCTCCGCTTGCATGGCCAGAGCGGGTCGCCCAGGTGCGGCGCCGCCAGGAGACGCAAATGACCCGGGTCCTGTTCGTCGGCCAGATCCCTGAGACCGTGGATTTCTCCGATCCGGCGCTGCCGCCGGGGTTCAACGCCGAGAAGATCCAGGCGGGCATCAAGATCGCCACGGCCAGCATGACCGAGCGCGGCTGGGAGTCGGACCTGTGCATGATCCCGCCCGACGAGACCGCCGCGCCGACCGTGGCGGCGCAACTGGGCAAGGCCGCCTATGACTGCGTGGTGATCGGGGGCGGCCTGCGATTGCCGCCGAAGAGCACGACCCTGTTCGAGGCGGTGGTGAACGCCGTGCGCCAGGCCGCGCCCAACACGCCCATCGCCTTCAACACCCAGCCCGAGGACACCGCCGACGCCGCGGCGCGCTGGATCTGACCGCCGGTTCGGGGCGAGGGCCGGCGCTCAGGCCGCGCCGCGTCTCCGCGCCAGGGTCTTGCGGTCCCAGTCTTCCCGCGCGGCGATCACCTGGGCTGTGAACTCGGGTCCGTAGAGGCGGTAGCAGGAGAAGATGACCTCAAGGCCCACGGGCAAGGTCTTGGCCAGGGCCTCCAGGCCGGGGGTGACGTCGGTGCGATGGATGAGCCGCCCTTCGTCCGCGGAGCACCGCAAGGGTCGCTCCGCCAGTCTGGACAGGTGCGGGCAGGCGTTCAGCGCACGTGTCGCGCAGGCGCGATGGATGGGCGGCACGTTGCATCCATACTGCTGTGAGCCGTCCTGCAGGGTCACCAGGCCGCCCGACGCCACCGGGAAGATATTGCGGTCGTGTCTCGTCGTCGGCCGGCCGCACACATGGCACAAGAGGTCGACCATGCCGCGCCGCTGGCGGGTGACATGCACGGCGGCGAACAGCGGCTCGCCGACACCCGGGGCCTGCTGCTGGTCAAGCTCGGTCATGCCCGGGAAGTCCCGCGACGGCTGCAGCCGGAACGCCGTCTCTCCGCTCCACGCCACCGACCACGGCGCATCAGGCGTCGGCATCGTGGCTCCTGGCGATCATGCGCGTCATGCCGGCAGCCTAGCGTGCGCCCGGCCGGCCGGGAAACGCCGGATCGCGTCGCGCCGTCCGCCGCCTGGCTCCCCCTTGGCCACGCCATCGACGGTCCTGCCTTCCAGGACCCGCGCGGCGAGCCCGCCGGCGAAGCGCGCAACTGGCGCGCCGGCTGAACCGCCCCTACGGTGGCGGCAGGAAAGCGGGGAAGGCTTCGGGGCGTGAGCGAGAGCGCAGCGACACTCTGGTCAGTGGTGATCGGCGCGATGCTGGCGACCGTCGGCGGCTTCGCGGCGACGCAAATGGAGGGCATCCTGCGCAGGCGGGAGCGCGAACGCAGCGCCGCGCTGCTGTTCGGCGAGATCCTGACGGCCTTGGAGCTGATCACCCGGATCGCCAACGAATCGCGCGGGCGGGGCGATCCCTACGGGCCCTTCACCATGCGCCTGCTGCGCGGGGTGCGGCGCGAGACCGACACCTACGACCGCAACCGCGAACAGCTCTACGACCTGCGCGACCCGACGACGCGCGCCCAGATCCATGGGCTGATGGTGCGGATCACCCTGGCGCTGGACGGGGTGACCGACGCCGCCGAGCAGATCGGCATACTCGACGGCGCGGCCAGCGGTCTGGCCGAGGACGATCCGATGCGGCGCGAACTGGCCGCCCAGCGGGCGATCCAGGCCGAAGCCCGCCACGCCGCCTTCGATTTCATGGTGGACGGCGCCGACCAGATCAAACCGATCATCGGGTCGCTGGGGCCGCTGTCCAAACAGAGCTTCGAGAAGCACGAGGCGGTGATGCGCGGCTGAGCCCGGGGTTTGGCCGGGCGATACCGCCAAAAGTGGTGAATCCTGCGGACCTGAGGCCGTGACCCAAGGCCGAACCCTGTGGCTTTCCGACAGCGTTACCGTAGAAAAGCCCGGACCTCATCCATTGAAAGGTCTGAATATACGGAACCATGGCCACAACCATTGGTTTGGCGCGGCGAGGGATATTCTTCCCGAGAGGCTGGACCATGAAATCTGTTGTTATCGCCGCCACTGTGGCTGCGGCCTTGCTGGCTGCTGCATCTCAAGCATCAGCGACCCAATCCATCACCTTCGACCCTCCGGCGCCTGACGGCTCCTTCTCCGGCATGTTTGGGGACACCGGGCTCGCCAGCGGCGCCTTCACCGACACCTTCACCTTCAACATGCCCACCGGCGTTGGCGGCGCCACCATCTCCTCGGAATTCACCTCCGATCAGATGAACAACATCGACTTCACCTCGGTGACCTTCAACGGCCAGCAGTTCAACATCGGCTCGACCGGTCAGGTGGAGTTCCGCTCGCTCGTCGGCGTGCCGGTGACCAACGGGCCGCAGACGGTGGTGGTCAGCGGGACCAGCGGCGGCAACGGCTCGTTCGCCGGCACTCTGTCGTTCGCGCTGGCCGGCGCGACCGTGCCGGAGCCCGCCTCCTGGGCGCTGATGATGATGGGCTTCGGCGGCGCCGGCGCCCTGATCCGTGCGCGTCGCCGGATCGTCGGCGCGGCGAACGCGGCCTAGACCCTACGCGCCAAACCCTCTCCCCGCGAAAAGGGGAGAGGGCGACGCCGTCCTAAAGCCTTAAGTCCTATTTCTTGGCCGGGGTCGCCGGCTTGGCGGCGTCGGCGGGCTTGGCCGTGTCGGCCGAGGCGGCCGGCTTGGCCTTCTTCTTGTGATGCACGGCCTTGGCCTTTTCCGGCGGATTCGGAATGGGCTGCATGGTGCCAGACTGGGCAAGAGCCGCGCCCGCCATGAACGCGGTGGCGACGAACGCCAAGCCGATGGTCCTGAGTTTCATGTGATGTAAGCCTCCCGTTGGCTGTCCGGCCCATCCTGGCGCGGACTCGACGCATGGACGGTAGTCCCATCCGGGGCGGCTGTGGAGATGGGGCGCAAACCGCCTATAGTCGGGCGATGCGCCGCTCCCTTTCCGCCTTCGCCCAGACGCTGACCATGGCCCTCGCCGCCGGCCTGGGGCTCGTCCACGCCGCTCTCGCCCAAGGTCCTTCGGGCGCGACCGTCGCCCTGCCCGGCATCAGCTACCAGGTGCTGGCC
>NZ_SSMZ01000256.1 GCF_004799395.1 Phenylobacterium sp.
GCCCAGCCCATGATCATGCCGTCGGCGGGGGTGGTCTTGACCAGCTCGTCCAGGCTGTGTCGACGCCGGCGGGCGGCCACCACCAAGGGGCCATACTCGACGAAGCTTCCCGGATCGACCAGGTCCTCGACGTTCTCGCGCGCGGTGCGTTGGCCGGTCTTACGCCGCCGCGCGACGGCCTCGGGACGGGCGGCGTCGAGCGTCAGTTCGTGGCGCGCCATTACCTCGGCCGGGTCAGGGCGAATGAAATCGAGGTCGATCGCCTCTTCTTCGCCGCCGGCGCCGCCCGCGACCTCAGCTTCCTCGATGAAGGCCAGGGGGTGGCCCTCAAACACCGTTTCGCCGGTCACCACAGCCACCTGCCGCACAATGCCCGAGACCTCCGCGGCGATGACATGCTCCATCTTCATGGATTCCATGATCATCAGCGGCTGGCCGGCGCGCACCTCGACGCCCACCACCACCAAGATGCCGATCACCGTCCCCTGGAGCGGCGCGCGGAGCGCTTTGGTCCCTTCGGCCCCCTCGGATTCTCGATCTTCCGTGTGCTGCTCGAGTTCCTGCTTGCCCAGCGCCAAAACCGCCAGGGGATCGACGGCGTCGATCTGATAGCCGACTCGCTGAGGCGCCGCGGCGCCCTTCGCGGGCGCGTCGAAATAGAGCTTGCGGTGCGACTCGGCGCCGCCGACCAGCTCGGCGATGTGAGCGTCGATGAAACGGGTATGCACGTCACCCGCCGCCACCTCCGGGCGAGCCAGAAGGTGCTGCAGGAAGGCGATGTTGTTGGCCGAGCCCTCGAGGCGGAACTCACTCGTCGCCCGGTAGGCCTTTGCCACGGCGCGTTCCAGACCGCCGGCGCCGGCATGGACGATCACCTTGGCCAGCAGGCTGTCGAACCGCGCGCTGGTGCGGTAGCCGGCGTAGCCGAACCCGTCCACCCGGACCCCCGGCCCCGACGGCGGCTCGAAGGCGGTCAGCACTCCGCCCGCCGGCTTCGCCGAGCCGTCCGCCGCCATGGTCTCCAGATTGATCCGCACCTGCACCGCATGCCCGCGCGGGGCCGGAACCTCCGCCTGCGTCAGCCCGAGGTCTGCCAGCGACCGCCCATCTGCGACCTGCAGCTGAACCCTGACCAGGTCCAGGCCGGTAATCTCCTCGGTGACCGTATGCTCCACCTGCAGCCGCGCGTTGCCCTCGATGAAGACGAAGCTCTCGCCGTCAACCAGGAACTCCATGGTCCCGAGGCTCCGGTAATCCGCGGCCCGGCCCAGGCTGACGGCGGCGGCGAACAGCGCCTCGCGCTGCGCCATCGGCAGGACATCGGCCGGAGCGATCTCCACCAGCTTCTGGCGCTGGCGCTGCAGGCTGCACTCGCGGTCCCAAAGGTGGCTCACCTCGACGCCGTCGCCGACGATCTGCACCTCGATGTGCCGCGCGTGGGGCAGGAAGCGTTCCATATAGAGGTCGCCATTTCCGAAGGCGGCCTTGGCCTCCGACGCGCACCGCTCGAAGGCGGCTTCCAGCTCGTCCGTGGACGTCACCGGCCGCATGCCGCGTCCGCCGCCTCCGGCCACCGCCTTGACCATTGCCGCGCCGGCGGCTGGCCCATCGAAGAAGGCGAGGGCCTCGGCCAGCGTGGTCGGCCCGTCGGTGCCGGCCAGCACCGGTACGCCGCATTGCTGCGCCAGGGCCCGGGCCCGGCCCTTGTCGCCGAACAGTGAGAGCGTCTCAGGCGTGGGCCCGACGAAGGTCAGGCCGGCGTCAGCGCAGGCTTGGGCGAAGGCGGCGTTCTCAGACAGGAACCCATAGCCCGGGTGCACGGCGTCGCACGCCTCGGCCTGGGCCGCGGCGACCACCTGGGCGATGTCGAGATAGGCCGCCGGACCGGACCCCTTCAGGCCGACCGCCTGGTCCGCCTTGCGAGTGTGCAGCGAGGCCGCGTCGTCCTCGGAGAACACCGCCACCGTGGCGATCCCCATCTCCGCGGCGGTGCGCGCGATGCGGATGGCGATCTCGCCCCGGTTGGCGATCAGAAGCTTCTGCACGTGACGTCCCCGTTCGACGGACGGTCTGCCGCCGCCTCGGGGGACATCATGCCGTTGCAAGCATCGCGCCCACAAGGTGCTCCCCCACAGGGGGAGCTGTCAGCGAAGCTGACTGAGGGGGTTTCCCCTCCGGCGTTGGGGACGTCGGCTGTCGCAGGCTCGGCGGGGCAAGCCCCCTCCGGCGCTTCGCGCCCCTTCCCCTTAGGGGAGGATTTATGCGCCCCTACGCCTTCAGCTGCGTCGTATCGATCGGCAGGGACCGGATCCGCTTGCCCGTTGCGGCGAAGATGGCGTTGCAGAGCGCCGGGATCACCGGCGGCAGGGCGGGTTCGCCCAGGCCGGTCGGCGAATAGTCGGTCATCACGAACTTGACCTCCACCGGCGGCGCGTCGGCCATCTTCAGCAAGCGGTATTCCGCGAAGTTGCTGGGGGTCGCCGCGCCGTTCTTGATGGTGATCTTCTGGTAGAGCGCGTGGCTGATGCCCTCCAGCGCCGCGCCCTGCACCTGGTTCATGGCGCCCGCCGGATTGATGATCTGGCGGCCCACGTCGGCGGCCACCCAGACCTTCTCGATCTTGATCGCGCCCTCCTTGGAGACCGCGGCCTGCACAACCTCGGCGAAGTAGCCCAGGTGGCTGAAGTGGAAGGCGACGCCCATGCCGCTGCCCTGGGGCAACTTGGCGCGATCCTTCCAGCCGCTCATCTGTTCGACGGCGGCCAGCACGCCCTTCATCCGCCCGGCGTTGTAGCTGGACGGTCCCTCGCCCACCATCGGCTTATCGCCCAGGAGCCTCATGCGGAAGGCCAGCGGGTCGGCGCCCGCCGCATGCGCCAGCTCGTCGATGAAGCTCTGGTTGACGAAGGCCAGGGCGTTGGAGCCCGGCGCCCGCAACGGCCCGGTAGGCACGCCGGTCGAGATCGTCGACTGGTCGATCCGGCAGTTGGGCACGAAACGGCTGGGGAACTCCGTCGCGCCCATGCCGGCGCTGGAGGCGACCTTGTCGCCCTCGCCGAATGTCACGAAATGGTCCTGCCAGGCCACCAAATTGCCGGCCGCATCCACGCCGCCCTTGTAGAAGTGGTAGCCGGCGGGCCGGTAGAAGTCGTGGTGCATGTCGTCTTCACGCGTCCACAGGAGCTTCACCGGGGCCCCGGTTTCGCGCGCGATCCAGGCCGCCTCGACCATATAGTCGTTGGAGAGCCTGCGCCCGAAGCCGCCGCCGCAGCGGGTCATGTGGACGGTGATGTCCTCCGGCTTGATACCGAGGGTCTTGGCGCAGAGCTGGCGGCCCGGCTCGGGGTTCTGGGTCGGGGACCAGATCTCCAGCTTGCCGTCCTTGAACTGGGCCGTGGTGTTCTGCGGCTCCAGCGGGGCGTGGGAGATGAAGGGATAGGAATAGGCGGCTTCCACCTTGTGCGCCGCGCCGGCCAGGGCTGCGTCGACGTCACCGTCCTTGCGCAGGCTGGTCATCGGCGGGCCGGCGTTCAGCTCCAGGGCCCGCTTGTCGTAATCCGCGCTCGACTGCTTGGAGGTCGGATGATCCGCCCACTGCGTATTGAGCGCGTTGCGGCCCTTGCGCGCCGCCCACCAGCTGTCGCCGACCACCGCCACGCCGGGCAGCAGGCCGGACAGGTCCGCGCCGCCGTCGACGACGAACGCCTTCTTCACGCCCTTAACGGCGCGCGCGGCGTCCAGGTTGGCGCTGGCCACCTTGGCCCCGAACACCGGCGCCTTTTCGTAGGTCGCGTAGAGCATCCCGGGCACGCGCACGTCGATGCCGAATAGCGGCTGGCCGCTGACGATCTTTGCGGTGTCGTACTGCTGCTTGGCCTTGCCGATGATCTTGTAGGTCTTGGGGTCCTTCAGCGCGATCGTCTTGGGATCGGGCGCGGCCACGCCGGCGCACTGGCCGGCGAGCGAGCCGTAGGAGGCCTTGCGGCCCGTGGAGACGTGGATCACGTGCCCCGCGTCGGTCTTGCAGTCGCCGGACGGGCAGTTCCACGCCGTCGCCGCGGCGTTGACCAGCATGGCGCGGGCGACGGCGCCCACCTTGCGCAGGTCGTCCCAGTTCAGCGGGGTCGCCATGCTGCCGCCGGCGAACTGGCGGCCGTAGAGCTTGGGATCGTTGTCGGCCTGTTCGATGCGGACGTTCTCCCAGGCGACATCCAGTTCCTCGGCGATGATCATCGGCAGGCTGGTCTTGATGCCCTGACCGATCTCCGGGTTCTTGCCCATGATGGTGACGATGCCGTCGGGCGCGATGCGCACATAGGCGTTCAGCGCCTGGGCGCCGGCGCCCTCGGCGGCGCCCGCCTTCGGGGCGATGGAGAAGGACAGCACCAGGCCGCCGCCGACGACGGAGGCCTTCAGGACGTCGCGCCGCGAGGCGCCGGTGATTTCGAGGGTCATGAGCCTACGCCTTCACCTTCTGGCCGGAGGCCTGTTTGATCGCAGCCCGGATGCGCGTGTAGGTGGCGCAGCGGCAGATGTTGGTCATGGCCGCGTCGATGTCGGCGTCGGTTGGC
>NZ_SSMZ01000257.1 GCF_004799395.1 Phenylobacterium sp.
CCTCGCCGCTGAAGTTCTTCGGCCGCATCCCCGGCACGCCCGGCGAGCTGACCTACGCCAAGGACATCGAGCGCTACTACCAGGAGCTGGCCAGGACCTCGCCGCGGGTGCGCTTCTGGAAGATGGGGACCACTGAGGAAGGTCGTGATCAGTTTGTCATCGCCATCGCCGATGAGGCGACGCTCAAGACCCTCGACGTCAACAAGGCCGCGCTGGCCGCGCTCGGCGATCCGCGCAAGACCTCGCCGGAAGACGCCAAGCGGCTGATCAAGACCGCCAAGCCGCTCTATTGGATCACCGCCGGCATCCATTCCACGGAAACCGGCGGACCGGAGATGCTGATCGAGCTGGCTTACCGGCTGGCCGTTGAAGAGACCCCGTTCATCCAGCAGATCCGCAACAACGAGATCGTCTTCATGACGCCGGTGGTGGAGGTCGACGGCCGGGAGAAGGTGGTCGACACCTACTACTACGGGAAGAAGACCGGCAAGCCGAAGCCGCCGCCGATGTATTGGGGCAAGTACGTGGCCCACGACGACAATCGCGACGGCATGGGCCAGTACCTGAAGCTCACCCAGACCATCACCCAAGGCGTGCTCGAATGGCACCCGACGGTGCTGCACGACCTGCACGAGGCGCAGTCCTACCTCTACGTCTCGACGGGCACCGGCCCCTACAACCCCTCGCTCGATCCCGTGGCCACCGACGAGTGGTGGCTGCTGGCGGAAACCGAACTCAGCGAGATGGCCAAACGCAAGGTGCCCGGCGTCTTCACCTACGGCTTCTACGACGGCTGGGTGCCCAACTACCTGTTCTGGATCGCCAACACCCACAACTCGTTTGGCCGCTTCTATGAGGTCCAGAGCTACGGCCCCGACGTCCAGAAGGAGCTGAAGCTCGCGCCCACAGTCACCTCGCGCGAGTGGTATCGGCAGAACCCGCCCCTGCCCTCGATCGCCTGGGGCCCGCGCAACAACACCAACATCCAGGAGTCGGCGATGCTGTTCGCGCTGAACAGGGTCGCAAAGGACCGCGAGCTCTATCTCGAGACCTACTGGATCAAGAGCCAACGCGCCGTGGACGGCGGCAAGACCGGCCCGATCAACGCCTGGGTGATCCCGGCGGACCAGACCGCCAGGCTGAACGTCGTCGACATGATCAACGATCTGCGCCACCAGGGCTTGGAGGTCTCGACGGCCGACGGCGGCTTCACTGCCGGCGGCGTGAAGGTGGCGGCGGGCGATTATGTGATCCGCGCCGATCAGCCCTACCGCACGCTCGCCGATATGTACTTCGCCCTGCAGAACTACCCCGCAGGCAATCCACAGCCCTATGACGACACCGGCTGGACCATGCAGCTGATGCGTAACGTGGCGCTGAAACCGGTGCACGACACCGCCGTCCTGACGCAGCCGATGACCCTGCTCACCGCCGACGTGGCCCCTAAAGGGGCGATCAGCGGCGCGGGCTCCACGATCCTCGTCAACCACACCGGCGACAACGAGCTGATCAGCTTCCGCTTCCGGCTGAAAGACGTGAAGATGCTGGCCGCCGAGGCGGCGTTTGAGGCGGGCGGCAAACAGTACGCCGCCGGGACCTTCATCATCCCCAACGCGCCCCGCGCCGCGGTCGAGAAAATCGCCGCCGACCTGGGTCTGAAGGGCGAGGCCGTCGCAGCTGCGCCCGACGTGAAGACCCACCCCCTGACGATACCGCGGATCGGCTACCTGCACGCCTGGCTGAACACCCAGGACGAGGGCTGGTGGCGCGCGGCGCTCGACCACTACGGCGTGCCCTACACCTATATGGCGGACAACAAGGTGCGGTTGGGCGACCTGCGCAGGAAGTTCGACGTGATCATCTATCCGAGCGCCGGCTCCAGCGCCCGCGACCAGATGGCCGGCATCCCCATGAACGGCGACGTACCGATCCCCTACAAGAAGACCGAGCTGACCCCGAACCTGGGCGCCGTCGATTCCAGCGACGACATCCGTGGCGGCCTGGGCATTGATGGCCTGGCCGAGCTGAAGAAGTTCGTCGAGGCCGGTGGGACGCTGATCGGCGACGGCATGACAGTGGAGATGCTGGCGACCTACGGCCTCGCGACCGGCGTCAGCACCTCGGTCCCGCCCGAACTCTACACCAAGGGCGCCATCCTGCGCGGTCAGTTCGCCGACCAGGCCAGCCCCATCGCCTACGGCTACGCGGGCAAGGAGCTGCCGATCTACTTCTCCGACGCGCCGGTCGTGACCGTAGCGGCCGGCGGATCCGGCGGCGGGGACGCCGGCGGCGCCGGCGCGAGGGTCGCCCAGAACGTCACGCCCAACGCCGCGCCTGTGCGCCTGTCGCCGTGGACCGGCTCGGACCCGGCCGCAGCCCCGGCTGCGGAGGATCGCCGCGAGGCCGCGTCGGCGGAGGCCGCCGCGCCGCGGCGGCGCTCGTATGGGGCCGAACCCACCCAGTTTCCTCGCACGGTGATGCAGTTCCCGGCGCAGGCCGACCGCATCCTGTTGAGCGGCATGCTGAACGGCGGCGGCGCGCTCACGCGCAAGGCGCTGATCGTCGACGTGCCCGACCGTAAGGGGCACTGGGTGATGTTCGCGCTCCGGCCATTCTGGCGGTGGCAGACACAAGGCAGCTACGCGCTCGCCTTCAACGCCATCCTCAACTGGGACCAGCTCGACGCGGGGCTTCCGCCGAAACCGGCGTCCGCGCCAGCCAGCACGCCGGCGAAGCCCGCGGAATAGAGAGAGAGAAGACCCCGGCCCGTCCGTCGGCGGGCCGTGGGACGGACGGATGAGTTCAATGAGGGGACCGCGAATGTTCAAACAGACTCTGCTCGCCTTCGTCGCCGGCGTGGCGATGATCGGCGCCCTGGACGCGGCCGCCGCACCGGGCGCTCCCGCAGCGCCGCCGGCGAAGCTCGCGGCGTTCATGGACTATTCCTTCATCGACGCGCTCACCGCCTCGGAGTCCGGGAACCGGATTGCGTGGACCGAGACCCACAAGGGCGCCCGCAACATCTGGATCGCCGAAGCGCCTGACTTCCACCCCCGCCGCCTTACCGACGGAACGGCGGACGACGGCATGGAGCTCGCGGCGCTCAACTTCTCCCCGGACGGCAAGATCCTGGCCTGGACCCGCGGCGGCGGTGAGGGCAACGGCTGGGCGAACGGCATGCCGCCGCCCAATCCCGCGTCGGCGGTCGAGCAGCCGCACAAGGAGATCTGGATCTCAGTGGCCGGCGGCGCGCCGGTGCGGCTGGTGCAGGACGCCGAAGCGCCCCTGCTCTCCTCCACAGGCCAGCTCGTCTACCTGAAGGAAGGCCAGGTCTGGACGGCCGACGTCACAGGTAAGGAAAAGCCGAAAAAACTGTTCTACGACCGCGGCCGAGTTGGCCAGTTGGCGTGGTCCCCGGACGGGACGCGGCTAGCGTTTGTGTCGCGCCGGGGCGACCACAGCTTCATCGGCGTCTACAGCGGCCCTGACCATCCGTTGACCTGGCTCGCACCCGCGACCGCGTTCGACGGCAATCCGGTCTGGTCGCCGGACGGCCAGCGCATCGCCTTCTCGCGCATGGCCGGCATCGCCGGCCCGCTGGCGTCGTCCCTCGTGGAAGCGCCAAACCCCTTCTCGATCTGGGTGGGCTCGTCGACCGACGGCACGGCCAGCGCAGTGTGGCGCAGCCCGACGGACCTGAACGGCTCCTTCCCCGAGGTTCCCGGCGGCCTCTTCCTCATGTGGGGCGCCGGCGACCGCCTGACCTTCCGCGCCGAGATGGACGGATGGCCTCACCTCTATTCGCTTCCGGCCGCCGGCGGCGAAGCGAGCCTGCTCACGCCGGGCCCGTTCATGGTCGAGCACGTTGCGATGACGCCGGACCGCCGAGCTCTGCTGTTCAGCGCCAACAGCGGCGCCGCAGAGGGCGACACCGACCGGCGGCACATCTTCCGGGTGGCGATCGATCGTCCGGGACCGACAGCGCTGACCCCCGGGACCGGTCTGGAATGGACGCCCGCGCCTCTCGCCGATGGCCGGGTCGCCTATGTCTCGTCGACTCCCACCATGCCGCTGCGTGTCACGATCGCGAACCCGGACGGACACGGCGCTCATCCAGTGACCACGCCGGAAGGCGACTATGCCGCCAACGGGCTCGTCCCGCCGAAGCCGGTCACCTTCACCGCCCCCGACGGCCTGCTGGTCCACGGCCAGCTCTTCATGCCGCCGGCCGGCAAGGCGAAGCATCCCGCGCTGGTCTTCGTCCACGGCGGCCCGCCCAGGCAGATGCTGCTCGGCTGGTCCTACATGGACTATTACACCCACGCCTATGCGATGAACCAATACCTGGCCTCGCGGGGCTTCGTGGTGCTGTCGGTCAACTATCGCCTCGGCATCGGCTACGGGCGCGCCTTCCAGCATGCCGAGAAGGCCGGCCTGGCCGGCGATTCCGAGTACCAGGATGTCGTGGCCGGCGCGCACTTCCTGCAGGCCTTGCCGCAGGTCGATCCCAACCGCCTCGGCATCTGGGGCGGATCCTACGGCGGCCTGCTGACCGCGCAGGCCCTGGCGCGCAACAGTGACATCTTCAAAGCCGGCGTCGATTTCCACGGCGTGCACGACTGGTCACTGACCCCCGGCCTCGCCAGCCGCCCGCAACGATACGAGCAAGGCGACCACGACGAGATGATGAAAAGCGCCTTCGACAGCTCACCGGAGGCCGCGATCGCGGGATGGAAGTCTCCGGTCCTGCTCATCCACGGCGACGACGACCGCAATGTCCGCTTCGATCAGACGACGGACATCGCCCGGCGCCTGGCAGCGCAGGGGACGCCGTTCGAAGAGCTGATCCTGCCCAACGAGATCCACGAATTCCTTCGCTACGACAGCTGGGTGAAGGCCGACACCGCCACGGTGCGCTTCCTGGAAGACAAGCTGAAGCCTTGATCCCCTGGCCGACGGCGGCGCCGACCTGGCGTCGCCGTCACGGGCTGGGGATCACTGAGAACTCCAGAAACGATCCGCGGCCCGGCGCGTGGTGGACGACATTGCGCGCCACGACAGCCTGGGCCTCGGTGACGTTGTCGCCGCCGGTATTCAGGTTGCGCGCGAACTTCGGGAAGTCCGAAGAGGTGACCTCCACCCGGATCCGATGCCCCTTCTCGAAGCGGATGCCCGTCGTCATCGGCGTCAGTTCCAGCCGATAGCTCTCGCCGGGCTTCATCCGCTCGTCGTGGTCCATCCCGTTGCGATAGCGGGCCCGCAGGATGGTGTCGCCGATGATGTAGGCTGTACCGTCCGGCGCGACGTCGACGAGCTTCACCGCAAAGTCGGTGTCCTTGGCGTCGGAGGAGACGAACAGGACGGGCTTCACCCAGCCGGCCACGTCCATCGGGGCGGTCAGCGGATCGCTGGTGTAGACGAGGACGTCCTGCCGGGCCTCGACGAGCCGCTGATCGAAGGCGCCCGCCGTCACCATCCCGCCGTTGCAGCAGTCGCCGCCGCCGATGGTCTGGACGGGGTTCAGCGGGTCATAGGTGAAGCGATCCGAAACCTCGCCAGCCGTCGGGGCCACCGCGGAGAGCTTGCCGTCGCCATAGAGGCTGTTGGCCTGTCCGTGGCTGTGCAGGTAGAGCCGCATCGGCGCAGCGGCCTTCGGCGGCCATTCGGCGGCCGTGCGCCACTTGTTCTCGCCCATCATGTAGTAGCGCACATGCGGGGTGGTCGCGGGGAACGCCGCCGCCGCGTCGGGCTTCAGCCAACGGTCGAACCAGCTGAAGATCACGCCGTAGGTATCGAAGCTGGTGTCGCCCATGTTCCGTTCGCCGACGAC
The DNA here is from genome assembly GCF_004799395.1 of Phenylobacterium sp. Lineage (GTDB taxonomy): Bacteria > Pseudomonadota > Alphaproteobacteria > Caulobacterales > Caulobacteraceae > Phenylobacterium. Next base: position 5,831 of record NZ_SSMZ01000257.1, read on the forward strand.
GGTGTCCGGACCCAGGTTGAAATACTGGCAGTGCGGCATCGGCGCGATCACCGCATATTGGTTCTGGCCGGCCGGCGAGTCCGGGCTGGCCTCCCGCGCATGGTTGAAGAGCGCCATATTCGGTCCGATCGACACGTCGTACCAGGCGTTGAACCACAGGGTCGGGACGTTCCAGCCGTCGCTGTCATGATAGAGTCCGCCCTGGAACCAAGCCGGGTCATTCGGCTTGCGGACGATGAACTGCTCGTAGGTGGCGGACGGCTCGCCAAGACCGGTGAGCATGTCGATCATCGGCAGGTGGCGGATGCGCTTGGGCCAATCGACCTTGGGCTTGGCGGCGCCCAGATCGTTGTAGGTTCCGATGTGCGCGCGGGTCGCCTGGTCCAGGCCCGCGGGAAGCGTGGGCCGCAACGGGTTGTCGACCCCATAGAGCCACGGGATGAACAGCGTCCGCGGCACGCCGCCGGTGTACCAGTTGCCCTGTTCCTCGAACGGCCCCACGCGGCCGATCCCGGCGCCGGCCGACATGGCGACCATGGCGGCCAGGGCCGGATGCTTCTGACCCGCCAGCGCCAACTGCCACTCCGCCGAAGAGGAGCATCCCAGGGTCCCCACCTTGTGGTTTGACCAGGGCTGCTGGGAGATCCAGGTCAGGGCGTCGTAGCCGTCCGTGCGCGGATAGCCGAGGATCTGGTATTTTCCCTCCGAGAAATATCGCCCGCGCTCGTTCTGGATCACGAAGGCATAGCCGTGGTTCACGGCTTCGACGGCCAGGCGCAGCAGCGATCCGGTGACCTTGTTGTAGTCATAGGGCGTGCGCCAGAAGATCGTCGGCAGCGGGCCCTTGGCGTCCTTCGGCAGGTAGACGTCGGTCGCCAGCCCGACCCCGTCGCGCATGGGCATCAGCAGCTTCGACTCGACGGTCGCGCCCTTGGCCAGGGTGTCGTGGAGCGCCGCGTCGCCGTAGCCATCAAAGCTCGGCTGAGGCGCCGCAAGGCTGGATGACGAGAGCATCGCCGCGATCGCGACGGTGGCGACCAATCCCCTGAGATTTCGCATTGAGGCCTTCCCTCCATCGTCGGGCAGCGTCGGCGTCGCCGCACCCTTGCCGCCCCGCCCACGCAACGGCCCGAATGCAGCTTCACGAAAGAGCGTGGCGCATGCAATGGTGAATTTTCCAAATTGGCAAATTGAAAAATCGGAGATTGAGATGGCGGACAGGCGTTCGGGCAAGGCCGTCGGCGGCCTCGCCGTCACCGCCCTCGTTCTCGGGCTGGCGTCAGCGGCTCCGGCCGCCGCGGACCCCGCCTCCGATGCCACCCGCTTGGACAAGATCCTCACCCAGACGCCGCTGATCGACGGGCACAACGACCTGCCGTGGGAACTCCACGAGCGGTTCGCCGACAAGGCGGCCTTGATCGACCTTCAGCACGGCGCGGGCGCGCTGATGACCGACATCCCCCGGCTGCACAAAGGCCGTGTCGGCGGTCAGTTCTGGTCGGTGTTCATCCCCGTGGAGATCCAGGGACCGCCGGCCGTGCAGCTCACGATCGAACAAATCGACCTCGTGAAGTCCCTGGCCAAGCGCTATCCCGCCGACCTGGAGATGGCCTACACCGCCGCCGACGTGGTGCGGATCCACAAGGCCGGGCGCGTGGCCTCGATGATCGGCGTCGAGGGCGGTCACCAGATCAACGACTCGCTGCCGGTGCTGCGCCAGATGTACGCGCTGGGCGCGCGCTACATGACCCTCACCCACACCCGGAACACCGCCTGGGCGGACTCGGCGACCGACAAGCCGGTCCACCACGGCCTGACCCCCTTCGGCCGGGAGGTGGTGCGCGAGATGAACCGCCTCGGCATGCTGGTGGACCTCGCCCACGTCTCCGAAGACACCATGAAGGACGCGCTCCAGACGAGCCGCGCGCCGGTGATCTTCTCCCACTCGTCCGCCAGGGCGTTGGTCGACAACGCGCGCGATGTTTCCGACGATGTGCTGCGCCTGGTCGCCAAGAACGGCGGCGTGGTGATGATCAACTTCTATCCCGGGTTCGATTCCGACGCGCGGTTCCGCTGGACGGCCGCGCGCGCCGGGGAGCAGGCGCGTCTCAACGCACCTACCTTCGGCATCGACCTCGGCCAGCCCGAGAAGGCCCGCGCGGCGCTGGCCGCCTGGGAGCAAGCCCATCCGGAGCCGCCGGTGACGATCGCCGACGTGGCCGACCACATCGATCACGTGCGCGCGGTCGCCGGCGTCGACCATGTGGGCCTGGGATCCGACTTCGACGGAATTCCCGAGACCGTGACCGGCTTGAGCGGCGTCGATCAGTATCCGGCTCTGTTGCTGGAGCTCATGCGCCGCGGCTGGAGCGACGCCGACATCGCCAAGGTCGCCGGCGGCAACGTCCTGCGGGTGATGGCGGAAGCCGAGCAGGTCGCCATCCGGCTTCAGGCGCAGGAGTTGCCGTCCACGGCCACCCTGGCAGGGCTGGACACGCCCACGGGTCGCCCCTGAGCCTCGGGCGGCTTCCAGCTGGCGACCACCTTCCAACCGCTGCCCGCGGCTCTTGACGTGAATATCCGTGGAGTGACTCTTTTCAGGATCCGACGCGCCGGAAGGCGAAGTCCCAGACCCGGCCGCCCTGGTAGCGGAAGCCTTCGACCTGACCCGCCACGCCGCGCGTAACGCGGATCACGCCGCCGCCGGGGTAGCTGAAGCCGTCCTTGAAAAGTGGTTCGATCAGCGCCGCGGCGCTGGGGCGGTCCGCCGGGATGACCACCAGCTTGCCGGCGCGCAGGCCGATGCGGATCGTGGCGTTGGCCTCTTCGCTTGCATAGGTTCCGACGATCGCACCCAACTCGGCCGGCGTCGGATGGGCTGGCGGTTCGCGGTGGAACACACCGATGCTCCCATCGGGCGATCGCCGCTCCAGGTCGCCGTTCGGGCGGAAGACCAGGAGGACCGCGCCGGCCCGGTAGCGTCCCGGGCCAGCCGGCGCGAGTGACGGGCCGCCCAGCTGGCGCAAGTGATCCCCTTCGGCCGCCAGCCGCAGAAGTCCCACCGCCCCCTCCTGGACATAGAGGCCCGGCCTCTGCGCCAGTTCACCTGCCGAAGTCGGCTCCGCGCTCGGGGCGGCGGTTGGCGCAGGCGGCAGGTAGAGGTTGGCGATCTCGTGGGCCTGCCGGCCGGCATCGGCGTCCCCGGCATTGCAAAGGACAGCGATGGAAAGTCCCTGGTCGGGATAGCGCCCCAGCCAGGCGCGGTAACCGCCGGTCGCGCCGGAATGGCTGATCTCTCGGACGTCATGATAGGCGGTGATGAAGAGGCCGCGGGCATACTCGATCTTGCGGCCGCCGGTGAGCACCGCCTGCTGCTGCATCCGTTCGGTGACGGCGGCGCCGAGCGCACCCTTGGTCAGGGCGTCATTCCAGATCAGCAGGTCGCCGACCGTCGTCAGGAGACCGCCGTTTCCATAGCCATCCTCGAACGGCATATCCAACTGCTGGCCGCCCGGGCCGGGCTCATAGGCTTGGGCCCGCCCCGGGACTATGCGTGTAAAGTCATCCCGCCATTGACTGTGGGTCATGCCGAGGGGCTTGAAGAGCCGGTCGCGCGTAAAGTCGGCGAAGGATTGACCGCTCACCCGGGCGACGATCAGCGCCGCCAGGCTATAGCCAGTATTGGTGTAGGAATAGGCCGACCCCAAGGGATAGTTCAGCGCCGTTTGGCGAGAGGCGATCCAAAGCGCCTCGTCATTGGTGTAGACGCGGCTGCCACGAGGCCATCCGGCGAGCGCCGCCACCTCGCCCCAGTCGCGCAGTCCGCTGGTGTGGGACAGCAGGTGGTCAATGGTGATGGGCGCCCCGTAGCCAGGCATCTCCGGTAGGTATTTACGGATATCGTCGCTGAGCTTGATCTTGCCGTCCTGGACCAGCGTCAGCACCGCCGCGGCGGTGAATTGCTTGGAGACCGAGCCGGCTTCGAAGATGGTTTCCGGCGTGATCGGCACGCCGTGCTCCAGGTCGGCGAGCCCCCTGGCCCGGAACTGCGTCGGCTGACCCTGCCGGGACACGCCCACCGCACACCCCGGCGCGCTTGGGTTGGCCTTTGCCACAAGGCTGTCGAGGTCATCGGCCCGCGCCTGCGCCGTGAGCAAGGAGGCGAGACCGGCCAGAGTGAGGGCGCGCATGACCCGGACTGCGGCGTGCCTGTCGAGTCCAGCCATTTCACTGCCCCTGGTTCTCTTCGGAACGGCCGGAACGACGAGCGTCGCCGGACGACTAGAGGTAGGCGAGATTTTCCAAATGGGAAAGATGAGTCATCAAAGCCTGTGGGTTGGGTGTTCATTTGCATAATTGGAAACCATAGCTAGGTTCGAAAACTCGCCGGATGGCGGCCATAGATGCCCGGGGCGCGCGCACGCTGCGTCTCCCGTCGCATCAAGGAGACACCGACGTGAGCGAGAAGACCGGTTGGTTCCAACGGTGGCTGCTGCCGGGGCTCGCCTTCAAGGCGGTAGTCATCGGCGGCGGCTACGCCACGGGAAGAGAGCTAGCATCGTACTTCCTGCCCAGCGGACCTCGGGGCGGGCTCTACGCCATGCTCCTGGCAATGGTGATCTGGAGCACGGTCTGCGCGGTCACGTTCCTGTTCGCCCTGCGCACCTCGAGCCGCGACTACCGGACCTTCTTCAAGAACCTGCTGGGCCGGTTCTGGCCGCTCTATGAGGTCGCCTATCTGGCGGCGCTGGTGGTCATCCTGGCGGCTTTCGCGGCCGCGGCTGGAGCCATCGCGCATGCGGTGTTCGGCCTGCCGCCCATCGCCGGCGCCCTGGCGCTGATGGCTCTGATCACCCTGGTCGCGGCCTGGGGAAACGACTCGGTCGAGCGGCTCTTCAAATACGTCTCGTTCCTGCTCTACGGCACCTATGCGGTCTTCCTGGTCCTGTCGTTGCTGAAGTTCGGCGGCCGGATCGGCACGGCCTTCGCCACCGAGACGCCGACCACCGGCTGGCCCGTCGGAGGCCTGACCTACGCCGGCTACAACATCATCGGTGCGATCATCATCCTGCCGGTCACCCGGCACCTGACCTCCCGGAAGGACGCCGTCATCGCCGGCGTGCTGGCGGGCCCGCTTGCCATGGCGCCGGCGGTCCTGTTCTTCATCGTCATGGCGGGCTTCTACCCGACGATCCAGCAGCAGGTCCTGCCGTCCGACTTCCTGCTGGGCCAGTTGGGTTTCCCGGCCTTCCGGATCCTTTTCCAGGTGATGATCTTCGCCGCCTTGCTGGAGAGCGGAACCGGCGGCGTCCACGCCATCAACGAACGCATCGCCCAGGCCTATCGGCGGGGCGACGAGCGGACCTTCACCAAGCCCATGCGGCTGGCGGTGACGGTGGCGATTCTCGCCGGCTCGGTGTTCGTCGCCGATCGCGTTGGCCTGGTGTCGCTGATCGCCAACGGCTACCGCTGGCTGTCCTATGTGCTGCTGGCGATCTACGTCGCGCCGCTGTTGACCTTCGGGGTGTGGCAGCTGTCCCGGCCGGCGGCCGCGGCCGGCCAGCCGGCGGTCGAACCGGCCGTCCAGTGATCGATCCGTTCACAGTGGCGCGAGGATGTTTCTTGCCGCCCGCTCCGCCAGCTTGAAAAGCAGGTCAGCATCAAGCTCGGGGCGCGAGTAGAACTGGATGCCCGCGCCGGTGACGAGCCCGGACAATAGATGCAGCCGCACCTCCAGCTCGCTGGCGCTCATCCCGGTTGGAATGAGGCGAGAAAGACGGTCGCGTAGGCTTTCCGAAGCCTCGGCCTGGATCGACCTTGCCAAGGCCTTGATCTTGTCGCTGCGCGCCGTCTCCGCGGCGATCTCGATCATGAGCGCGGTTCGCCCCCTATCGAGGATCATGGCCCGCAGGCTCTTCGTCAGATGCTCGATGACATCCGCTGCATTCCCCTGGCCTGCGTCGAGGGCATGCTCGAGTTCTCGCATCTGAGAATGCATGTCTTCGGCCACGATGGCCGCGATGAGCGCCTCCTTACCAGGGAAATACTGATAGACGAGGCCGACGCTGACGCCGGCCAATTCGGCGATCTCAGCGACGCGCGTCTCGTGAAATCCAACCTTCCTGAAACATGACTTGGCGGCTTCAAGAATTTGCGCCCGACGCACTTCGGGCGACTCTGTTCGCCTGCGCTCCGCTTTGACCATAGCGCCCACCCACTCCGAACCCAGGCGCGAGGATAGGTCAGACCCCTGCCCACAACAATGAATGAGCGTTCAATCGTCTTGACCGTACGACAGCTCAATGCGAATGAACGAACGTTCAGTCGATGATGTCGCCTATCGGTAGTTCGGGAGAACCGGAAATGACGTTCACCTTGGATCGCGGTGCCGGCGTAGCGATGCGCGGGCTTTATGACAGCCGCTACTATGACGTGGTCGCGCAGTCGAACAGCGAGGCCTATCGCGTGTTCGTGGGCGGCCCGCTCCTGCCCTTCGTTGGCGAGCCCGAGGGCGGCGAGGACACACGGCATCCCGTCATCTACGTGCTGGATGGCAAGCTGAACTTCGCCATCGTCCATGCCCAGGTCCAGATCCTGAGCGCGATGCGCCAGATGCCGCCGGCCTTCGTGGTGGGCGTGGGCTATGCCGGCGACGAGAGCTTCTTCGAAAAGGACGGCTTTCGACGCCAAGGCGATCTGACGCCCAACGCCGGTGGCGAGCTCGAGGCGGAGATGAAGGCCATGAACCGCGCGCTCGGGGTGACCCACGGCGGCGCGGACGCCTTCCTGGCCTTCCTGTGCGACGAGCTGAAGCTCGCTCTGGAATCCGCCTACCCGGCGAGCCGAACCGACACGACCATCCTGGGGAATTCGCTCGGAGGCCTGTTCGCGTCCTGGGTCCTGCTCCATGAGCCGGACCGCTTCCAACGCTATGTCATCGTCAGTCCGTCCTGGTGGTGGAACGACTATGAGGTCTGGGCCTGGGAAGCAGCATACGCCGCGGCCCACCATGACCTGCCAGCAAGGGTATTCGCGACGTTCGGGGGGCTGGAGACCGCCGCCAGGCACAAGGCCATCCTGGAGCGCAGCCTGCAACTTTCCGAGGGAGAGGCGAGAAAAGCCATAGAAAGAACGCTCGCGCGCTCAGATGACGCCGGCTGGATGCGCGGTGCGGAGCTTATCCCTGAGCTCCAGGCGAAGATGGATAAGCGCGGCTATCCGGGATTGAACCTGACAACCCTGGTGCTTCCTGACGAAACTCACGAATCCATTCCCGGCAGCGGGTTCTCGCGGGGTCTGCGGGCTGTCTTTGGCAGCTGGCAACCTGGGGGCTGACGCTGATCGTCCCGCCGCGCCGCACCCGCTTATTGAGACCCGTTGGCCAGTTTCGTGAAGTCGAGGTCCTGGAAATCGAAGCTGAAGTCGGTGGTCGGCGACAGCGGCGCCATGGTCATGCCGCTGACCGCGCCGTTCAGGCCGGTGCGGAAGTTCACCAGGGCGTCCGCCATGATGCTCCGATTGTCCCAGCGCACCGCGAAGACATTGCCCTTCGTCGGCTGGAGGTCGCCCTGCAATTCGGTGGTGCGGCTGAACACCAGGCGCAGTTTGCCCCCCACCTTTTTGACCGTCGCATCGCCCCGCCAGACGTCGTGATAGACCCCGACGTAGGCGTCCAGCGGGAGGAACGCATGGCCGCCAGCCGCCTGGATCGCGGCCTCGGCGTCATGA
>NZ_SSMZ01000258.1 GCF_004799395.1 Phenylobacterium sp.
TACATCAAGCGGATCATCGGCATTCCCGGCGACCGCATCCAGATGAAGCATGGCCTGCTCTACCTGAACGGCGTGCAGGTGCCGCGGGTCAACAAGGGCACGTTCCGCGAGGACTCGGGCTACGGCTTCATGCACGATGTCACCCGCTATCAGGAGACGCTTCCTGGCGGGAAGACCTACATGACCAACGATTTCGGGCCCGACGGCGACCTCGACAACACCGACGAGTTCCTGGTCCCCGAGCACCACTATTTCATGATGGGCGACAACCGCGACAACTCCTCCGACAGCCGGGTCTCGCCCGAGGCCGGCGGCGTGGGCTACGTGCCGGCGGAGAACCTCGAGGGCAAGGCGCAGATCATCCTGCTTTCCTGGTCCAAGGGCGCCTCGATCTTCAAGCCCTGGACCTGGGTCCTGAACCTGCAGCCCAAGCGGTTCTTCAACCTGCTGCAGTGATGAACACGAGAACCGCGGCGATCGCTGAGCTGGAGCGCCGCATCGGCCATGCCTTCGCCGACCGCGACCTCCTGGAGCGCGCGCTTACCCACGCCAGCGTCGGCGACGGCGCCAAAGCCGTACGCCATAACGAACGGCTGGAGTTCCTCGGCGACCGGGTGCTCAACCTGGTGGCCGCCGAGCGGCTGATGGCGCTCGATCCCGACGCGCGGGAAGGGGAGATGTCGCGGCTGATGGCCGGGCTGGTGAACTACCACGCCTGCTCCCGAGCCGCCCGCGCCTGCGGCCTTCCCGACGCCATGCGCTTCTCCGCCAGCGCCAGCAAGGTCGGCGCCCGCGACAGTGACGCGGTGCTGGGCGACGCCTGCGAGGCGCTGATCGCGGCGCTCTACATCGACGGCGGGCTGGAGACGGCGCGGGCCTTCTTCCTGACGTTCTGGGCCGATGAGTTCGAGCGCCTGGACGAGCCGCGGGCCAAGGATCCCAAGACCCAGCTGCAGGAGTGGGCGCAAGGCCGCGGCCTGCCGCTGCCGGCCTACGACCTGGTCGCCCGGGAAGGCCCCGACCATGCGCCCACCTTCACCATCGCCGTCCGCGTGGAAGGTTTTGCTGCGGAACACGGCCAGGGTCGCTCGCGGCAAGACGCCGAGAAGGCTGCGGCCCTGCACATGCTATTGAAGCGCGAGGGCGCGGAAGCCGCCGCCTCCCACCCATCGGACACCCGCCTATGACTCTCCAAAATGACCAGTAGGGCCGGCTTCGCCGCCATTATCGGCGCCCCCAACGCGGGCAAATCAACGCTCACCAACCGCCTGGTCGGGGCCAAGGTCTCGATCGTCACCCAGAAGGTACAGACCACGCGCTTCCCGGTGCGCGGCGTGGCGATGGCCGGCGAGGCCCAGATCGTGCTGGTCGACACACCGGGGATCTTCCAGCCCCGCCGGCGGCTGGATCGCGCCATGATCCGCGCCGCCTGGGGCGGCGCGCAGGATGCCGACGTCATCGTCCATCTGGTCGATAGCCAGGCCGAGCTGAATGCCGGGGAGCCCGGCGCCAAGGCCGCCGACAAGCGCGCCGCCATCGACGTGGAGTCCATCGTCGAGGGACTGAAGGCTGCCGGAAAGACCGCCATCCTGGCGCTCAACAAGATCGACGGCATGAAACGGGACACCTTGCTGGCGCTGTCGAAAAAGCTTTTTGATACCGGCGTCTATTCCGAAGTCTTCATGATCTCAGCCGCCGACGGCAACGGTGTCGACGACCTGAAGAACAGGCTCGCCGAGCTGATGAAGGAAGGCCCCTGGTTCTATCCCGCCGAGCAGACCGCCGACATCCCCGCGCGCCTGCTGGCCGCCGAGATCACCCGAGAGAAGCTCTACCTGCGCGTCCACGAGGAACTGCCCTACGCCGCCGCCGTCGAGACCACCGCCTTCGAAGAGCGCCACGACGGCTCGGCGCGCATCGAGCAGACCATCTACGTCGAGCGCGAGAGCCAGCGCCCGATCATCCTCGGCAAGGGCGGCCAGACGCTCAAGTGGATCGGCCAGAAGGCCCGCGAGGAACTGATCCAGCTGCTCGACCGTCCGGTGCACCTGTTCCTGCACGTCAAGGTCGACGAACGCTGGGCCGACAAGCGCGAGTTCTACGGCGACGTGGGCCTGGACTTCGACGCCTGACCGCTACAGCGGCACCGCCAGGTAGCAGCCGAATTCCTTGGGGAAATCGACGGAGACCCGCGCGTGGACGCGGCTCTGGCGGTCCAGCAGCACGGCGTGGTCGTCCACGGGCACCACCGCGCCGTGCCAGACGCCCGGGTGGACGTAGAGGCCCTGACCGCCGTCGCACCGGAAGGTGACGAACTGCTCGGGCGTCACGTCGTCGCCGGGTAGCGCCATGGGCACGAGAAAGCTCTCACCGTTCAGCGGCCAGAACATCTGCCCGCCGTCGGGATGGTAGTTGGCCCGCCAGATCAGCGCGCGCTCACGCGGCCGGGCAGGACCGTCGAGGGCGGCGGTCTCGGGCCACTGGCTCCAGCCGAACAGGTAGCTGTCGCCCACGGCGTTGTTGCGCGCGTAGAGGGTGTCGCCCTTCCACCAGAACTCGAACAGCCCGTCGGTCACCCCGCCCTGGTCGCCGGAATTGTCGTCCACCGGCCGCCAGCCCTGCGCCGGCCAGCGCACGATCTCGATGGGGAAGGTCTCGGGGTCGGCGGCGACGATCCGGCCATAGCCTTCGACGCTGGCCTCGGTGGCCTGCACCACCGGCGTCTCGCGCGCGGTGCGCACGCCCGTGGTCGGCGTATAGGCGATCTCGCCCGGGTCGAAGTCCATGAGCGCGCGCTCTCCCAGCTCAGGTTGAAGGCCAGTCCGCTGCGCCCGCCACCTCCACCCAGATCGGGTCGGTGTAAGCGCGGCCACCCGCCTTATCCTCCACCACCAGGGCGTACCAAGCCCGGGTATCGGCCTTGAGCGGGAAGCTCACGTGCGTTTCGCGACCCGACGCCGCCAGGTCCAGCGACTTCGCCACGGCGCCCTGACGTATCAGCGACACCGACTTCAGCCCCGTCGCCGCCTTCAGGTCGAAGCCGAGATCGAAGGTTTGGCCGGCCTTGAGCCGCAATGTCTCGCCGAACATCCGGTCGGGGAAGATCAGCGGGCCATAGGTGACATAGGCATGTCCCGCTTTCAGCGCCCGGGCGAAACTGATGGCGGTGACCGGGCCGTCGGGGTGGGCGTAGGTGCGCACCGCCCCTGAGAGCTGGTTCCAGACGTCGTGGGTGTCGGAGCCCGCCGCCAGATAGTGGCGCGCCCCGGCGTTCCAGAACCCCCAGGCCCGCGCCAGCACCTTGTCGTCGTCGCCCCGGTTGTCGGAGTTGATCTCGATCAGGTCGAAGCCGGGGTTGAAGCCGCCCGGCGCCACGCCGCGGTCCAGGCTGGCGAAATAGCCGTAGGGGATCAGCGGGTGGTTGACCTGCAGCACTTCGGCCCCAAGGCGGCGCGCCTCGGCGATCACTGCGTCGATGGTGGTGGCGCCGGTATCTATAGCCAGCGGCTCGCCGAGCTTCACCGGATAGGCGTTGAAATGCGCCCAGGAAGTGGAGATCTCCACCGACGGGATGAACGGCACGCCGCGCCGGTCGGCGATCGCCTGCAGGACGCGATGGTTGACGGTTGCGTCGTGGTCGCTGACGAACAGCAGGTCGAGACCGGCGGCAAGTTGCGAGCGGGCCAGATCGGCCGGCGGCGTGACCGCCTCGGCCTGGTCGGCGTGATGATGCAGATCGGCGGCGTACCACCCGCGGCTGGGCGGATCGGCCAACAGTCTGATGGGCGCCGCCAGGCTCTCGGTCGCGCCCGAGGCGACCTTCGCCTTCACCGTGACCGGCGGAGCCAGCACGTTCAGGCCGTGGGCGACCGACAGCACATAGTCGCCGGGTGCGAGCTTGACCTCCACGACGCCGCCCGCATCGAGCTCGGTGAAGAACACTTTGCGGCCCAGGAATTCCACCACCGGCTTCTGGCCCTGCTCGATGGCGATCCGCGCGTCGAGCGGCGCGCCCGAAGCCTGGTCGGTCACCGAAACGCGCAGGCTCCCCGGCGGGCGAAGGTCTCCGAAATCGCGCACGAGTGTGGCCCCGGCCACGATGGCGGCGGCGGTCCGCGCGGTCTCGGAATAGCTCTTGGCGGTGGCGTAGGCCCTGTAGTCGCCCGCCGGCAGGGCCATGCGGTAGCGTCCGGCCGCGTCCCCAACCGTCCAGGCGTAGGGCTGACCGGACTTCTCGATCACCACCACCGGCGCCGGGATGGGACGGCCGTCGCGCCCGGTGACCTGTCCTTCCAGCTCGCCGGACGGCAGGCGACGGCGGGCGATTTCCACGGCCACCACGGGGGCCAGGTCGCCGCGGGCGCCGACCTGCAGCCAGCCCTCGAACGTCCGGCTTTCGCCCGGCGCCAGGGTGTGGGTCCGGTACATGTCCTTCGACCCGTACCCCACATGCTCGAGGTAAGGGGCGTGCAGCGCGACGAACCAGTCCTCGTCGTAAGCGACCACGCGGTCGGAGAGCGCTCCGGCGGCCGGCCCGTCGTTGACGCCGCCGAGGCCCGGGACCGCGAACAGATGGCCGCTGCTCGGCCAAAGCGTCAGGCCTGAGCGCAGGTCGGCCAGGGCCACGCGGCCGCCGTTGGTCATGGTGACGGCGATGCGCACCTGGTCTTCGCCCGACTTCAGCGCGTAGACCGTGGAGACGGCGACCTCGCCCCAGTCCCGCTCGGTCCGGACCACGACCTCCTGCGGACTGTCCTTGACCACCTCGACGCGGTGATAGGTGTTGGGCCAGGCGGACCAGTTGTTGGGGATGAAGTCGGCGAAGACCACGCGGTCGCGGCCGATCTTGCCGTCCACGACCGGCGCCAGGTCCACCAAGGCGCCGCGCGGGACGCCGTAGGGCGGCGGCGACTCGATGGCGAGCGCGAAGGCCAGCTTCTCATTGACGACGGTCAGGTCCCCGGCCGCGCGGGCGTCGCCGCCGAGGATCGGCGTCGGGCCGCGCACGATCCGCACCTGCGCGGCGGCCATCATGGGCGCCAGGACCACGGCGAGGGCCAGGAGCAGCCCTGGGAACAGCTTCATCGCGACAAGCCTCCGACGTTCCGATTCGCCTTCAAGGCAGCCTGGCACGCCATCTGTGACGCTTCCGCGCGACCTTTGCTCCCGCTCCGCCATTGCTGCCGCAATGGGGGAGGTAGTGCTACCTAGGACCCATGGAATTCGAAGACGACGCCTTCGTGCTCTCCGCCCGCGCATTCGGCGAGACCGGCGCGATTGTCGAGCTCTTGACCGCGCGCCACGGCAAGTACGCCGCCCATGTGGCCGGCGGGGCGTCGCGCAGGATGAAGCCGTTCCTGCAGGCCGGCGCCGCTGTCGGCGTCCGCTACCGCGCCCGCGTCTCCGACCAGTTGGGCGCGGCCACCCTGGAGCCGGTGGGCGAGGGGCCCTCAGCCCTGTTCGACGATGCGCTCGCGCTGGCCGGCCTCTCCGCCGCGGCCGCCGTCGCCGCCGGCGCGCTTCCGGAGCGCGAGCCGCATCCGGGCGCCTACCTGGCCTTCCAGGCGCTCTCAGAGGCGCTCGCCGCGATCGACGACTGGCCGGCGGTTTTCGTGCGCTATGAGGCGGGCCTGCTGCAGGAGCTGGGCTTCGGCCTGGACCTGTCGAAATGCGCCGCCACGGGGACCACCGACGACCTTGTCTACGTCAGCCCGAAGACCGGCCGCGCCGTCTCCCGCGCCGCCGGCGAGCCCTATCACGACCGCATGCTGGTCCTGCCGCCCTTCCTGCTCTCCAGCCAGTCGCGCCTCGAAGCCGGCGACGTTGGCGCGGGCCTAGCGCTCACCGCGCACTTCCTCGAGCAGTTCATCTTCAACCCCATCAACCGCCCCCTGCCGCCCGCCCGCCTCTGGCTGGTCGACCGCCTGAGCGAGGCGGGGCGGCTTTAGCGGTGTGAAAAGATCCGGCCCGTCCGGGGGCGGGCGAGCCGGCAAGGAGGAGCGGAATTAGGCGCCTACGGCTCCTGCGGCGGCTGCGGGGGCATCCAGCGCACCGGGATGCGCACGACGCCGCCCGCCGTCTTCTGGCCGTCTCGGCTCACCGGCTGCATCCGGAATATCTTGGCGAGTTGCAGCGTGGCCGTGCCGAAGTCCTGGTCTGCCAGCGACGGCTCGCGCCCTGCGACCTTCACGTCGTCGCGCCCTATGCCGCATTCGGCCAGCCGTCCGTCCACGCCGATCCGGCAGGTCACGACCACTTGCGCCGAAAGGCCCTGCTTGGCCGCGTCGGCTGGATAGAGGCGTGCGATGTCCTCTATCGTCGGCTTCCTGGTCCAGATTGGCGTCGTGACCGTTGGCGTGGCGTTCCAGAGCGAGTCCTCGTCGGCTGACTCAGTGACTGCCGCCGCGGGCGCATAGCTCGCCGGCATGCGCAGGGCGGGCGCTTCGGCGGCCTTGGCCTTCGCCGGCGTCGCGGTCTTGCCGTCGCGGTCGGGCAGGAAGTCGGGGTAGCGGGTCGTCGGCGGGTTTGTCGGAGGATCACCGGGCAGGACCGGATGGTTGTCGAACGGGATGCTGTAGAAGCCCCGACGCGTGATCGCTTCATCCGGACTCGGATTGGCCCTCAGTCGGATGACCGAGATCACTCGCACTGCCGCTTGCTCGAAGGCCACCTTCAGTTCTGGTCGTTCGGCCGCGCCCTCGAAGTGGTAGCCGACGCACTGCTCCAGCCGCCGAGTGGCCGGATTCGGGGTGCATTGCAGGGTGACCATGCCGGTCAGGCCGGCCTTCTTCGCCGCCGCCGGCCATTCGCGCTGCACGTCGGCGGCGGTGGCGATGGTTTCGAAAGGCGTGAGGGTCATCCGGCAGTTGTGCAGCTCGCGGTTCTCGCCGGGCTTGCACAGGAACGACAGGCCCGGCCGCCAGAGTTTGCGGGCCTCCTCCGGCTCCAGGTGGCCGTTGTTGGGGATGGCGGCGAGGTCCGCGGCCGTCGGCGCGGCTTGTGGCGCGCCCGGGGCCGGCTGGCTGGCCCAGGCGAGTCCGGCGGCGCCTGCGCAGGCGAGGAGCGCCACCGCGGCGCCCAGCCGTCGCGCCGCGATGGCGGGCAGGGGAAACTTCAGCATGGCGATCCTCTCCTTCAGGGGGTGCTCTGCGCTCGCGGGCCAGTGACAGCCGAGCGGCAGGGGTTGGGTGAAGAGCTGGGTCTTGAGCAGCAGCTCGGCATAGGTCCGCCGCTCGCCGGGGAAGCGGCCGATCACCGCGGCGTCGCAGGCCAGTTCCTGGTCCACGCGCATCACTCGCGCCGCCACATGGGCCAACGGGTTGAACCAGCAGACGCACTGCGCGGCGCAGGCGGCGGCGTTGGCGAGCGCGTCGTGGGCGCGCAGGTGCGCGGCCTCATGCGCCAGGATCAGTGTCCGCTCGCCTTCCGAATAGCGGGTCTCGAAGTCGGCCGGCGCGACCACTTTGGGCTTCAGCACGCCGACCACCGCCGGGCCGACGCCCGTGCGTTCGGCGCGGAACAGGCCGGGTTCGGCGAGCGGCGTGAGGTGACCCAGAGCGGCCACGAACCGCGCCTGCCGCCAGGCCAGCAATCCGGCCGCCGCCAGGCCGCCAGCGATCCAGGCGGCCAACAGCAGGGCCGGGATGTCCGGGCCGCTCCGCTGCGTGGCGGCGGCGACGAACTCGTCCGTCACGGCCTCGGCCTGCAACACCATGGGCGCGACGATCGGCGGGGGTTCGGAGACCTTGGCGGCCGGATGCGGCAGCAGCACCGCGCCCGCCGCAAGCACGGGCGCGAGCCACAGCGCATAGGCCGCTCGCGCGCCGAGCCGCCCACGCACCGCCTTGCGCAAGGCGAGCCCCAGGACCACCGCCGCGGCGGCGGCCAGGTTGGCCTTCAGCAGGCCCAGCAGGATGGCGGCGATCATGGCTCGAACCCCTCGATCAGTTTCTTCAGCTCGGCGATGTCTTCGGCGGTGAGCGCGCCCTTCTCGGAGAAGTGGCTGACCAGCGGCGCCAATCGGCCATCGAACAGGCGGTCGAGCAGGCCCTGGCTCTCGGCCTCCAGCCACGCGTCGCGGGCCAGGAAGGGTCGGTAGAGGTATCGGCGCCCATCGCGCTCGGCGCCGATGGCGCCCTTGTTGAGCAGGCGGTTGATCAGGGTCTTCACCGTGGCGTCGGACCACCCCTGGCCCGGCGCCACCTGCGCCGCGATGTCCTCGGCGCTCAGCGGCTCGCGCGCCCACAACGCCCCCATGACTACGCTCTCGGCCGTGCTGATCTTCATGTTTACACCCGTAATCGTCGCCTATCGATTACACTGGTAAACGAATGTGTCAACTCCCCTCCCACTCATCCCCGCGCAGGCGGAGGCTCCAAGCTGACTGGGTGAGTTCGCACGCACGCCATGGATCCCCCGCCTGCGCGGGGATTAGCGGAAATAAGGGGGATAGATTGGTTGTCGCAGGGACGCGGCGTCTCGTGAACCTCTATGCTGGCGCCGTCCTGAGCCTGTGATTCCCTACCCATGACCGACACCACCACCGCCCCGCCGCCCGGCCATCCCGGCGACCGGATCATCGACGAGCCGCTCTCCGAGGCGCTCTCCCGGCGCTACTTGGCCTATGCGCTCAGCGTCATCACCGACCGCGCCCTGCCGGACGTGCGCGATGGGCTCAAACCCGTGCAGCGGCGCGTGCTCTACGCCATGCGCGAGATGCGCCTGAACCCGGACCAGGCCGCGCGCAAATGCGCCAAGGTCGTGGGCGAGGTGATGGGCGGCTACCACCCGCACGGCGACCAGTCGATCTACGACACCCTGGTGCGCATGGCCCAGGACTTTGCCCAGCGCTATCCGCTGGTCAACGGCCAGGGCAACTTCGGCAACATCGACGGCGATAACCCCGCCGCCATGCGCTACACCGAGGCCAAGCTCACCGAGGCGGCCACCCTGCTGCTCGACGGCATCGACGAGGACGCCGTCGACTTCAAGGCCACCTACGACGGCCAGGACACCGAGCCGGTCGTCCTGCCCACCGGCTTCCCGAACCTGCTCGCCAATGGCGCCACCGGCATCGCCGTCGGCATGGCCACCAGCATTCCGCCGCACAACGCCCATGAGCTGATCGACGCCTGCCTGGCCCTGCTCGCCAACCCCGACGCCACCACCGCCGACCTGATGGCCCATGTGAAGGGCCCCGACTTCCCCACCGGCGGCGTCATCGTCGAGCCAGCCGCCAGCCTGCTGGAAACCTACGAGACCGGCCGCGGCGGGGTTCGCCTGCGCGCCCAGTGGTTCAAGGAAGAGACCGGCCGCGGGACCTACCAGATCGTCGTCACCCAGATCCCCTACCAGGTGAAGAAGGCCGACCTGGTCGAACAGCTGGCCGAGCTGATTGAGGCCAAGCGCGTCCCCCTGCTGGGCGACGTCCGCGACGAAAGCGCCGAGGACGTCCGCCTGGTCCTCGAACCCAAGTCCCGCAACGTCGAGCCGGAAGTGCTGATGGAGAGCCTCTTCAAGCTCTCCGACCTGGAGAACCGCTTCAGCGTCAACCTGAACGTCCTCGACGCCCGCGGCACGCCCGGCGTCATGGGCCTGAAGACCGTCTTGCAGGCCTTCCTCGACCACCGCCGCGAGGTGCTGGTCCGCCGCGCCCGCCACCGCCTGGGCAAGATCGAGGCCCGGCTGCACATCCTCGACGGCCTCTTGATCGCCTACCTCAACCTCGACGAGGTGATCCGCATCGTCCGCTACGAGGACGAGCCCAAGGCTAAACTCATCGAGGCCTTCGACCTCACCGAGATCCAGGCCGAGGCCATCCTCAATACTCGCCTGCGCCAGCTCGCCCGCCTGGAGGAGATGGAGCTGCGCCGCGAACACGCCGAACTGGCCGAGGAGCGCGACGGCATCGTCGGCATGTTGGCCAACGACCGCGCCCAGTGGAAACTGGTGGGCGAGGGGCTGAAGCACACGCTTTCCATCGTCGGCGCCGCCACCACGCTCGGCAAACGCCGCTCCGTCTTCGCCGACACCCCGGAGGTCGACGCCGAGGCCGCCATCGAGGCCATGATCGTGCGCGAGCCGATCACCGTGATCCTCTCCGACCGCGGCTGGATTCGCGCCGCAAAGGGCCGCGTCGACGATCCCTCGGAACTGAAGTTCAAGGAGGGCGACAAGCTTCAATTCCTGGTCTCGGCCGAGACCACCGACAAGCTCCTGGTCTTCGCCTCCGACGGCCGCTTCTTCACGCTCGCCTGCGACAAGCTCCCCAGCGCCCGCGGCCACGGCGAGCCCTTACGCCTGATGATCGACCTCGACGACCGCGTCGGCATCGTCGACGTCTTCGTCCATCGTCCCGGCGCCAAGCGCGTCCTGGCCAGCAGGGAAGGCTACGGCTTCATCCTGCCGGAGGAGGAGGCCATCGCCTTCCGCCGCGCCGGCAAACAGGTCCTGAACCCCGGCCCCAAGGGCGCGCTCGCCAGCC
>NZ_SSMZ01000259.1 GCF_004799395.1 Phenylobacterium sp.
CCTAGTCAACCCGCGGGTCACCGGCTGGGTCGACAATCCGCTGAACAACCACCGCGCGCGTTGGCTCTGCGTCAGGCGCTAGGGTCTAGTCGCGCCATTCCCAATGGCACTTGCGGTGGGTGTCGTTGTGCTTGGCGATCTGGTGGCCGGCAACCGCGCCGAGCCCCGCGCCGACGAGCGCGCCGCCGCCGCCCTTGGACACCGAGTTGCCGATCAAGCCGCCGCCGACGGCGCCCAGCACCGTGCCGGTGTTGCGCGCGCCGCGGCTGCTCACGTCGCGGCAGACTTGCACCTTGTGACGCTCGGCCATGGCGGCGGTCGGGATGGCGGCGGTGACGGCGAGCGCCGAGCACACCAGGGTCGCGAGAAGCTTGTTGCGCACGGGATGTCTCCTAAGGGGTCGCGGACACGCTCGGACCTAAACCCTCCGCCACGGCGAAGGTTGCACTCGAGCCGACCCTTTGTGTCGCCAAGGCGACGCTTTCGCAACAGGGGCTTCAGGCCGCCACGGGCGCTGTCGCCCAGGTCAGCGGGGCGATCCTGCGCACGATCAGTCCCCAGCAGATTACGCCCAGGAAGGCCACGCCGCCGGCCGCCGCGAAGGCCCAGGTGAACTCGCCGGTCCGGTCGACCACGAAGCCGGTGATGATCGGGGCGACAATGCCGGCCATATTGCCGATGCAGTTCTGGAAGGCGACCCATTTGCCGCCGCCCACCTTACCGCCCAGCGTCTGGCCGATGGCGTAGAGCGCCGGCGCGTTGAAGCCGAAGGCGACGCCGGCCACGAACAGGCTGGCGGTGGCCACCGGCGCCGAGCCCAGCATGCAGCCCAGCATCGCGAGCGCGATGATCGCATGCCCGCTGACGATGATCGTTTTGCGCACCAGGGTCATCGATCCGCCCGCCGCCAGCCAGCGGTCCGACAGCCAGCCCGTGACCATCGAGCTCGCCGCATAGGCCAGGTAGATCAACCCGCCGACCTCCGCCATCTGCGGAACCGTGAAGCCGCGGGTTTTCACCAGGTAGAGCGGCAGCCAGGAGATGACGAAATAGAAGGCGTAGTTGTTGCAGAAATGGCCGACGCCGGCACCCCAGGCCTCGCGTTTCCCAAGGATCTCGCGGAACGGCGGGGCGCGGTCGACCAAGGGGGCGTCGTCGTGGGCCTTCGACAGATGGCGCGTCGTGGCCAGCCACGGCCAGAGCCACAGCAGCGAAGCCAGGCCGAAGAACAGGAACAGGCGCCGCCAGCCGTAGTGGGCCATGAACAGGCCGCCCGCAAAGGTGCCGAACGCCGGTCCCAGCGACAGGCCCATCGCGGTCAGGCCATTGGCCACGCCCAGGCGGTGCTGCGGCAGGTGCTGGGCGATCAGTTGCGAGGAGCAGGGGAAGGCCACGCTCTCACCGACGCCCAGCAGCAGGCGCAGCGCGATCAGCATCGAAAACCCGCTGGCCATGCCGGTCAGCGCAGTGGCGATCGACCACAACGCCAGGCCCAGCGCGTAGGTGCGGTAGGCGTTGATCTTCTCCACCAGCCAGCCGGCCAGGATCTGGCCTGGCACGTAGGTCCAGAAGAACACCGAGAGCAGCAGGCCGATCTTGCTGGCGCTGAGGTGAAGCTCGTCCTTCATCAGCGGGGCGGCGGTCGCCAGGTTTCCGCGGTCGACGTAGTTGATGAAGATGGCCAGCGCCAACAGCGCCACGACGCCGTTGCCGAATGTGAGGGGCCTGGGCGCCGCCTTCAGGTCAATCGCCGCCACGCTGTCCCCCCGAACTTGCCCCGGCGATGACTGAACGATGTTCCGAACAGCGTGACAAGCCAGGCGTGTGGTGCGCCGGGGTTTCGCGCGGGCTGCCTGCGTGCAAGATGCCCCATGAGCGGAGTCTCAGACGATGTTGAGGCCTAGATCTGTCGCGGGCCCGACCGCGGCTCTGCTGAGCGCGGCCCTGCTGAGCGCGGCCCTGCCCGTCTTCGCCCAGACGCCCACCCCGCCGAACTCCTACTGGGCCAAGACGCCGACGCCGGCACAGGTTGGCCAGATGCGGGCCGCGGCCAATGTGAAACTGGGGGCGCGGGCTGTGGTGCGCTGCCATGTGGACCCGGCCGGGGCGCTATCTGGCTGCGCCACCCTGACCGAGTCGCCCGCAGGCTCCGGTTATGGCCAGGCTCTGGCGGCGCTCGCGCCGTTCTATCAGATGAAACCGGAGCTGGTGGCGACCGAGGCGCCGAACGGTCTGACGACGCTGAGCGATGGCGCGTTCCGCTATGACACGCCGCCAGCCTGGGTGCACAAACCCACCGAGCGCGACCTCCTGGCCGTCTGGCCAAAGAGCGCTTGGGCCAAGCGCCTCAGCGGCCACGCGACGATCAACTGCCTGGTCAGCCTGCAGGGCGCGGTCTTCGATTGTGTGGTCATGTCCGAGACCCCGGCGGGCGAGAATTTCGGGGCCGCGGCCGTTGCACTGACCCCGCAATTCCTAATGAAGCCGGGCTCGCTGAACGGTGAGCCGACGGTCACGCCGGTCAACATCCCTATCGCCTTCGCCATGCAACCCGGCGCCGGCGGCCCTGGCGACGCGGGCCGCCTCACCGCGCCGGCCGCCATGGCCTGGCTCCAGGCGCCCAGCTACGCCGATATGGCCGAGGCCTATCCCAAGAAAGCCCGGGCCGCCCGCGTGGCCGGCCACGTGACGATCAACTGCAGCTTCACAAGCTCTGGCGCGCTGACCGGTTGCACGACCGTCGGCGAGGAACCCAAGGGCGAGGGCTTCGGGTCTGCCGCCCATAGCCTTGCCCGCAAGTTTCAGGCGCCGCCGACCCTATCGGGCAAGTCGCTCTCGGCGGCCAATGTCCTCGTGCCGTTCACCTTCGATCCGTCCGTCCTAACCGACGACAAACCCGCGATCGGCAAGCCTCAGTGGGCGGCGCTCCCCACCGCCGAACAGACGGTGGCGGCCTTTGCGGCGGTCACCAAGGCCGGGGTGAACGGCACGGTGCGCGTCATGATGGCCTGCACAGTGCAGCCCGGCGGCTCCGTGTCGAATTGCTCGGTGTCGCGTGAGGAGCCGACAGGACAGGGCGTCGGTCAGGCCGCGCTGAGCCTCGCCCCGGACTTCCGGATCACCACCTGGACGATCGAGGGCCTGCCGACGGTCGGTGGCGCCGTCAACATCCCGCTGCGCTATGAAGGGCCGGCGAAGGAGACGGCGACGGCCGCCAAGCCCTGAGATCTCGCGCCGCGCTCGCCGATCAGTCGGCGGCGACGCGCTCGGTCTCGGCGCGGGCGGTGATCAGGGTCGCGGCGTCGAGCTTGCGGCCATTTGCGGCGATTTCCAGGTGGACGTGGTCGGTAATGCCCAGGGGATAGCGGGCCTGAAGGCTGTGGGCGTGGCCGATCGGCTGGCCCACCGCTACGGTGTCGCCCACCGCCACATCGGGATCGACGTAGAAGGCGCGCGCCGTCAGGTGCAGGGCCGGGTTTTCGATCTCGACGAACTTCAGCGTCTGGTCGTCGGGATAGGCGAAACCGATCTTGGAGACATAGCCGCTGATCGGCGCCGAGACGGCCTGGCCGGGGGTGGCGATGTAGTCGACGCCCTCGTGCTCGCGCTCTCCGCCGTCGCGCGACGCGTGGAAGCGGCCCTCGCCATAGGCATCCTCGCCGCGGGGCGCGTGGCCGGTGGGATTGGCGATATCGGCCTGACCGTCGCCGTCCAGATCGGCGCCTTCCCAGACGAGGCGCGTCTTCACGGTGAGGTTCGACGGGGCAGGACCGGAGGTCAGGCTGGCGAAGAGTGGACGCGCGTCCGGGGCGCGGGTCCCGGCATGGACCGCCGCTTCGGCGATTCCCAGTGAAAGGGCGGCGGCGACGAGCGACCCCGCCAATATGCTCAAGCTTCTCGGGGCCGATTCGGGGATTTCGAAAAAGCGATGAAGCTTAGCTTGAAATACGCTCGGAACTTTCATCGCTGGATACACATTCCAATGCCGAGGAAAACTGGCGCGACGCGACTTTGTTAGGCGCGGCGCCTTCTTGTGTGTCCTGAAACCATCAGAATTTGACTGAGATGTGGCGGGCGACGAACCTGCGTCAGGATGCGCCCAGAACCCGCTCGACCCGCCGGTCGGGTATGAACCAGATCAGCGACACCATCACATAGCAGCCGATCGAAATCATCGGCTGCACGAAAGCCAGCGCCACACCCGCTGCGTAGATCGCCAACGAGACCTTGCCTTTGACGTCGCGGCCCATGGCGTGGGCCAGGGGGGAGTCCGGCCCCTCGTGCCGCACCAGGGCTGCGCTGAGGATGGTGTAGGCGACGGCGGTCATCATCATCAGTCCGCCGTAGAGCGCGACGGGCAAGGGCGCCAGGTGGGTCTCGCCGAGCCAGCCGGTCGCCACCGGGGTCAGCGACAGCCAGAACAAAAGATGCAAGTTGGCCCACAGGATCGCGCCATTCACCGACCGCGCCAGGTGCAGCATGTGATGGTGATTGTTCCAGAAGATCCCGACGTAGACGAAGCTGAGCAGATAGATGAGCAACCGCGGCAGGATCGGCATGAGGTCCGCCAGGGCGCTCCCTTGGGGAAGCTTCAACTCCAACACCATGATGGTGATGATGATCGCCACCACCCCATCGGTGAACGCCGCCAGCCGCTCCTTGCCCATCGCCAACTTCCCCCGGATCGGTAAGGACTTTACGGCGTCCCCGACGCCGTCGTCATCCTCGGCGCTGTTCCGAGCTGGGGCCGACGGCTATCCTGACCGAAACGGCCGAGTGAGTGTGTGGGCGAGAATCGGGTGACGCGTAGCGCAAAGATCGTCCCGGTCGCCTGGATCCAGGATGGCTGGATCTACAGCAGCCAGGAGGAACAGAACGGCAAGTTCTGGATCGACGACAACTGGATCTGGGGCCCGGACGGCGCCGCGGACATGGACACCCGCCACTGGGTCGCGAACGGCTGGATCTGGGGCCCGGTCGGCGCGCCGGACACGAAAACCGGCTTCTACATCGCCGAGGGCTGGATCTACGGCCCGGGGTTCAAGCTGCCGTTCGCCTAGCGACGTCCGTGGCGGAGAGGGTGGGACTTCGCAAAAGTCACCCTATGGCGCTGATTTTATTGTCTTTCGTCGCGGCCGATTTTTCCGTTTTGCAGTTCACCGTTGCACCGTGCGGCCCGAACGAAACGTCTGGCCGGTGTCGCTCGGACATACTAACGCGGCCCTCCCGCCGAAGCTGAGAAGGCCGCGTGAGCACTATTCGGCAACCGGCAGCGCGCCCCCCGTCGCCTTGGCCTGTGCAAGATCTTCTTGCAGCTTGATGAGCGCCTTCCGTTTCGGAAGACCGACGGTCCAACGGATCATGTCGCCGAGGTGCCGTTGGATGTCGTTGTGCTTGGCCCCAAACCGCATAACCCCATTCATTTCATCGAAGCTGCCAAGATCGAGGTTCCCACCAAGTTCTTGCGGCGTGACCGCGTCGCTAAGGCCAGGGCACAAGGCTTCCTTGTCTTCTTCGGAGAGGTCGAAGAAGCGCCACATGGGATTGTTGTGGGAGAAGTCGATCTTCCCATTCTCTATGGCGGAGAGCAGCCGCTCCAGGCTAGGCGGATCGGCCTCGCGGCCGTAACCGAAGTCGTAGGCCAGTTTAGCCAGAGCCTTCAAAACCACGGGCTGTGCGGCAACAGTGTTCTTCTTGGCACCAGGCTCACCCCAATGAGGAATGGACCCAACAGCCCCCCAGAACCGGCAGGCATATTGCTCCTTGGAATGAATATCGCTTGGCGCGGCCCCGCTGATGGTCGTCTTGTTCAGGAACAGGAGCGCGTTTACGGCGATCAAGTCCTTCCGTGAGATTACACCTTCGTCTTTGTGCCAGTCGTGCGGATTGTCGCTGTCAACGATCCGGGCCTTCAGCACACAATCATCGATCAGCTCAGATTTGATAAACAGGTTTACCGGGTTAGAATTGTCGAACTGGAAGACCAGGCTGCTTTCCACGGACTTCGTCAGGTTGTTCAAGTCGTGGAACAACTGACGTTCTTGCTCATAGTCCAGGCCGAGGTGCGTCTCCACAACGATGGTGCAGTCGGACCGCGCCGCCTCGAACGCCGCTGCCCAAACCGCTAGTTCCTCAGATGTGGGTTCACGCCGCTCGTCATCAGTAGGCAGATAGAGGGCGGGCTTTCGAGGGTACTTACCCGTGTTGATGACCGCCTTGAGGAAGTCGAACACCAATTCCATTGCGTGGCGGCGATGCTGGCCGTCAATCACCCAGAGGACATGCTTGTCGGCCAGGTACACGGTGATCATGCCGCCATCGTTGCGTTCATAGCGAAGTCCTTCGCCGCCGAACTGACAGTTCCGGATGTTCGCCGTAATCGGCTGCATGGCGATATAAGGCTGCGAACCGATGTCACGCTGGATCGCAAGAAGCGCTGGGGGCGCGGAGCCACCGGCCTTCTCGCGTTTCCGTCGCGCCGCACTGACCAGGCCCTTGAGGATGAAGAGCGCCAGCTTCTTGGAGTGGCTTTCATCGAGCCGACGCTGCGCGATGGGTTCATCCTGATAGCCGGGGTTGGCCTCAAGATTAGCCCGGTTTGCGACCTCGGACATGCTGTGGAACTCGGACATGGGCACGCTCAAGATCAGCGTGCGGTTGCCCATGTTGCTACCGATGAGAATGTTGAAGGGGCGGCCGGAATGGTCGCCCTGTTCCAAAAGGTCATCGAGGCTGTTGGTGACAGTGGCCACCGGCGGTGGTACTAGAGTGTTCATTGCATTGATCCTTCGCTGATCGGCGTGGGGTTTGGTTTGCAGAGTCGCGTGTGCTGATGGTTCCTAGCCACTTCCAGCCACGCGGCGTCTGCCGCTTTGAGATGTCGATTGGGGGGTGTTTCCACCCCTGCCGATATTCTGGCGGTGTTTAGCCAAGACACTCTCTCCTCCTTCACCGCCTCGGGCGGGGTTTGGGTTGCAGCTCGTCGCGCCAGGGTTCCTAGCCACTTCAGCTCGACGACCGTCGTTGTCTCATTGTTAAGCCTTGGCGTCAACGATAGATGCGCCAGGTGGACACGAAAAACCGCCTGGCGATTTCAAAATATCACCCGGCCGCAGTTTGAACATCTACCAGGCCGCACGGCCAGCACTCACTTTCCCCTGGTTTTTGAATAGGATCGCCCACTCGCCACGTACTTTGTGGCCGTTCGAGTGCGTTCCGCGCCTGGCCCATCCGGCGTCGGCGCGGATGCATTTCTGTCACACATCTGTCAGGCGACATGACCGATCAGGAACCCGCGGCCTCCCCCCGTGCCCCCCGCGCCCCCCGGTTCGGCGTCACAGCGCCGCCGCCGCCATGATCTCCGACGCGCGACACTTGAGGGCCGCCGCGATCTTCAGGAGGTTCAGGAGGGTGACGTTCCGCTCGCCGCGCTCGATCTTCCCCATGTGCGCGCGGTCCATCTGGGCGGCGTCGGCG
>NZ_SSMZ01000026.1 GCF_004799395.1 Phenylobacterium sp.
CTTGCGGGCCGGCTCGCTGGATGTTCGCAGAAGGATGCTCGGATTCCTAAGCAGCTGGCACGCCGCCATGGCGTGGCCTCGCGCACCTTCGTCTCCTTGTCCAGCCCGTCCAACAGGTGAGCGCGCGCGCGGCGAATTGAGGTTTGGCGATTCCCCACTTGCTGGACTGCGCCCAAGCCGAACAGCCATGTCCCCGATCGGCGCAGGCGTCTGTCGCCAAGCCGCCGCTTGACCCTGCGGGCGTTCTCGGCGACCTCGGGTCGATGCGCCGCCTCATCCAGGTCCTGTCGAACATGGACGCCCAGGCGTGGCGGACGCTGCTGGTGTCCTTCCTGCTGCTGGGCGGCGTGGGGTTGGTCTTCGTGTTCGGCGCGCAGGCGCTGGGGTTCAACGGCGCGGCGACCGTGCAGGCCTGGATGAAGTCCGTCTCGGGGCCGTGGTCGCTGCCGGTGGCGGTGCTGGCCTTCGCGGCGCTCGCCTTCGTGGGCGTGCCGCAGATCATGCTGATCGCCGCCGCGGTGGTGGCGTTCGGGCCGATGGCTGGCTGCCTCTACAGCTGGATCGGGACCATGGCGTCGTCACTGGTGGGTTTCTACCTGGGCCGCGCGGCCGGGGCGAAGACCCTGGAGCGGTTCTCCGGGCCTGGCGTGGCGCGGTTCATGGACCTGCTGGCCAAGAATGGGCTCTTCGCGAGCTTCATCGTGCGGCTTGTGCCCTCGGCGCCGTTCATCGTGGTCAATATGGCGGCGGGGGTGACGCCGATGCGGGTGCTCGACTTCACGCTCGGCACTGCGGTGGGCATCGTGCCGAAGATCGTGCTCACCGCCTTCGCCGGCAATTCGATCTTCCGGGTGCTGCGCGGCGAGGTCGGCAAGGATGCGCTCTGGCTCGTGGCCATCGCCGCGGCCTGGGTGGGGATCGGACTGCTGGCGCGCGCCTGGCTGCGCCGGCGAGAGAAGGAAGTGGCCTGATGCTGAAGCTGTTCCACGCCTGGGGGTCCTGCTCCCTGGCCTCGGCCATCGCCCTGGAGGAGGCCGGCGCGTCCCATGACCTCGTCATCATGGACACCAAGGCAGGCGACCAGCGCAAGCCTGAGTACCTGGCCCTCAATCCCAAGGCGCGCGTGCCTGCTCTGATCACCGATCAGGGCGTGCTGACCGAGACCCCGGCGATCCTGGCCTGGGTGGCCCAGACCTGGCCGGCCGCGAAGCTGGCGCCGCTCGACGACCCCTTCGCCTTCGCCAAGGCCCAGGCGTTCAACAGCTATCTCTGCTCCACGGTCCACGTGGCGCACGCCCACAAGCACCGCGGCTACCGCTGGACGGACGATCCCGTCGCCCAGGCGGCGATGACCGCGGCCGTGCCGAAGAACGAGATCGCCTGCTTCCGGCTGATCGAGGACGAGATGTTCGAGGGACCCTGGGTGCTGGGTGAGAGCTTCTCGATCTGCGACGCCTATCTCTTCACCCTGTTCGGCTGGCTGTCGGGCGATGGGGTCGACACCGATCAGTTCGTCCGCCTGGCCGATCACAGCCGCCGGGTCGCCGATCGACCCGCCGTGCGCAAGGTTCTTGCCCAACAAGCGGCCTAACACCCCATTCGACGCAAGATGCTTGCGCGGCGAGGGCCATTTCGCTAGACGCATTCGCTATGCGCACGCGCTCCGCCAGCCTGCTTCTTCTCGACCTGGGGCTTAGCCGCCCCTGGGCGCCTCTCTAGGCTGCGCGTCTTCGCGGCCGGGCGTCTCAGGGGATTTCCCTCGCCCGACCCCAGCAACTCCCGCGAAGAGATCGAAAATGACCGCTTCCACACCTGAATCCGCCACCGCTCCGCGTTCGGAGCGCGACCGCGTCATCGTCTTCGACACCACCATGCGCGACGGCGAGCAGTCGCCCGGCGCGTCCATGTCGCTGGAAGAGAAGATCGAGCTCTCCAAGATTCTCGAGGAAATGCGCGTCGATGTGATCGAGGCGGGCTTCCCGATCGCCTCCAACGGCGACTTCGAGGCCGTTCGCCAGATCGCCGAACTGGTCACCGAGAGCACCGTCTGCGGCCTGGCCCGCGCCGGCATGGCCGACATCGACCGCTGCGCCGAGGCCATCAAGAAGGCCAAGCGCGGCCGCATCCACACCTTCCTGTCCACCAGCCCCAGCCACCGCGACCACATCCTGCACGCCTCGCAGGAAGACATCCTGGAGATGATCACCAAGTCGGTGGGGCACGCCCGCAACCTGTGCGGCGACGTGGAATGGTCGGCCCAGGACGCCACCCGCACCGAGCAGGACTTCCTGCGCCGTTGCGTGGAGGCGGCGATCAAGGCCGGCGCCGGCACGATCAACCTGCCGGACACCGTCGGCTACAGCTACCCGACCGAATACGCCGAGATGTTCCGGGACGTCCTGGAAAACGTCGACGGCGCCGACAGGGTGATCCTGTCCACCCATTGCCACAACGACCTGGGCCTGGCGGTCGCCAATTCGCTCGCCGGCGTCCAGGGCGGCGCGCGGCAGGTGGAAGTGGCGATCAACGGCATCGGCGAGCGGGCCGGCAATGCGGCTCTGGAAGAGATCGTCATGGCCCTGAAGGTGCGCGGCGACGCACTTCCCTTCCATACCGGGGTCGAGACCCAGCACATCACGCGGGCCAGCCGCTATGTCTCGGCGATCACCGGCTTCCCGGTGCAGTTCAACAAGGCGATCGTCGGCAAGAACGCCTTCGCCCACGAAAGCGGCATCCACCAGGACGGGATGCTGAAGGACCGCGGCACCTACGAGATCATGAGCCCCGAGACCGTGGGGCAGGGCGCCTCCAACCTGGTCATGGGCAAGCACGCCGGCCGCGCGGGCTTCCGCGAGAAGCTGCGCACCCTGGGCTACGAGCTGGGCCAGAACGCGCTCAACGAGGCCTTCCAGCGGTTCAAGGACCTGGCCGACAAGAAGAAGCACGTTTTCGACGACGACATCGTGGCCCTGGTGGACGACGCGCTTGCGTCGGGCGCCGACCGCATCCAGGTGAAGAACCTGCGAGTCATCGCCGGCACCGAGGGGCCGCAGGAGGCCTTCCTGACCGTCACCATCGACGGCGAGGAAAAATCCGCCAACGCCACCGGCGACGGCCCGGTCGACGCGGTGTTCAACGCCATCCACAAGGTCGCCCCGCACGAGGCCGTCCTGCGCCTCTTCCAGGTGCATGCGGTCACCGAGGGCACCGACGCCCAGGCCCAGGTCTCGGTCCGTCTCGAGGAGGATGGCCGCATCGCCACCGGCCAGGCGGCGGACACCGACACGCTGACGGCCTCGGCCAAGGCCTATATCAACGCGCTCAACAACCTCACGGCGCGCAAGGAAAAGACCGACCCCGGCGCGATCGCGTCAGGGTTCTAGCGCTGCGCTCAGTCCCGCGAAGGCGGGACTCCATGCGGCTTCGCCGCGGCCCTTGATTCAGCTTGGATCCTCGCCCGCGCGGGGATGAGCGGGTGTCTGGAATGCTCTGGATCCTTCTGACCGCCGCGGCCACGCCGCTGCAGGTGGCGCGCAATGCGCTGCAGCGCGGGCTGGTGGGCGATGCGGGGCCCTGGGGCGCGACCCTGGTGCGGTTCCTGTTCGGCCTGCCGTTCTCGCTGGCGATCTTCGGCGCGGTGGCGCTGGCGACGCCGGGAGCGAGCCCGCATTTCAGCGCCAGCTACGCCGCGGCGGTGGGCCTGGGCGCGATCTCGCAGATCGGCGCGACGGCGGCGCTGCTGGTGGCGATGCGCCGCGCGGGTTTCGCGGTGGCCACGGTGATGCAGCAGTCGTCCCTGCCGCTCTCGGCGGTGTTCGGCTGGCTGGCGTTGGGTGACCGCATCGGGACACAGGCCTGGATCGGGATCGCCGTGACGAGCGTGGGCCTCGTCGTCCTGTCCTGGCCCAGGCGCGACCAGCTGGCGGGCGCGGGTCTGGGCTCTGCGCTGGGCCTGGCCTCGGGCGGCGCCTTCGCCGTGGCGTTGAACGCCTATCGCCAGGCGGGTCTGGCGCTGGAGCCGCACCATCCGATCTATTCCGCCACCGCCTCGGTCTGCGTCGCCCAGGCGGTGCAGACGGCGGTGATGGTGACGGCGCTCGCCCTCTTGCGGCCAGCGTCCCTGCTGGCCGTGGGCCGGGCCTGGCGCGCATCGCTGGGCGCCGGCTTCTTTGGCGCGGCGGCGTCGGCCTGCTGGTTCGCAGCGCTCGCCCTGGCGCCGGCGGGACCGGTGCGCGCCGTGGGCGTGATCGAAGCGCCGATCGCCGCGGCGGCGGGCCGGCGGCTGTTCAAGGAACGGCTCTCGCCCCGCCAGTTGGCCGGCGGCGTCCTGGCGGCCATCGGCGTCGCCGTCGCGGCCTTGGGCTAGGCCTGCATCCGTCTGGCCCCGGCGCGGCGACTATTCGGCGCGCGGCGCTTCGGACATAGTCCGGTCCGCCGGCCTGGAGGTTCTTCGTGACTGATGCGCTTTCGATCCGCGGCCTCACCAAATCCTTTGGCGGCAAGGCTGCGGTGGACGATCTGACGGTGACCGTCCGAGCCGGAGAGCTCTACGCCCTGCTGGGCCCCAACGGCGCCGGCAAGACCACCACCCTGCGGATGGTCGCTGGCCTCCTGAAGCCCGACGCCGGCGAGATCAGCGTCTTCGGGCGCGACGTCCTCACCGACAGCGCCGCGGCCAAGCAGATCATCGCCTGGGCCCCGGACGAGCCCATGCTCTACGACCGGCTGACGCCGCTGGAATATCTGGAGTTCGTCGCCGGCCTCTGGGGTGTGGCGCCCGCGACGGCGCAGGCCAAGGCGGAGGAATTGCTGAAGTGGCTGGGCCTCTGGGACAACCGCGCAGAACGCTGCGAGGGTTTTTCGCGCGGCATGAAGCAGAAGACCGCGCTCGCCGGGGCGCTGATCCACGATCCCCAGCTGCTGATCCTCGACGAGCCGCTTACCGGCCTCGACGCGGCCGTGGCGCGGCAGGTGAAGGACCTGCTGCTGCAGCGGGTGAAGGACGGGGCGAGCGTGATCCTCACCACCCATATCCTGGAAGTGGCGGAGCGGATGGCCGACCGCATCGGCATCATCCAGAACGGCAGGCTCGTGGCCCAAGGCACGCTGGATGAGCTGCGCGCCAGGACGGGTGAGGGCCGCGCGACCCTGGAGGACCTGTTCCTGGAGCTGACGGGCGCCGAGGCGTGATCGCACCGCCCGGATCGACGCTCTGGCTGCTGCGCCACGAGCTGCGGCTGCTCTGGCGAGGCCTGGCGGGCCGTCGCGGTCGAGGAAAGGGCCAGTTCCGGCTGATGTGGATCTCGGCCATCCTGCCGCTGATCCTGCTGGTCACCGCCGGCCTGCCGCTGGCCTTCGCCCTGCGCAAGGTCGAGATTCCGATCACACCGATATCGGGCGCGATCGCCGCGGCGGTCAGCCTGGCGATCTTCACCCTGATGCTGTCCCAGACGCTGAGCGCCGCGGTCGATGCGCTCTACGAGCGGGCGGACCTGGACCTGCTGTTCTCCTCGCCGATGAACCCGCGCCGCGTGCTCACCGTTCGCTTCCTGGCAGTGGCGGTGAACATCTTCGCGCTGTTCTTCCTGTTCAGCCTGCCCATCCTTCTGCCCACAGCCCTGCTCAGCCACCCGGCCTGGCTGGGGCTCGAGGTCGTGCTCGCCGCCATCGCGCTCGCCGCCGCCGGGGCGGGACTGCTGATCGCCTGGAGCCTGTTTCGCCTGATCGGGCCTCGGCGCACGCGCACCGTGGGCCAGGTCATGGCCGCGATCGTCGGCGCGGCGGCGTTCCTGACCGGGCAGGCCTACAACATCCTAGGCCGCGGCAAGAGCGCCAGCGTCTGGACGGACATGGTCCGGGGGATTGGCCAGTCCCGGTTCAAATCCCTGCCGGGCCTAGACTGGCCGCTGCGCGCGATGCTGGGCCAGCCGGGGCCGATGCTGGGCGTCCTGGTCCTGGGCGCCGGAGTCTTCCTGGTCGCCAACCAGGTGCTGGGGCCGCGGTTCGCCGCCGACGCGGCCGCCGCTGCGGGCGTCGGAACCGGCGCGCCCCGAAAAGCGCGATCCCACGCTCGAGCGCGGTTCTCCACCAGCGCCTTCGCCGCGACCCTGGCGAAGGAGTTGCGTCTCATCGCCCGCGATCCCGCCTTGATCTCTCAGGTGCTGCTGCGGGTGCTCTACATCCTGCCGCTCGGCTTCGTGCTGTTGCGCCAGGCCGGGACCGCCCAGGCCTACGCCCTGCCGGGCAGCGCCGGCGCGCTCGCCCTCATGGCCGGCCAGATCACCGGCAGCCTGGCCTGGATCACCATCTCGGCCGAGGACGCCCCGGACCTGCTCAGCTGTTCGCCGGCGCCGATCCGCACCATGCGGCGCGCCAAGCTGGCGGCGGCCATCGGCCCGGTGGCGGCGTTGCTGGCGCCGATCCTGATCGCCCTGACGGTGATGGCGCCCCTGGCC
>NZ_SSMZ01000260.1 GCF_004799395.1 Phenylobacterium sp.
GCCTCGCGGCTGGCGACCCTCAGCGTCCCGGCGTCCAGACGCTCGATGGTCTCCAGCACCGCGTCGCGGATCGGGCCCTTGGTGGCGTGGCTGACGGACTCGCGGTCCTCCCAGGCGGCCTCGATGACGCGTCTGAGGTCGGAATGGTCGGGCATCAAGCGGCTTCCTTGAGGCGGGCCTGCGCCAGGAAGGGCGCAAGGTGCGGGGTCTTGTAGCGAACGAAGGGCGCGGTGGAGGCTTTGGCGTGCGGGCCCACCAGGATGGTGGTCATGCCGAGCTCGGCGGCGGGCGCGAGGTTGCGCTCGCTGTCCTCGAAGAAGGCCGCGGCCGCCGGATCGAAGGCGTGGTCGGCGCTGATCTTCTCGAAGGTGGCGCGGGCGGGCTTTGGCACATAGTCGGCCGAGCCGATGTCGAAGATGTCGTCGAACAGATGCGTCAGGCCCAGGCGTTCCAGCACGCGCTCGGCATGGAAGGCGTCGGCGTTGGTGAAGATCAGCCGCCGGCCCGGCAGCCGTTCGATGGCCGCGACCAACTCGGGATCATGCGCCAGGGCCTCCAGCGACATGTCGTGGAAGATGGTGTGGAAGTCGGCCGGGTCGACCCCGTGGTGCTCGACAAGGCCGCCGAGCGTCAGGCCGTAGTCGGCGAGGTATTTCTTCTGCAGCCGATAGGCGTCGTCGCGCTCCAGCCCGGTGACCTTCTGGACATAGGCGGTCATCCGCCGCTCGATCTCGCCCATGAAGCCGGATTCGGCCGGGTAGAGGGTGTTGTCCAGGTCGAAGAGCCAGGTGTCGATGTGGGTGAGGTCGGCGATCATTCGCTGACCAGCGTGCCCGCCCCATGCTCGGTGAAGAGTTCGACCAGCATGGCGTGCGGCTTGCGTCCGTCCAGGATGACCACGGCGCCGACGCCGGATTCGACCGCGGCGATGGCGGTCTCCAGCTTGGGGATCATGCCGCCGGTGGCGACGCCCTCGACGATGGCCATACGCGCCTCGGAGACGGTCATCTGGCGGATCAGCTCGCCGTTCTTGTCCAGCACGCCCGCCACGTCAGTGAGCAGCAGCATGCGCTTGGCGTTGAGCGCGCCGGCCAGGGCGCCGGCCACGGTGTCGGCGTTGATGTTGTAGGTCTGGCCGTCCTCGGCGACGCCGATGGGGGCGATCACGGGGATGTAGTCCTCGTCGGCGTAGATCAGCGCCTCGATCAGCTTGGGATCGATGCGGCTGGGTTCGCCCACGAAGCCGAGGTCGACCTCCCGCTCGATGCGGCTGTCGGGGTCCTTCTTGGTGCGCTTGGCCTTCTCGACGGTGATCAGCCGCGCGTCCTTGCCGGACAGGCCCACCCCGCGCACGTCGGCTTCGCGGCCGGCGAGCGTGATCCAGTTGGCGATCTCCTTGTTGATCGCACCGGAGAGGACCATCTCGGCGACTTCCATGGTCGCCGCGTCGGTGACCCGAAGCCCGTCGATGAAGGTCGACTTGACGCCGGCCCGTTCCAGCATGGCGCTGATCTGCGGGCCGCCGCCGTGCACGATCACCGGGTGCAGGCCCAGCATCTTCAAGAGCACCGCGTCGGCGGCGAACTGCCGGGCGACCTGCTCTTCCCCCATGGCGTGGCCGCCATACTTGATGACCACGGTCTCGCGGTCGTAGCGCTGGATATAGGGCAGGGCCTCGGCCAGGGTCCTGGCCGTCGCCCATCCTTCGCCTTGCGTGTCGTCGGTCACCGGCGGTCGCGCCCTTTGAAAACGGTGCGCTCCGATAGCGGACGCCGCGGCCCCTGTCACCTTCGCTGGGCCGTGCTAAGCCAGCGGGCGAGGCATTAGCGGGCGGGGATTCCCATGCGGATTGTGACGATGGCGGCGGCTCTGGCCGGCTCTGTGCTGGTCGGGGCGCTGGCGACGGGCGCCGAGGCCAGGACCGTGGCGGTGAGCGCCGACCGGCTGCTGGACGTGGCCACCGGCAAGTACGTGGAAAAGCCGCTGGTGGTGATCGTCGACGGGCGGATCAACGCGGTCGAGCATCAGGGCGACCCGGTCCCGGCAGGCGCCGAGCGGGTCGACCTGCCCGGTGTGACGCTGCTGCCCGGCCTGATCGACATGCATGTCCACCTGACGTCCTCACCGCTGTTCGGCGGCTATAACCGCCTGCAGAAGACCGACAGCTTCTGGCCGATCCTGGCCACCACCCACGCACGCGCAACGGTGGAGGCCGGCTTCACCACGGTGCGCAACGTGGGCTCGCGCAATTTCGAGGATGTGGGCCTCAAGCAGGCGATCGATGGCGGTTTCATTCCCGGCCCGCGGATCGTGCCGGCCGGCTACGCCATCGGCTCGACTGGCGGCCACTGCGACTCGAATTCCTTTCCGCCGTCGATGCATCAGAAGGGCGACGCGGTGATCGACAGCCCCGACGAGGGCCGCAAGCGCGTGCGCGAGATGCACAAGTATGGCGCCGAGGTGATCAAGATCTGCGCCACCGGCGGGGTCTTCAGCCACGGCGACACGCCTGGCGCCCAGCAGCTCACCCTGGAAGAGATCAAGGCCATGGTGGACGAGGCCCACCGCGCCGGCATGAAGGTCGCCGCCCACGCCCACGGCGCCGATGGCATCAAGGCCGCGATCCTGGGCGGCGTCGACACCATCGAGCACGCGAGCCTGGTCGACGACGAGGGCATCAAGCTGGCGCTCGCCCACGGCAGCTACTTCGGGATGGACATCTACAACACCGACTACACCCAGGCCGAGGGTAAGAAGAACGGTGTGCTGGAGGAGAACCTGCAGAAGGACCGCGACATCGGCGAGATCCAGCGGGAGAACTTCCGCAAGGCCCTGAAGGCCGGCGTGAAGATGATCTTCTCCAGCGACGCGGGCGTCTATCCGCACGGGACCAACGCCCGGCAGTTCGCGGTGATGGTGCGCTATGGCGCGACGCCCCTGCAGGCGATCCAGACCGCGACGCTCACCGCCGCCCAGGCGCTGGACCGGGTGAAGGACGTCGGCCAGGCGACGCCGGGCCACTACGGCGATCTGGTGGGCGTGACGGGTGATCCGCTTCGCGACGTCACCGTGCTGGAGCATCCGGTTTTCGTGATGAAAGGCGGGGATGTTGTGAAGCGGATTCCCTGACTCCGCCCATCCCCGCGACGGCGGGGAGGATCAAATGGACCGCGCCACGACTTCCTTCATGATCTCGGACGTCCCGCCGTAGATGCGTTGCACCCGGGCGTCGCGCCACAGGCGGGCGATGGGATAGTCGTTCATGTAGCCGGCGCCGCCGTGCAGCTGCAGGGACGCGTCGCAGACTTCCCATTGCAGTTCGGTGTGGAAGAGCTTGGCGGCCGACGCCTCGGCGGCGGTGAGCTTCTTTTGCAGGTGGCGCGCGATGCACCAGTCGAGGTGCGCCCAGCCGGCCTGCAGCTTGGCCTTCAGGTCGGCCAGGGTGAAGCGGGTGTTCTGGAAGTCGAAGACGGTCTGTCTGAAGGCCTTACGCTCCTTGGTGAACTTCACCGCCTCGTCGAAGGCGCGCTGGGCGCCCGCCTGGCCGGCGATGGCGATCTGCAGGCGCTCCTGCGGCAGCTGGTTCATCAGGTAGGAGAAGCCCTTGCCCTCCTCGCCCAGGCAGTTGGTGATCGGTACGCGGACGTCCTCAAAGAACAGCTCCGAGGTGTCGGCGGAGTTCTGGCCGATCTTGTCGAGGTTACGGCCGCGCTTGAAGCCCGACCGGTCGCCCTCCACCAGGATCAGCGAGATGCCCTTCGAGCCCTGGGTCGGGTCGGTCTTGGCGACCACGACGATCAGGTCGGCGCTCTGGCCGTTGGTGATGTAGGTCTTGGAGCCGTTGACGACGTAATGGTTGCCGTCGCGCACGGCGGTGGTGCGCACGCCCTGCAGGTCGGAGCCCGCGCCCGGCTCGGTCATGGCGATGGCGGTGATCACCTGGCCGGAGACCATGCCCGGCAGCCAGCGCTGCTTCTGCTCCTCGGAGCCATAGTTGATGATGTAGTCGACGACGATGTCGGACTGGAGCGTGATGCCAGCCGACGAACCGGCGTAGCTGAGCTCCTCGCCGATCACGGTGTTGTAGCGGTAGTCGGCGCCCAGGCCGCCATAGGCCTCCGGGACTTGCGGGCACAGCAGCCCGGCCTCGCCCGCCGCCAGCCAGAACCCGCGGTCCACCACGCCTTCCTCTTCCCAGCGGTCGAGGTTGGGGATGAGCGCACGCGCGTAGAACTTCCGGACCTGGTCGCGGAAAAGGTTCAGGTCTTCGTCGAAGACGGTGCGGGTGTCGGTGCTGAGCATGGGGGTGTCTTAGCAGGTGCTCCCCCGTTGGGGGAGCTGTCAGCGAAGCTGACTGAGGGGCTTCCGCTCTCGCCGTGAGGGAAGCCCCCTCCGGCCCTCCGGGCCACTTCCCCCTTGAGGGGAGGATCTTCCATCAGACGGCGCAGGCCGCCACGATCTCGGCGCGCAGTTCGGGGATGCCGGTCCCCTTCTCCGAGGAGGTGGCCAGCACGCGGGGGAACGCGGCGGGGCGTTTGGCGATGGCTTTGAGGGTGCGCTCCACCACCGCCTCGACCTCGGCGGGCTTCAGCTTGTCGGCCTTGGTGAGCACGATCTGGTAGGAGACGGCGGCCAGGT
Source organism: Phenylobacterium sp. (assembly GCF_004799395.1). Classification (GTDB taxonomy): domain Bacteria; phylum Pseudomonadota; class Alphaproteobacteria; order Caulobacterales; family Caulobacteraceae; genus Phenylobacterium. Next base: position 4,639 of record NZ_SSMZ01000260.1, read on the forward strand.
CGAAGGCGTCCAGCGCCTCCTTGTCGACGTCCTTCAGGCCATGACGCGCGTCGATCAGCAGGTAGGCGCGCTTCAGGTTCGGGCGGCCGCGCAGGTAGTCGCGGCCGAGGTTCTGGAACTTCTTCACGTCGCCGCGGGAGGCCCGCGCAAAACCGTAGCCGGGCAGGTCGACGAGGCGCAGCTTCTCGTCGGCGACGAAGAAGTTCACCTCGCGGGTGCGGCCCGGCGAGTTCGAAGCGCGCGCCAGGTGCAGACGCCCGGCGACGGCGTTGATCAGCGTGGATTTGCCGACGTTGGAGCGGCCCGCGAACGCCACCTCCGGCAGGTCGGCGGGCGGCAGGCCGGCGATGGCCACGGCGCCCATCATGAAGGTCACCTCGTGGGCGAAGAGGACGCGGGCGGCCTCCAGCTCCTCGGCGGTGAAGCCCTCGCTCACCCGCTACCCTTGCCGGAGAGCCGCGCGAGCGCCCGGTCGATGGGATTGTCCACCTTGAAGCGGCGCATCATCACGTACTGCTGAAGCGTGGTGAGCACGTTCGACCAGGTCCAGTAGATCAGCAGGCCCACGGCGAAGGGCGCCATGATGAACATGAACATCAGCGGCATGAACTGGAAGATCCGCTGCTGGGCCGGATCGCCGGCCGGCGGGCTCATCGAGGTCGTCAGGAACATGGTGAAGCCGTAGGCCAGCGGCAGGATGCCCAGGTGCAGGGAGGTGTCGAGGATCTGGCCGATCAGCGGCGTGTGCGCCGGGTTCCAGGGGATCAGGCCGAACAGGTTCCAGATCGTGGTCGGGTCGCGCGCCGACAGGTCGCTGAACGCCAGGAACGGCGCGTGGCGCATCTCGATGGAGATGTTGAGCACCTTGTAGAGCGAATAGAACACCGGGATCTGCAGGAGGATCGGCAGGCAGCCGGCCAGCGGATTGACCTTCTCCCGCTGATACAGGGCCATGATCTCCTGCTGCTGCTTGGCCGGGTCGTCCTTGTAGCGCTTGCGCAGGTCCTCCATCAGCGGCTGGACCTTCTTCATCTTGGTCATCGACTCGTACTGCTTGTTGGCGATCGGGAAGAAAGCCACGCGCACGCAGACGGTGAGCAAGAGGATCGCGACGCCGAAGGTGCCGACGTGCTGGTAGATGAAGGTCAGGAACAGGAAGATCGGCCGGGTCAGGAAGAAGAAGAACCGGCCCCAGTCCACCGCGTCGTCGAAGTGGGCGATGCCGAGGGTCTTCTCGTAGGATTGCAGCAGGGGCACGGTCTTGGCGCCGGCGAACAGGTGCTGGGTGACGGTCACCTGGGCGCCTGGCGCGATGGTGCGGGCAGCCCCCGTGTAGTTGGCCTCATAGACGTCGAGATTGCCGGCCTTGGCGTCGCGGTAGACCGCGTGCACCTGCTCGCCTGCGTCGGGGATCAGGGCGGCCAGCCAGTATCTGTCGGTGATGCCGGTCCAGGCGCTGGCGGAGTTGAATTCCTGGGTCGAGCCGCCGTTCTTCGACAGGTCCTTGTAGGTGAAGGCCCGCACATGGCTGTCGAGATAGCCGATGGTCCCTTCGTGGACGACGCCGGTCTTGCCGACGTCGGCGGGCACGCCCTGGCGCTGCACCGTGCCGTAGGGCGCCAGCGTCACGGGAATCGCCCCGGCGTTGGCGACCGTATCGGTGAGCGTGAACATGTAGTGGTCGTCGACGGCGATCTGGCGGGTGAAGGTCAGGCCCTGGCCGTTCGCATAGGTGAGCGTGATCGGCGCGCCGGGCGCCAACGTCGAACCCTGGGCCAGGGTCCAGGGCGTCGTCGCGCCGGGCAGGCCCGGGACGTTCTGGCCGACCCAGCCGAAGTCGATGAACCACGGGAAGGGCGTGCCTTCCGGGCGCAGCATCTCGACCGGCGGCGAGTTCTTGTCGGTGGTCTGCTTGTATTGGGTCAAGAACAGGTCATCGAGGCGGCCGCCGCGCAGCGAGATCGAGCCCTTGAGCGCCGGCGCGGCCAGGGGCACGCGGGGGCTGGCGGCCAGCGCCGCGGCGCGGGTCACCGCCGGCGGGGCGTTCAGCGCCGGCGCGCCGGGCAGCAGCTGGGCGGCGGCGGCCGGCGGATGGGCCTTCAGCTCGGCGGCTTTGCGCTTCTGCGCGGGCTCAAGCACGAACATCTGATAGACGATGAACAGTGCGAGCGCACACACGAGGAAGATGATCGTGTTGCGGCTGGAATCGTCTTGCATGGGAACGGGCGCGGTCCGGTAGGAGAGAGGCCCTTAGGATTGAGGGCGGTCGCGGTCGGCGGCGAGCCTTATCAGCGCGCTTTTCACATCGTCAAGCAAACGCGGCCAAGGGCGCGTCGTCACACCGCCTCGGGCGATGAACACGTAGTCGAAACCTGGGGACGCCAGCGCCGGAAGCAAGAGCCGCGCGGCTTCCCGCAAACGCCTTTTCGCGCGGTTGCGCTCGACGGCCCCGCCGATCCGCTTGGTGGCGGTGAAACCGGCGCGGACCAGCGGCGTCTCGTCGCGGGACCGGGCCTGGACCAGCACGGCGCCGCGCGCGCAATGCGGGCCTTGCGCGCAGGCCAGGAAATCCGGGCGCTTCTTCAGGCGTTCGATTTTAGGAAGGGCGTCGGACACGCCGACACCTTAGCGCCAGCGGAAGCTTAAGCGCTCAGGCGCTTGCGGCCCTTGGCGCGGCGACGGGCCAGAACCTTTTGGCCGTTCTTCGTCGACATCCGCAGGCGGAAGCCGTGGCGGCGGGCGCGAACAAGGCGCGACGGTTGAAAAGTCCGCTTCACGGGGAGCTCCGGGGTCGAAAATCGAGCGGCGGTGGATAGGGGAAGAGGCGGGGCGTGTCAACCACGCAGGGATGTGAAGGGTTGGGAGGCGGGACCCTACAGATCCGGCCGCACAATGGTCTTGCCGATCACCTTGCGGTCGGCGAGCGAGTCAAAAGCCGCCCGCCAGTCGCTCAGTGGGTGCTCGGCGTCGACCCGGGGTTTCACCTTCCCCTCTTCCGCCAGCTTCCAGATGGCGGCCTGATTCTCGCGACCCTTGTCGGGGAACTGGCGGCCGTATTCGCCGGCGCGGACGCCGATCACCGAGAAGCCCTTGATCAGGGCGATGTTGACCGGCAGCACCGGCAGGCGGCCCGACGTGAAGCCGATGGAGAGGATCCGTCCGCCGAAGGCGATGCAGCGCAGGCTCTCATCGAAGACGTCGCCGCCGACGGGATCGTAGATGACGTCCGCGCCCTTGCCGCCGGTGAGTTCCTTCACCCGCTCTCGGAAGCCCCGGGTGACGTTGACGGTCGCTTCGGGGGCGTACTCGCGGGAGATGACGTCGAGCTTCTGGTCGGAGGCGGAGGCGGCGATCACCTTGGCGCCCATGATCTGGGCCAGGTCGACGGCGGCGAGGCCGACGCCGCCGGCCGCGCCATGGATCAGGACCCATTCGCCGGGCTGCAGGCGCGCGCAACGCTCGAAGGCGACGTAGGCCGTCAGGTAGGCCACCGGATAGCCGGCCGCCTGGCTGAAGGAAAGCGTGTCGGGCTTCCGGCGCAGGCCGGCCGCCGGAAGGACGGCGTACTCCGCCATGCCGCCGCGTCCGCCGCCGCAGACCGGATCGCCGGGCCTGAAGCCTGTGACGCCATCGCCCAGGGCGTCCACCTCGCCGGCCAGCTCCATGCCGGGGACGAAGGGCACGGGCGGCTTGTGCTGGTGCTCACCGCGGGTCTGCATCAGGTCGGGGAAGTTCACCGCCGCGGCGCGGACCTTGATCCTGACCTCGCCCGGGCCGGGGTCAGGCATGGGAATTTGCTTGACCACGCAGCCTTCGTAGTCGGGCGCGAGCCGCTCGACGACGAGCGCCCGCATCAGGAAATGCGGCCTTCGAAACCCTCGCGGACCAGGCCGGCGATCTCGCGGCAGGCGACGTCGGCGCCGGGAACCGCGCCGGTGAACGCGGTGAAGGCGTGGGCCAGGCCGTCGTAGCAGCGGTAGACCACGGGCACGCCGGCCTCCTTCAGCCGCCGGGCATAGGCCTCGCCCTGGTCCAACAGCGGGTCGAAGCCGGCGGTGACCACGATGGCCGGCGCGAGGCCGGAGACGTCCGGGGCGCGAAACGGCGACAGGCGCGGGTCAGCCGGGCTGTCGCCGGGACCCATGTAGTGGCCGGCGAACCAGTCCAGCGTCGCCCGGGTCAACGGGAAGGCGTCGCCATAGGTGGTCATCGACGCGCTCTCGCAGACCACGTCGACCCAGGGGTAGATCAGGAGTTGCAGGGCCGGCTGCGGCTCGCCGGCCTTCTTCAGTTCCTGACAGAGCACTGCGGCGAAGGCGCCGCCCATGGAGTCGCCACCGATTGCTGCCTGGGCCGGCGGCGCGCCGAACCGTTCGGCATTGTCGCGGCCCCAGCGGTAGGCAGCCATGACATCCTCGAGGCCTGCCGGAAAGCGGTGCTCGGGCGCCAGGCGATAATCAACGGACAGCACCGGTCCGCGGGCGCTTCTGGCGAGGATCGAGCAGAAGGCGTTGCAGGTCTCCAGGTCGCCGATCACCCCGCCGCCGAAGTGGGCGAAGATCATCAGCGGCGCGTGGGAGTCCTGGTTGTCGGGCCGGTAGACGCGGGCCGGGATATCGCCGCCGGGACCGGGAACGGTGAGCGGCTCGATCAACACGCCCGGCTCGGGATCGCCGCCGGTCACG
>NZ_SSMZ01000261.1 GCF_004799395.1 Phenylobacterium sp.
CCAGCGCCGAGGACGTCGAGGCCTATTTCGTCGGCTTGAGCGAACGCGGCCTGTCGCCGGCCACAGCGTCGCGGCGGCGTGCGGCGGTGCGGCAGTTCTACCGCTTCGTGCTGGGCGAGACCTGGCGCGCCGACGATCCCTCGCGGCGGGTCGAGGCGCCGAAGAAGGGCCGCTCGCTGCCCAAGGTGCTGAACCGCGCCGAGGTCGATCGTCTGATCGCTGCGGCCGGCGCGAAGGACGGCGCCCAGGGCCTGCGGCTCGCCTGCATGGTGGAGCTGGCCTACGCCTCGGGCCTGCGGATCTCTGAGCTGACCGGCCTGACGCTGGCCGCCCTGGCACGCGACCCGGCCTATTTGATCGTCAAGGGCAAGGGCGGCAAGGAGCGGCTGGCGCCCCTCAACGCCGCCGCACGCACGGCCATCAAGGCCTATCTGGAGGTTCGTCCGGGCTTCCTGCCAAGAAGCGATAAGGCCAATCCCTGGCTCTTCGCCTCACGCGGCAAGGAGGGCCGGCTGACGCCGCGCCGCTTCGCCCAGTTGCTGGACGAAGCCGCCGCCGACGCCGGCATCGATCCGGCCCGAGTCAGCCCGCACGTCCTGCGCCACGCCTTCGCCACCCACCTGCTCGAGGGCGGCGCCGACCTGCGCGTGGTGCAGACCCTGTTGGGCCATGCCGACATTGGCACGACCCAGATCTACACCCACGTCGCCGGCGACCGCCTCGCGCAGGTGGTGGCGACGAAGCACCCGCTGGCGAAGAAGCGCTAGCCGGTGATGCGGTAGCGGCCGTCGCCGTCAGGACAGACCCGGACGTAGCGGACGTCCTGGCCGTAACTGTCGACCACGGCGGGCGCCAGGCGGCAGCGCATGCGGCTGTAGTAGGCATAGTCGTAGCGCCCGCTGCGGAAATCGCGGTCCTCGCGATAGGCGATGGTGTCGCTGTAGCTGTAATAGGGCCCGCGGCTGTCGCAGCGATAGCGATCGTGCGCGGCCCCGACCGAGCCGCCGACGCCGGCGCCCACGACCCCGCCCAGGATTGCGCCGTCGGTGCGGTGGCCGCCGGCGGCGATGTTGGAGCCGAGAGCTGCGCCCGCGAGCGCGCCGATCACAGCGCCGGCGGTGGCCGAGGAGTGGTCGTTGCGGCAGGTCACGACGGGGGCGTAGGCCGCGGCCGGGCGGCCGTAGGCGTCCACGTAGGGCGCGGGCGGCGGACCGTAGACCGCCCAACGCCGCGCGTCCCAATCCGGAGCCGGACCATAGATGCGGATATAGGCCCCGTAGCCGTAGCGGGCGTCGTAGTCGGCGCGGGCGCGTTCCCACGCCGCGCGGCGGTGCTCGTAGTCGGCGCGGGCCTGCTCGTAGCCGGCGCGGCTGGCCTCATAGTTGTCGCGGCGGGCGTCGTAGGCGTCCTTGCGGGCCTCGTAGTTCTGCTGGTCCTGCTGATACTGCTGCTGCTGGTCCTGATACTGCTGCGACGGCTGATAGGATGGCCCCGGCGGGGGCTGATCCTGCGGGTCGCGCGGGTACTGCTGGGCCGGGTATTGCGGGGCGGTCTGGTATTGGGCCATGGCCGGCGCGGCGATGGCCAGCGCCAGGATCGAGGCCATCCCGAACTTCAGAGGGGTTTTCATCGAAGGTCTCCGTTCTCTCCAGGGCGTGGCCGACGTCATCGCCGGGCCGCGCGTCATCGGCCGCAACAACCCGCCGGAGGGGGCCGAGGTTGCATGAACCGGCGTTCACGGAACCGCAGGACGCGGGGCGGCGCTCTTGTGAGGCGGCCCTATCGCGCATAGGTTCCGGCCCCGCTTCGACATGAAGGACCTGGTCTCCGGATGGCAGTGCACTACCTCGAGTTCGAGCGCCCGATCGCCGACCTCGAAGCCAAGATCGAGGAGCTTTCGAAGCTCTCGGAAACGGCTAGCCCGGGCGCATTCGACGCCGAGATCGAAGCCCTGCGCGCCCGCACCCAGGAGATGCGCCGGGAGACCTATTCCAAGCTCGACGCCTGGCAGAAGACCCAGGTCGCCCGGCACCCGGAGCGTCCCCATTTTGTCGACTACGCCGCCGGCCTGATCGACGAGTTCGTGGAGCTGAAGGGCGACCGCACCTATGCCGACGACCAGGCGATCATCGGCGGCCTCGGCCGATTCCGCGGCCGCCCGGTGGTGGTCATGGGCAACGAGAAGGGCCGCGACACCATCACCCGGGTGAAGCACAACTTCGGTCTCGCCCGGCCGGAGGGCTATCGCAAGGCGATCCGGCTGATGGAGCTGGCCGAGCGCTTCAGCCTGCCGATCATCAGCTTCGTGGATACGCCCGGCGCCTATCCGGGCGTGGCGTCGGAGGAACGCGGCGTGGCCGAGGCCATCGCGCGGTCCACCGAAAAGAGCCTGCTGCTGGGCGTGCCCATCGTGGCCGTGATCACCGGCGAGGGCGCCTCTGGCGGCGCCAGCGCCATCGCCAGCGGCTCGCGCGTGCTCATCCTGGAGCACGCCATCTACATGGTGATTTCGCCCGAGGGCGCGAACTCGATCCTCTGGCGCGGCGCGCGCACGCCGGACGAGGCGGCCAAGGCCATGAAGATCACCGCCCAGGACCTGCTCGGCCTGAAAATCGTCGACCGGATCATCCCCGAGCCGCCGGGCGGCGCCCATTCCGACCCCGAGGCGACCCTGAAGGCGGTCGGCGACGCCGTCGAGGAAGAGCTGATGGCCCTGGAGCATCTGAGCCCGGACGAACTGCGCAAACAGCGCGCCGAACGTTTCTACGCCATCGGCCGCGCCGGCCTGCAGTAGGGCTTGCCTGACGCCACGTCCCGGCGTTCAGTGTCATCCAAACAACTGTTTGGAGGGACGTCCGATGGCGCTGAAGACCCGGTTCACCGAGATGTTCGGGATCGAGCATCCCATCGTCCAGGGCGGCATGCAGTGGGTCGGCCGCGCCGAGCTGGTGGCTGCGGTCGCCAACGGCGGGGGCCTGGGTTTCATCACCGCGCTCACTCAGCCGACGCCTGAGAAGCTGACCGAAGAGATCGCGCGCTGCCGCACCCTGACCGACAAGCCGTTCGGCGTGAACCTGACCATCCTGCCGGCCATCAAGCCGCCGCCCTATGCCGAGTACCGCCAGGCGATCATCGAAGCCGGGATCAAGATCGTCGAGACCGCCGGCAACAAGCCCATCGAGCATGTCGAGGAATTCAAGAAGCACGGGATCAAGGTGATCCATAAGTGCACCTCGGTCCGTCATGGCCTGTCGGCCGAGCGGATGGGCGTCGACGCCATCTCCATCGACGGCTTCGAGTGCGCGGGCCACCCCGGCGAGGACGATGTCCCCGGCCTGATCCTGATCCCGGCGGCGGCCGACAAGATCAAGATCCCGATGATCGCCTCGGGCGGCTTCGGCGACGCGCGCGGTCTGGTGGCCGCGCTGGCGCTCGGCGCCGAGGGGATCAACATGGGCACCCGCTTCATGGCGACCGTGGAGTCGCCCATCCACCCGAACATCAAGCAGCAGATCGTCGACAACGACGAGCGCGCCACCGAGCTGATCTTCCGCACCATGCACAACACCAGCCGCGTGGCGAAGAACGTCATCTCGACCCAGGTCGTGGCCATGGAGCGCGAGGGCGCCAAGTTCGAGGACGTGCGCGAACTGGTGGCCGGCGCCCGCGGCCGCAACGTCTACGAGGTCGGCGACAACGACGCCGGCATCTGGTCGGCCGGCCAGATCCAGGGCCTGATCCACGACATCCCCACCTGCGCCGAGCTGATCCACCGCATCGTCCGCGAGGCCGAGGAGATAATCCACGGCCGGCTGGATCGGATGGCCGGGGCGCGGGCTATGGCGGACGCTTGACGGCGAGTTCCTCCCCTTCGGGGGAGGTGGCGCGAAGCGCCGGAGGGGGTTTCCTCACCATTTTGAGCGGACCCCTCAGTCAGCTTCGCTGACGGCTCCCCCGATGGGGAGCAACCTAGCGGACTTGCCTCAACGCCTCGACCAGGTCATCCACCGCCTCGGGCGTTGTCGCCCAGGAGCACATGAAGCGCACCGAGTCGTCGAACACGCGGTTGGCCTTCCAGCCGGCGGCGTCCAGGCGCCGGTGCGTCGCCTCGTCCATCTCCACGAAGACCCCGTTGGCCTCCACCGGATGCGTCAGCTTGAACGGCGTCGCCTGGGCCAGGCGCTGGGCCATGGCGTTGGCGTGGGCCGCGTGGCGCAGCACCGCCCCGTCGCGCAGCATGCCGATGAAGGGCGCGGCGTAGAAGCGGCCCTTGGATGGAAGTTGGCCCGACTGCTTCAGGCGCGCATCCAGGCGGCGGGCGAGCGGCCGGTCGAAGATCACTAGGGCCTCGGTGGGCGGCATTCCCGCCTTGGTCCCGCCGATCACCGCGATGTCGACGCCCAGCGGACGGATCGCCACGACGTCGAAGCCGGCGGCCGCAGCGTTGAAGATCCGCGCCCCGTCCAGGTGGATGCCCGCGCCCTTGGCCTTGGCCGCGCCGATCAGGCCGCTTAAGCCCTGGGTCGCATAGACTGCGCCATATTCCGTGGCGTTGGTCAGCGACAGCGCGCCGGGCGACTGGACGTGGCCGTTCTCGGGCTGAGCCAGGGCCGCATCCAGGGCCGCGCCGTCGATCCGCCCGTCCGCGCCGGGCAGCGGGATCATCCCCAGGCCATGGCCGAAGAAGCGGGGCGCGCCGGTCTCGTCGGTGGCGGCGTGGGCGTGCTCATGGGCCAGCACGGCTTCGAAAGGCTGGCAGAGCGCGGCCAGCGCGATGGCGTTGGCGGCGGTGCCGCTGGCGACGAACCTCACCTCGGCGTCGGCGTCCAGCAGCTGGCGGATCAGGTCGGCGGCCCGGGCCGTGACGGTGTCGCCGCCATAGCCGGCGGTGAAGCCTGAGTTTGCCTCCAGCACCGCCTGCATGGCCTCGGGCGCGGCCGGCGCGGTGTTGTCGGAGGCGAAGTCGTAGCGGGCCAAGGTTCAGCTCGCCGTCGCGGCCATGATTTCACAGAAGGTGGTCATGTCGACGTTGCCGCCGGAGACCACGCAGACGATCGGCCCGTCACCCGCCTTGCCGGTGAGGGCGGCGGCCAGCGGCAGGCAGCCCGCGCCCTCGGCGACGATCCTGGCCTTCTCGGCCATCAGCCGCATGGCCCGCCGCGTCTGGTCGAGGGTGACGACGATCGAGCCGTCCACCAGGGGCGTCATGCGCTGGTACATGCGTGGGAAGACGCTCTGCCCGCCGGCGCCGTCCACAAAGGAGGCTTGCCATTCCGGGAACTTCTGCGGCGATCCGGCGGCCAGCGACCGCGCCAGCGGCGCGGCGGTCTCCGGTTCGGCGGCCCAGACCTTGATGTCGGGCCTGATCGCCTTCACCGCGCTGCCGACGCCGGTGATCAGGCCGCCGCCGCCGACGCCGCAGATCACCGCCACGGCGTCGGGGGCGTCTTCCAGGATCTCAAGCCCCATCGTCCCGTGGCCGGCGATGAAGTCGTCGTCGTCGAAGGGATGGATGAAGGTCCCCTCGACGCCGGGGTAGGCGCGGTCGTCCAGCGCGTTCCAGGCCCCCTCGTAGGACACCAGCACCAGCTTCGCGCCCAGCGCCCGCATGCGGTCGAGCTTGGAGGCGGGCGCCGTTTCGATGGCCACCACCGTGCAGGGGACGCCGGCCTTGCGCGCGGCGTAGGCGACGCCCTGGCCGGCGTTGCCGGCGCTGATCGTCCAGACGCCCTTCTTGCGCTCGTCGTCGCTAAGCAGGGCCACGGCGTTGGCGGCGCCGCGCAGCTTGTAGGCGTTGATCGGCTGCAGGGTCTCAAGCTTCAGGCGGATGTCCGGGAAGCCCGCGCCGAGCTCCAGTTTGACCAGCGGCGTGCGCACGCAGGTCCCGGCGATCCGGCCGCGCGCGGCCTCGATGTCGGGCAGCGTGATGGGGCGAACGGGTGGGACGGCGACGGGCATGGCGCTGTCTCTCACACTAGAGGCTGCGCGCCCAGTCCCTGACCTCGTCCACGAAGAGGTCCGGCTCCTCCATCGCCGCGAAGTGACCGCCGCGCGGCATGTCAGTCCACCGGACGATGTTGTAGGCGCGCTCGGCGAAGGACCTAGGCGGCGCCTGATAGAGCGGTTCGCCGGGGAAGTTGGCGAAGGCGGTGGGCGTTTCCAGGCGCTCGCCCGGCTGGAAAGCCAGGCCACCTTCCTCCACCAGGCCGCGGTAGTACCAGGCGCCCGTCGTGAAGCTGTCGGTCATCACATAGAGCATGATGTTGGTGAGGAGCGCGTCCTTGCCGTAGGCCTCGTCGAGGCTCCTCAGCGACAGGTCCGACCAGTCGTGGAACCGCTCGGCGATCCAGGCGGCCTGGCCCACCGGGTTGCCGGCGCCCATCCAGGCGATCGACTGCGGCTTGGAGACCTGCAGCCGGAAATAGGCGCCCATGATGTCCATCATTCCGGCCTGGCGCTGGGCCCAGGCGATCTCCGCCTCGCCCTGCGGCCCGCCGTGCGGGCGGAAGCCCAGCATGTTCAGGTGTATGGCCCTGGCGTGGGCTGCGTGGTCGCGGCCCAGCCAGGAGGTGACCATGGCGCCCCAGTCGCCGCCCTGGGCCAGATAGCTCTCGTAGCCCAGCACCTCGGTCATCAGGCTGTTGAAGAGGCGCGCTGTGGTGCGCTGGCCGACGGGCCGCGTGGGCTTGGACGAGAAGCCGAAGCCGGGCAGGGAGGGCACGATCAGGTCGAAGGCGTCCGAGGCCGTTCCGCCGAAGCGGCTGGGGAAGGCCAGCTTCTCGATCGCGCCCCAGAACTCGTAGTGCGAGCCCGGCCAGCCGTGGGTCAGGATGAGCGGACGGCAGCCTCCCGCCTCGCCCACCACGTGCAGGAAGTGCAGGTCGAAATCCTCGACCCGGGCGGTGAATTGCGGGAAACGATTGAGCTCGGCCATCGCCGCGCGCCAGTCGTAGGCGTCGGTCCAGTGGTCGCAGAGGCCCCGCAGCCAGGCGCCGTCGCAGCCATAGGCCCAGCCGTCGGGGACCTCAGGCGCCGGCGGCCACGGATAGGACCGCACGCGCTGCAGCACGGCCTCAACCTCAGCCTCGCGCCAGCTGACTTCGAACGGTTTGATCGTCGGCATTTCGAGCTCCCTGGCGGGGAGGGACACTTCAGGCCTGCCGCCGGGGCGGTCAAGTCGGGGCCGGTCAATCCTGCGGGCGTACGCCGCGCGTCAGGGCCGCATCCAGGCTCTGGAACAGCTGGCGCCCGCCGCCCACCGGCAGCATGCCGGCCAGCTCCAGGATCACCGCGCCGTGGATCGCGGCCCAGAACATCAGGCCGATCTGCTGGGCGTCGCCTTCCATCAGCCCTTCCTTCAGGGCGTCCTCCACGTGGGCGGTCATGGTCTTCTGCGCCCGCTGTCCGGCAGCGACCAGCTCGGGGTATTTCTCGGCGTTCGGCTGGTTGAAGTCGAACATCAGCTTATAGGCGTGCGGGTTGGCTAGGGCGAAGTCGACGTAGGCCTTGCCCGTCGCCGAACCGATGGCGCGCGCGCCGGTGGCGGAGGCCCGCGCCGCCTCCAGGGCCTGGGCGAATCGGCTGAAGCCATTGGCGCGCACGGCCGCCAGGATGTCGTCCTTGTCCTCGAAGTAGCGGTAGGGCGTCATCGGTGAGACGCCGAGCTCGGCGGCCAGCTGGCGCATGGTCACCGCATCCGGCCCGCGCTCCGCGAACAGCCGCGCCGCGGCGTCGCAAAGCCGTTCTCGAAAGTCGGCCACATCGGTGTCGGAGAGAACGCGAGGCATGTGTGACTCAGCTTGCACGAAAACGGTTGCAGAACGCTACTTTTTACGGAATAAATTTACATCGTAAGTTTTTGGAAGGGACAGGCCATGGACGGAAACGCTCGCATCAACCCATATCTGTCGGGCAACTTCGCTCCCATCCGCAGCGAAGACGACTTCGATCTGACCGTCGAGGGCGAGATTCCAGCGGATCTGCGAGGGGCCCTGTTCCGCATCGGTCCGAACCCCCAGTTCGAGCCGCGCGACCCCAACCACCACTGGTTCTTCGGCGACGGCATGGTCCATGGCTTCTATGTCGAGGACGGCAGGGTCCGATACCGCAACCGCTACGTCCGGACGCCAAAATGGGAGCTGGAGCACGAACACGGCCGCTCGCTGTTCGGGATGGGCCCGATGAACAGCGATCCCCTGACGCTCGGCAACGAGGGCGGTACGGCCAACACCAACATCGTCTGGCATGCCGGCAAGCTGATGGCGCTGGAGGAAGCCCACCTGCCCTTTGAGATGGACGCGCGCACGCTTGCGTCGAAAGGCTATGTCCGCTCCTACAAAGGGCGTGTGACCGCCCACCCGAAGATCGACCCCAGGACGGGCGAGATGGTCTGGTTCGCCTATGGCGTCGGCGACACGCCGCTGTCGGCCGGCATGAGCTATGGGGTCACCGCTGCGGACGGGACCGTGGTCCGCCGTGACGACTTCCAGGCGCCGTTTGCGTCCATGGTCCATGACTTCATGACCACCGAGAACCACGTTTTATTCCCGATCCTGCCGCTGACCGCGAGCCTGGAACGGGCGATGAAGGGCCTGCCGCCCTTTGCCTGGGAGCCGGGCAAGGGGTCCTACGTCGGCGTGATGCGCCGCGACGGGGACGTCTCCTCGATCCGCTGGTTCAACACCGAGGCCTGCTATGTCTTCCATCCGCTGAACAGCTGGGAAGAGGGCGATAAGATCTACTGCGACGTCATGCGCTACGACGTGGCGCCGCTGTTCCCCAAGGCAGACGGCTCGCCTGGCGACAAGGCCGCCGCGCGCCTGGTGCGCTGGACCTTCGACCTGGCGTCCAATTCAGACGCCATCAAGGAAGAAGCGCTGGACGACATCGACGGGGAGTTTCCGCGCGTCGACCCGCGGGTCGAGACCCGCAAGCACCGCCATGGCTGGTATGGAGCCGATCCGTCAGGCTCCAAGACCGTGCGCCTCAACGCCATCGCTCACCTGGATCTCCAGACGGGCAAGCGGCAGGTCTACGCCCTGGACGGTGGCGACGCGACGTCGGAGCCGGTGTTCACGCCCCGCTCGGCCGACGCGGCGGAAGGCGACGGCTGGCTGACGGCGGTGGTCTACCGGGCCGGCGAGGACCGCAGCGACCTGCTGGTGTTCGAGGCCCTGGACGTCGCCCGTGGTCCTATAGCCGTGGCCAATATGCCCCGAAGGGTGCCCTTCGGCTTCCACGGCAACTGGGTGAACTTCTAGCTCTCGCAGGGGCAGTCTTCGTCGTCGGCGCACTCGATCTCGTCCACCAGACGGGTCGCCTGCCAGAGCTCGACGGTCGGGACGCCGTCTTCGCACAGCTCCTCCGCCTGATCGACGGCGGCGGCGTCATCGGGCGCGTCGAGCCACTGGCCGTTCAGGATGCGACGGCGGTCGTCGAGGCGATATGCGCGGTAGGCGGCCATTTGAACCCCCATGCTTGTCGCGCAGAAAACGAGCGCGGCCGTGATCAGTTGCACGGGCGGCCTCGGGGCGTAGAACCGCTCGGCATGAGCGACTTCCGCGCCTTCGTCGAAGAGCTGTTCGCCGGCTTTGGGCCGGTGCGGCTCCGGCGCATGTTCGGCGTCACCGGCCTGTTCGCCAATGACGTGATCTTCGGCCTGATCGACGAGGACACCATCTACCTGAAGGCCGATGAGGCTCTGAAGACGGAGCTCGTGGCCGAAGGCTCAGTCGCCTGGGTGTACCGTTTCGCGGCCGAGCCCGTTGCGATCGGCTCCTACTGGCGTCTGCCGGAGGCCGCGCTGGACGATCCGGACGCGGCGGCGGCCTGGGCGCGCAAGGCGCTGGCCGTCGCCGAGGCGAAAGCCGCCGGAAAAAAGCCCAAACCGCGTAACCCCGAGGTCGCTCGACGCTCGTAGAGGAGCGTGAGGGGGTCGATGGCCGACCCAGCGGAGGAACGTGCCTTGCGTAAGTCTGTCCTTGGGTTCGCTGGGTTCGCGGCGCTGGGTTTGGGCATGGCCGCCGCGGCGGCCCCAGCCACAGAGCCCAGCAAACTGTCGCTCACCATCTACAACTCCGATCTCGCCCTGGTGCAGGACATCCGCGACCTGCCCATCGGCCAAGGTCGCCAGCGGCTGGAGTTCAAGGACGTTTCCGGCCGCATCCGCCCCGAGACCGTCTCCCTGGCCGCCGCCGACACGACCATCGTCGAGCAGAACTTCGACTACGACTTGCTGACGCCGGCGAAGCTCATGGAGAAGGCGATCGGCAAGCAGGTGCAGATCGTCCGCATCATCCCTGGCACCGGCGCCCAGACGACCGAGACCGCGACTGTGCTGTCGGTCAACGAGGGCGTGGTGCTGAAGATCGGCGACCGCATCGAGGTGCTGCGCCAGGACGACATCCCGACCCGGGTGATCTTCGACGGCATCCCGCAGAACCTGCGCGCCAAGCCGACCCTGTCGGTGACGGTGGATTCCGGCCACGCCGGCCCGCGTGCGGCGACGCTCAGCTACCTGACCAACGGCCTGTCGTGGAAGGCCGACTATGTGGCGCTGTTCGACGAGAAGCCCGGCAAGCTCGACCTGCAGGGCTGGGTCACTCTGACCAATACCTCCGGCGTCGACTATCCAGACGCCGCGGTCCAGCTGGTGGCCGGCGACGTCAACCTTGTCCACAGCGAGCAGGAGTACTGGCAACGGCGCCAGGTCGCCCGCAACACCGCGATCCGCCGGGCCGGTGTCGGGGCGGCCACGAATGGCGGCGAGACGGGCCCGACTTCCCTGGCCGACTACTACCTCTACCCGCTCCCCGGCCACACCACGGTGGCCCAGAACCAGACCAAGCAGGTGAGCTTCCTCGACGCCAAGGGCGCCGCCGCGCACAAGGTCTACGAGTACAGGGCCTATGGGTTCGAAAGCCTGCAGGAGCCGGCCAACGCCGACGTGGCCGTGGCGTTTTCCAACGCCGCCCGCACCGGCCTGGGCGCCCAACTGCCGGCCGGGATCGTGCGGGTCTATGTGCGCGACGTACAGGGCGAGCCGAAGTTCGTCGGCGAAAACCGCATCGACCACACGCCGCAGGGCTCGGACGTCTCGGTGAAGATCGGCGAGGCCTTTGACGTCACTGTCCAGCCCACGGTGGTGGAGCACCAGAGCGCCGGCAAGACCCGCTCGCGATACCGGATGTCCTACCTCGTGCGAAACGCGAAGTCGCAGCCGGTGACGGTCACCATCCGCCAGGGCGGCCTGTGGCGCGACGGCAAGGTGCTCGACGAAAGCCTGGAGAGCCGCCGCCTGGACGCCTACAATCTGGCCTGGGACGTGTCCGTGCCAGCCAATGGCGAGACCACGCTGACCTTCACGGTGGACACCGGATGGTGAGCCCGTTCTGGCGGGCGCTGGCCCTCTGGACCGCCGCCGCCATCCCCGCCTCAGCCACCGCCCAGACGGTCTCCGACGCCCCCTCGGCGGCGAGCGTCACCATCTACCGCGACGCCAACCTCACGAGCGACGACCTTGGAGACCTGGGCCGCACCGCCGGCCTGGCGCTGATCACCGAGACTCGCACGCTCGACGTTCCCGCCGGCCGCAGCCGCATCGCCTTCAAGGGCGTCGCCGACACCCTGGCGCCGCAGACGGTGGCCGTCGACGGCTTGCCGGGCGAGGTGCGCGAGCGCAACGAGGACTTCGATCTCCTGAGCCCCGGCTCGCTGGTCGAGCGCTCGGTCGGCCAAGCCGTCAGCGTCGTCCAGACCGACCGGCGCAGCGGCAAGGTCACTGAACGGACGGCCGTGATCCGCTCGGGCCCGGAGGGCGTTGTGCTGGATGTTGGCGGGCGGATCGAAGCCCTGGGCTGTGGTGGCCCGCCCGCGCGCCTGGTGTTCGACCGCGAGCCTGAGGGTCTGGGCGACAAGCCGACCTTCTCGGTCCTCGCCGATCTGCCGAAGGCCGGCCGCTACACGGTCAAGCTGAGCTACCTGGCGACGGGTTTCAGCTGGTCGGCGGACTATGTCGCGCGGATCGCCCCCGACGGCCGCACGTTGGACCTGTTCGGGTGGCTCACCCTCTCCAACAAGAGCTCCGTCGGTTTCGCCCAGGCGCCGACCCAGGTGGTGGCGGGACAGCTGCAGCGCGACAACGACACCGTTCCGCCCGTCGCCGACGCCAAGGCGATCACGGCGCCCTGTTGGGGCCAGGTGGTCCAGGCGCCCCACGTCATGCGCGCCGCCGCGTTCGCACCGGCGCCGATGGAGGACCGTGCGAACGGCGAGGTCCAGGAGCTGGTCGTCACCGCCGCTAAGCGGGCGGTGCTGTCGGAGCTGGGTGACTACAAGCTCTACACCTTGCCCGAGCCCACCACCGTGGCGGCGCGCCAGACCAAGCAGGTGGCCTTCCTCGAACAGACCCACGTCACCTTCGAGCGGGTCTACAGCTATACGCGCCAGAGCTATGGCAAGGATGATCCCGAGGCGCGCGCGCGTTCGCCCGAGGTGCTGATCCGCCTGCAGAACAGGCCGGAAGCCGGTCTCGGCAAGCCGCTGCCCTCGGGCCGTATTTCGGTGATCGAGGGGTCCGCCGGCGGCCCGGTCCTGGCCGGGGAGAATACGATCAACGACACCGCGGTCGGCCTGCCGGTGGAGTTCCGCCTCGGCTCGGCCATGGATGTGCGGGTGTCCCCGAACGTGGAGGCCTCCACGGGCCGGAATGGCGCTGGGACAGACACGGTCACGGTCGCCCTCGAGAACGACAAGCCGGGCCCAGTCATCGTGGAGTATCGCGAGCCGCGCGACGGCGCGGACTTCAGGCTTGTGCGGGCCTCGCTCAGGCCCGTCGAGAAGGCGGGTTTCGAGGTCTGGCGCGTGCCGCTGCGCCCCGGCGAGCGGGTGAGCCTCAGCTACACGATCAGCTACGCCCGCTGAGCCGCCCAGATCGGGCGCGTCAGACCAGCGCCCCGTGGCAGTGCTTGAACTTCTTGCCCGAGCCGCAGGGGCAGGGGGCGTTGCGGCCGGTGCTTTCCCAGTTTTCCGGAAGCGCTGTGACCGGCAGGGCCTGGCGCTGTTCGGCGTTCAGTCCGTCGGGGAGGGCGCCCATCATCGCGGCGTTCTCGCCGGTCAGGGGATCGAGGTGGACCTCCTGGAAGCGGCCCGGCGGCGGTGAAGGCGGCGCCTCGAACTGGAACTCCACCGTCATCAGCCAGCGGGTGACGTTCTGGCGAAGGTCGGTCAGCAGGGTCTCGAACAGGCTGAAGGCCTCAGTCTTGTACTCGTTCAGCGGGTCGCGCTGGCCATAGCCGCGCAGGCCGATGACGTTCCTCAGGTGGTCGAGGTGCATCAGGTGCTCGCGCCACTGCAGATCGATCATCTGCAGGACGAAGCTCTTTTCGACCGTGCGCATGTGGTCGCCCACCTGGACGTCGCGCTCGGCGGCTCGGGCGTCGGCGGCCTTGACGATCCGCTGCTCGATCTCCTCGTTGGCGATGCCGTCCTCGGCCGCCCAGGCCTTCAGCGGCAGCTCCAGGCCGAGGTAGCCGCGCACGTGCTCGTCGAGGCCGTCGATGTCCCACTGTTCGGCGTAGGCCTTGGGCGGCAGGAAGCGGGAGACGAAGTCCTCGATGGTGTCGTTGCGCATCTCGGCGACCACGTCGGAGATGTCGGTCGAAGCCATGAACTCGGCGCGCTGCTCGAACACCGCCTTGCGCTGGTCGTTCACCACGTCGTCGTATTTCAGGAGGTTCTTGCGGATCTCGTAGTTGCGCTGCTCGACGCGTTTCTGGGCGGTGGCGATGGCGCTGTTCAGCCACTTGTGGGTGATCGCCTCGCCTTCCTGGACGCCGAAGGTGCGCATGATCGAATCCAGACGCTCGCCGGCGAAGATGCGTAAGAGGTCGTCCTCGCAGGAGAGGAAGAACTTCGAGTGGCCCGGGTCGCCCTGGCGGCCGGTGCGGCCGCGCAGCTGGTTGTCGATGCGCCGGCTCTCGTGGCGCTCGGTGCCGAGCACGAAGAGGCCGCCGGCGGCCAGCGCCTCGGTCTTCTTGCCGGCGATCTCGCCCTCGATCCGCGCCTTGTGCTCCAGCGCCATCTCGGGCGTCACCTCGACGCCCAGGGTCCGCTGCTCTTCGCGCCAGTCGGCCAGCTTCATGTCGACGTTGCCGCCCAGCTGGATGTCGGTGCCGCGGCCGGCCATGTTGGTGGCGATGGTCACTGCACCCGGCACGCCGGCGTCGGCGACGATGGCGGCTTCCTGCTCGTGATAGCGCGCGTTCAGCACATTGTGCGGGATGCCGCTCTGCTTCTTGCCGTCGATCTCGAACTTGTGGGCCTTCAGCATCTCGGAGAGCTGCTCGGACTTTTCGATGGAGACCGTGCCCACCAGGATCGGCTGGCCGCGGCGGTAGCAGTCCTCGATCAGGTTGATGATCGCCACATGCTTCTCGGCGGAGGTGCGATAGACCTCGTCGTCGTCGTCGATGCGGATCACCGGACGGTTGGTCGGGATCTCGGCCACGTCCATCTTGTAGATGTCGAGGAATTCCTGGGCCTCGGTGGAGGCCGTGCCGGTCATGCCCGACAGCTTCGAATAGAGCCGGAAGTAGTTCTGGATGGTGACGGAGGCCAGCGTCTGGTTCTCCGGCTGGATCACCGCGCCTTCCTTGGCCTCGATCGCCTGGTGCAGGCCTTCCGAGAGGCGGCGGCCATGCATCATGCGGCCGGTGAACTCGTCGATCAGGATCACCTCGCCGGCCCGGACGATGTAGTCCTTGTCCAGCTGGTAAAGGACGTTGGCGCGGAGCGCCTGGTTCACGTGGTGCACCGACGAGACGTTGGCGGCGTCGTAGAGGCCGGCGGAATCCGGGGCCAGATGGCCGCCCGTCATCAGCATCTCTTCGATCGTCTCCGAGCCTTCCTCGGTGAGGATCACCTGCCGCTGCTTCTCGTCGAAATCGTAGGTGGTGGGGTCCTTGATCAACTCTTTCACGAGCAGGTCGATGGTCTTGTAGAATTCAGATCGGTCCTCGGTGGGGCCGGAGATGATCAGCGGCGTGCGCGCCTCGTCGATCAGGATGGAGTCGACCTCGTCGACGATCGCGAAGTTGTGGCCGCGCTGGACCATCTCGCCGGCCTCATAGACCAGGTTGTCGCGCAGGTAGTCGAAGCCGAATTCGTTGTTGGTGCCGTAGGTGATGTCGGCGTTGTAGGCCGCCTGGCGCTGACCCTGGCTGAGGCCGTGGACGATGACGCCCACCTCCATGCCGAGGAAGCGGTAGACCTGGCCCATCCACTCGGCGTCACGTTGCGCCAGGTAGTCGTTGACGGTGATGACATGGACGCCCTTGGCGGCCAGCGCGTTCAGATAGACCGGCGCGGTGCCGACCAGTGTCTTGCCTTCGCCGGTCCGCATCTCGGCGATGCCGCCCTGGTGCAGCACCATGCCGCCCACCAGCTGCACGTCGTAGTGGCGCTGGCCCAGCGTGCGGCGCGCGGCCTCGCGGACCACGGCGAAGGCTTCTTCCATCAAGTCGTCGAGGGTCGCGCCCTTGGCCAGGCGCTCGCGGAATTCGGCGGTCTTGGCGCGCAGGTCGGCGTCGGACAGCGCGTGGATCTGCGGCTCGAGCGCGTTGATCTTCGCCACGCGCGCCGTCATGGCCTTGACCTTGCGGTCGTTGGAGGAGCCGAAGAACCGTTGGAAGATGCTCAAGGGGAAGGTCCGGTTGATGCGGTGGGCGCGGCTGTTGCCCGTCGCCTGCCGGGGAATTTCGCTCTTTCGAGGGCGCGGGAGACTTAAGCAGCGACCCCCCTTGTGTCAACGCGACGCGACGTCCCGCGGCGCGCATTCTCCCCTTGGGCGAACCGCCGATCAGGCCAGGTTGGCGAACAGCATAGAGATGTAAACCAACATCACCGCCAGCACCGCCGCGGCCGCCAACAGCTGCACGAGGTCGCGGCGGCTCGTCGGGGCGGCCGCGCCGCACAGGAACAAGGCCGCATGGAAGCCGAGGTTCGTGGGCGCCGGCAGGGTTCCGGCCAGGACGACGTCCTTGGACACGCTCACCGCCAGCACGGCCAGGAAGAGCGACAAGAACCAGACCCGGCGCCGTTGGAAAACAGCTTAAGGTCCTTCTCCGGCGAAAGCGGTCCCGGCAGCGCCAGCGAGGACAAGAGGAACATCAGCGCAGGCCGGGCCAGCACGGTGGCAAACTGCAGGAACGTCCAGGAGGTCATGTCTCGCAGGGCGAACATCGCCCACCAGGTCTGCACATAGACCAGCAGCAGGAACGCCGCCCACAGCGCCGTCGGCGCATGGGGCTTGATCTCGCCGCGCAGCTCCAGCCAGCGGCCGATCGCGGTCAGCAGTTGCGTCCGACCCAGGCCGAGCACAATCGACAACAGGACAGAGAGGTACTCGAAGGCGTGCATTTCCACTCCCGCGATCCGCCAATGAAAAGGCCCTCCGCAGGGGAGGGCCGATCCATTGTTTCAGGGCTTGGCCCTACATGACCTCGAAGAGGCCCGCCGCGCCCATGCCGCCGCCGATGCACATCGACACCACGACGTTTTTGGCGCCGCGGCGCTTGCCCTCCTGCAGGACGTGGCCCGCCAGGCGCGCGCCGGTCATGCCGAAGGGGTGGCCGATGGCGATGGAGCCGCCGTTGACGTTGTACTTCTCCGGGTCGATCCCCAGCTTGTCGCGGCTGTAGAGGCACTGGCTGGCGAAGGCCTCGTTCAGCTCCCACAGGTCGATGTCATCGACCTTCAGGCCGTGACGTTCCAAGAGGCGCGGGATCGCGAAGACCGGGCCGATTCCCATCTCGTCGGGCTCGCAGCCGGCGACCGCCCAGCCCTTGAAGACGCCCATGGGGCTGAGGCCCCGGCGCTCAGCTTCCTTGCGTTCCATGATCACCACCGCGGCCGAGCCGTCGGAGAGCTGCGAGGCGTTGCCGGCGGTGATGTACTTGCCGGGACCGCGCACCGGCTCAAGCTTGGCCAGGCCCTCGGCGGAGGTGTCGGGACGGTTGCACTCGTCCTTGTCGACCACGTAGTCGACGATGGTCTCTTCCTTCGTCTCCTTGTTGACCATCTTCATCTTGGTCTTCATGGGCACGATCTCGTCGGCGAACTTGTTGGCCTGCTGAGCGGCGGCCATGCGCCGCTGGCTCTCCAGCGAATACTCGTCCTGGTATTCGCGGCTGAGCTTGTAGCGCTCGGCGACGATGTCGGCGGTGTCGATCATCGGCATGAAGATCGCCGGATACATCTCGGTCAGCTTGGGATCGAAGTTGTCCTTGCCGGTGCCCATGTTGGGCATGGAGATGGTCTCCACCCCGCCGGCCACCACCACGTCGGCGCCGTCGTTGCGGATGTAGTTGGCGGCCATGCCGATGGTCTGCAGGCCCGACGAGCAGAAGCGGTTCACCGTCACGCCGGAGGTGGTGATCGGCAGGCCGGCCAGGAGGCCCGCCTGGCGCGCCATGTTGCCGCCGCCATGAGCCACATTGCCCATGAACACGTCCTCGACCGCTTCGGCCTCGATGCCGGCCTTGGCGACCGCGTGCTTCACCGAATGAGCGGCGATCGAAACGGTGGGGGTGATGTTGAATCCGCCGCGGGCGGACTTGGCGAGGCCCGTGCGGGCGTAGGAGACAATGACGGCTTCGCGCATTTTAAATGTTCCTCCGAAATATTGCCGCGGCGCCTCGTGCTGAGGGGGCGCATTCGGGCGCAACCTTTGCATCCTGGGACGTAAATGGCTAGGGACGGGCGGCGCGCCGGAGAGGTTTCGGCAGGTCGCAAACTCCCGTTTTTCGCGAGGGTGAACCGCATGGCCCCCAACCGGTCGTCCCGCTCCGTGCTCCTGGTCGGTCTCATGCTGGCCGTGGCGCTGAGCCTGGCCGGCTGCGGCAAGGGCGGCAAGACCGAGCACGCGCCGGAACGTGGCGACGCCGCGGTGGCCAAGGTCGACGGCCAGACCGTCTGGTCCTCCGACGTCAAGCGCGAGGCCGTGGCTCAGGGGCTGATCGGCGAGGGCGAGCCGCTGGACGCCTCCTCCGATCTGTTCCGCCGCGTGCTGGATGAAGTGGTCGACCAGCGCCTGCTGGCCGGCGAGGCGGTGCGCCGCAAGCTGGACAAGGACCCGGTGGGCCAGCGCCGCATGGCCGCCGCGCGCGACCGGGTGCTGGGCGACATGCTGGTGGAAAGCGTGGTCTCCGACGCGGTCAACGACAACGCCGTACGCGGCCTCTACCAGGAGCAGCTGAAGCTCGCCAAGCGCTCCGAGGAGATTCACGCCCGCCAGATCATCCTGCCCAACGCCGCCGACGCCGAGGCCGTCCGCAAGCTCCTGGCCGCGGGCGCCTCGTTCGAGCAGCTGGCCACGGAGAAGTCCACCGACGCAGCGACCCGGTTCAATGGCGGCGACCTCGGCTATTTCACCATCGACGTCATGCCCGAGGCCTATGGCGCGGCGCTCAAGACCGCCAAGCCGGGCCAGATCGTGGGACCGTTCCCGGTCGAAAGCGGCTTCGCCCTGGTCAAGGTCGAGGATCGGCGGGAGGAACAGCCGATCACCCTCGACGCCGCTCGGCCCCAGATCGTGCGGTTCCTGACGTACGATCAGATCCGCGACCTCTTGGAGAAGCTGCGAGGCCGCGCCAAGGTTGAGGTGATGGTCAAGACCGACGCCCCCAACCAGGCGATCCCGCCCGCCGATGCGCCGAAGACCGGCGGCGTATCGCCGGCCATTCTTCCGCCAACCGCGGCGCCGCCTGCGCCGCCGGCCAAGGGGGCCAAGAAATGAGCAAGAAGCCGACCCCCGTTTCGAAAGCCGCCAAGGCCCTGGAAGCCGCTTCGCGTCCGGTGGGGGCCGTTGGCCATTCCATCGAGCGCGCCTTCAAGTCAGCGGCCAAACAGGCGCAACAGTTCTCGTCGCCAGCCCCCAAGGCCGCGCAGGCCAAGCCCGCCAAGGCCGCCCTGCCGGTCTCGCCTCTGGCGGTGAAGTTCCCGAAGATGCCGCCCATCGCCGGCGTCCAGATGGCGACGGCCCGGGCCGGCTTCTACAAGCATGAGCGCGACGACCTCCTGGTCATGACCTTCCCGGACGGCGCCAGCTGCGCCGGGGTCTTCACCCGCCACGGCGTCGGCTCCGCGCCCGTGGACTGGTGCAAACGGCATCTGGAGATGACCAAGGGCGAGGGCGTCCGCGCGCTGGTGGTCAACGCCGGCTGCGCCAACTCCTTCACTGGCCGCCCAGGGGCCGACGCCGTGCGCCGGGTCTGCTCGGCCGCCGGCAAGCGCTTCGACTGCCGCCAGCGCGACGTGATGGTCGCCTCCACCGGGGTGATCGGGGTGCTGCTGGACGACTCCAAGATCGTCCACAAGCTGCCGGACATCGAGCACAAGCTGGCCGAGGACGGCTGGGCGAACGCCGCGCGCGCGATCATGACCACTGACACCTTCCCGAAGGGCGCCCATGCGGTGGCCGAGATCGACGGGGTGAAGGTCAAGATCAGCGGCATAGCCAAGGGCTCCGGCATGATCGCGCCGGACATGGCTACCATGCTGGCCTTCGTGGTCACCGATGCGGCGATCTCGCCCGCGGCCCTGCAGAACCTTTGCAGCCTCTACACCCGCTCGACCTTCAATGCGGTGACGGTGGACGGCGACCGCTCGACCAACGACACCTTGCTCCTGTTCGCCACCGGCCAGTCCGGCGCCCCGAGGATCAGCCGCGCAGGCGATCGCCGCCTGGCCGATTTCCGAGACAAGCTGGAGGCGGTCCTGATGGACCTGGCCCAGCAGCTGGTCCGCGACGGCGAGGGGGCAACCAAGTTCATCAAGGTCACCGTGACCGGCGCCGAGAGCCACGCCTCGGCCCGCAAGATCGCCCGGACCATCTGCGAGAGCCCGCTGGTCAAGACCGCCTTCGCTGGAGAGGACGCCAACTGGGGCCGCATCGTCATGGCTGTGGGCCGCGCCGACGAGCCGGTGGACCGCGATAGCATCAGCGTGAAGTTCGGGCCGCTGGTCGCCGCCCAGGATGGCCTGGTCTCGGCCACCTACGACGAGGCCAAGATGAGCGCCTACATGAAGAAGAAGGAGCTCGAGGTCAGTGTCGACGTCGGCATGGGCCGCGGCTCGGCCAGCATCTGGACCTGCGACCTCACCAAGCGCTACGTCGAGATCAACGGCGACTACCGCAGCTGAGGCTCAGCGCAGCACCGAGTCCGGTATGATCGACCCGCAGACCGGGCCGAGCACCGAGCGGAAGGCCGGCAGGCTCTGGGCGGCGACATTGTGCTCGGCGCCCGGACCCTCGGTAAGCGTCAACAGTGGCTGGGCGCGCAACGTCGCGCGGTCGTCTTCGTCGACGAAGCTCGGCAGGAACGGCAGCTGCCGCTTCGGCAGCAGCGGCGTGGCGCCCAGGAGCACATGGCCAGGGACCCGCACGTCCTGCGCCAGATAGCGGTAGTCGGGTTCCACGGTCTCGCCCGGCCGCATCCCGAGCACCTTCCGCAGGAAATCCGCTGCAGCGGCGCCGGGTGGTCCTGGACCATGCCGCGGAACGGCCAGACGTGCAGGGTTCGCATAAAGGGCTCCACGAGCAACAGGGCCCTCACCTGAGGCGCCTGGACCGCCATCGCCACCAGCGCGCCGACCGAAAGGCCAATGACCACGCAGGGCCGGTCGCCAACACGCGAGATCGTCGCTTCGGAGATGGCGCGGCCAGCCGAGGCGGGAGCCGGTTCGACGCAGCAACCTTGACCTGACCGACGCCGGTCCGGATAGCTGGCGCAACAAAGATAAACGGGGGAGGCGGGCATATGATCGGGCTTCGGACTGCGGCCGCGCTGGCGGCGGCAACCCTCGCACTGGGCGCCGGCCTTGCGCTCGCCCAGGAGGCGCCGCCGGCAAAACTGCTGCTGACCGACCGCACTCATGGGCGCGAGCTCTACGAGACCCGCTGCGCCTCCTGCCACGACGCCGGCGGCGATCGGACGCCGCGCAAGGACAGCCTGGTCGCGATGGGACCGGACACGATTGTCAATGCGCTGAGCCGCGGCGTCATGCGCGCCAACGCCGCCGGAATGAGCGACGACGACATCGAAGCTGTCGCGATCTACCTCACCGGCAAGGCGCCGCTGCCCAAGGTGGCGGAGGGGCCCGAGCCCAACCTCTGCGCCCACGCCGACCCGATCAAGCTGGGCCCCGGCGGCTGGAACGGCTGGAGCCCAGATAGCGCCAACACCCGCTTCCAGGCCCAGCCCCTCCTAAGGGCCGCTGACGTGCCGCGCCTCAAGGTCAAATGGACCTTCGCCTACGTGGGATCGAAGAACACCCAGGTCACGGCCGTGGGAGACCGGCTCTTCCTCGGCAGCAACGCCGGCCAGGTCTATTCTTTGAACGCAAGGACCGGTTGCGCCTACTGGCGCTACGACGCCAAGGGCGGCGTGCGCACCGCCCCGGTGGTGGCGAAACTCGCCGCCTCGCCTAGCGGCTATGCCGTCTTCCTGGGCGACGACCGGGCCACCGAGGTCGCGCTCGACGCCATGACCGGCAAGCTGCTTTGGTCGACCAAGCTGGAAAACCATTCGCGCTCGATGTTGACCGGCGCCTCGACCTTCCACGACGGCGTCGTCTATGTGCCGGTGTCGTCGAGCGAGGAGATCGCGACCAACGAGGCCGACTATGTTTGCTGCAGCTTCCGCGGCAGCGTCGTGGCCTTGAAGGCGGACACCGGCAAGGTCGTCTGGAAAACCTACTCCGTCGCCGATCCGCCGAAGCCCTATCGGGTCTCGCAGGGCAAGCAGCTCACCGGCCCGGCGGGCCGACCAGACCGCTCCGCCCGCCGG
>NZ_SSMZ01000262.1 GCF_004799395.1 Phenylobacterium sp.
CAGGGCGGCAAGTCGGCCGGCATGGCGAGCGTCTGAGCGACCTCCGCCCAGAGGCGCCGGGCCAGGCTCTCCCTCGCCTCGCCGATGATGGCGTTGGCCCCGCTCACCGTGACCGAGATGCGGTCCTCGAAGCAGAAGATCCATTCGGCGGTGGAATTGAGCACCCCGGTGATCAGCGGCGCGCCGGCTGGCGGCGTCAGGCGGAAATGCCCGTTGACGATGCCTTCGAAGGCGTCGGGGACGGTGAGCCCGGGCAGCAGGTCCGCGGCGATCCATGGCGGCACCGCCAGGATCACCCGATCCTGCGGCGCGAGGCTCACCTCCCCGTCGGCGAACGTAAGGCCGGAGACCCGGCCGTCCTCGGTCTGGAGACCTGTCAGGCGCCGCTGCAGCCGCACCGCCGCGCCACGGGCTGAAAGGAAGGCCAGCGCCGGATCCACGAAGGCCGCCGCCAGGCCGGGCGTCGGGATCCGCGGCGCATAGGCCGCCCCGCCCTTGGCCAGGGTCTCGCGGATGACATTGGCCGCCAGCTCAGCCGAACCGGCCTCCGGGGCCAGGTTCAGGGCGGCCAGCAGCACAGGCCGCATCAGCCGGTCCCACACCGGCCCGCGGCAGTCGATCGCCTCGTCGACCCGCTGCCCAGGCTTGGCGCGCAGGAGACCGGCGAGGCCGAGGTAGTCGCCAAGCCGTGCGCCCGGCACGCCGCGGGCGCGGCTGAAGATCCACCAGGGCCATGGGCCAGGATTGGGCCGCACCGTCCAGCGCTCCCCCGTGGCGAGGTCGACGAACGGGAACTCAGTCTCGCGCGGTCCGGTCAGGCGGTCGGCTGCGCCCAGGCGCGCCAGGTAGGCCTGCACGGCCGGATTCCCCGAAAGGACCAGGTGGTTGCCGTTGTCGATGGTGAGGTCGATCTGGGCATCGAAGTAGGACCGGCATCGGCCACCCGCCTGAGCGGCCGCCTCGGACACCTCCACGCTCAGCCCGGCCTCGGCGAGCGCCGTCGCGGCGCCGAGGCCCGCAAGCCCGGCGCCGACCACATGGATCGTCATCCGAACAGACCCTGGGTCAGCAGGAGCCAGATCAGCGCGGCCTTCTTGACCTTCACCCGCGTGCGAGGCGGCGCCCAGCCGCGCGCCTGCATCTGACGCAGCAGCCCCGCATAGGCCGCCTCCATCAGCCGCGGCGCCGCCAGTCGGCCCGGCGGTCTGGCGGTCAGAATCCGGTTGGCCTCGCGGTAATGGCCCTGGGCCGTCTCGGCGAGCTGGCGGCAGACGGCGTCGACACCCTGGGCGTTGATCGCCTCGTGCGGATCGCGCGCGGCGATCTCGGCTTCTGTCAGGAGCTCGTCGGGCAGGTAGAGCCGGCCGATGTCGGCGTCCTCATCCAGGTCGCGCAGCACATTGGTGAGCTGCAGCGCGCGGCCCAGATGGTGGGCCAGGGCCTCGCCGGGGGCGTCCGGCATGCCGAACACCTTCACCGACAGCCGGCCGACCGCCACCGCCACCCGGTCGCAGTAGAGGTAGAGGGTTTCCAGATCG
Organism: Phenylobacterium sp.; assembly: GCF_004799395.1. Classification (GTDB taxonomy): domain Bacteria; phylum Pseudomonadota; class Alphaproteobacteria; order Caulobacterales; family Caulobacteraceae; genus Phenylobacterium. Next base: position 1,539 of record NZ_SSMZ01000262.1, read on the forward strand.
GGCCTGACGATGCCCTCCAGGTCCATCTGCATCCCGTCGATCACCGCCAGGAAGTCCGCCTTGTCGAGACCGTAGCGGCTGACCGCATCGGAGAGCATGGCCGCCTGGCCAGGGTCGCCGCCCGCGTAGAGGGCCTCAATGTCGGCGCGCCAGGCGTCCAGGGCGACGCGCTGGTCGGGGATCGGCAAGGTCTGGTCGTCGGCAATGTCGTCGACGATGCGGCAGAAGCCGTAGACGGCGAACATCGCCTCGCGCTCCGGCTTCGGCAGCACCTTCATGCCGGCGTAGAATGAACTGCCTGACGCCGCCTGGGCGGCGGACGCGCTGGCGTCTTGACGGGAGGCGGTCAGGGTCATGGCGCGTCCGTTAGTCTGCGATTTCGACACTGCGGCCAAGCGTTGGACGGACGAGACGTCCGACGGCCGATCCGGCGAGACCGATGAGCTCCAGCTTGCGATGATGCACCCGCTCGGAAAGCGGGTCACGCACGATCAGGCGCGCCGCGAGGTCTTCCGCCAGCCGCTGGATGACGGCGATCTCCAGCCGCAGGCGGCGGTTGCGGACGGCGTGGGCGAGAGGCCGACTTTGGCGAAGCAGCTCCTGGGTCCGTCGGGCAAGATCGGCGATCACCCGGCGAAGCCCCGGCGAAGCTTCGGGGGCCGCCAGGGCGGTGACGTCCTGATCCGCCGCCGCCAAATCCTCCAGAGGCAGATAGACGCGGTCCAGATCACGGTAGTCCCTGCCGCAGTCCTGGAGGTGGTTGATCACCTGCAGGGCGGCGCAGAGCGCATCGGAGGCGGGCCAGACGCCGGGCCGTTCGCCGTGGATGTCGAGCACCATCCGCCCCACGGGAGCTGCAGAGTAGCGGCAGTAGTCCATCAGCTCGTCCCAGCTGGCGTAGCGCGACTTGACTGCATCGCGGCGGAAAGCTTCCAGAAGGTCGAAAGCGTGCGAGGTCGAAAGGCGGCGCTCGGCCAGCACCTGGCGCAGCCCCAGCGCCGGCGCGTCGCGATCGTCCTCGCTGGCCAGAGTGGCGCGCATCGTCTCGAGGTCGCGCAGCTTCTCGTCCGGCTGCGCGGCCGCGTTGTCGGCGATGTCGTCGGCCGTGCGCGCGAAGCGGTAACAGGCCATGATCGGCCCGCGGTAGCGCGCCTCGATCAGCACGGAGGCGACCGGGAAGTTCTCGTCCCGGCGCCCCTTGCTCGGAGACACCTGCGTCGGCTCGCTCATTGGGACCTTGCCTGAGCCTGGGCGCGGCCCTTCCACATGCCGCCCTGGCCGCGCCAGTCCTGGATCGCCGACTGCAGGGTGAAGACCCCGTAGAGCACGCCGATCGCCGGCAACGCCAGGCCCCACAGCGGCGAGCGGCGGTAGAAGCGCAGCATCGGCTGGAAGCACAGCGCCATCTCCGCCCAGGCGAGCAGTCCCAGGCCGCGCGCGGCGCCGGTCCCGAACAGCGCCAGGGCCGGTGGCAGCAGGTAGGTCAGCGCCAGGCCGAGCACCGTCCCGGCCAGCGCCCAGGGCGAGAAACCCAACTGGGCATAGGCCGAGCGCGAGACCATGTGGCCGATGGCCCCGATGCTGGGATAGGGACGCAGGCTGCGCGCTCGATGGGTCAGCCCGAGCCAGATCGGCCCCTGTTTCTTCATGAGGGCTCCCAGCGCGCAGTCGTCGATGATCGCGGTGCGGATGGCGCCGACGCCGCCGGCCCGCTCGAAGGCGGCGCGGGAGACCAGCATGCAGCCGCCCGCCGCCGCCGCCATTGGATGCTCAGGCCGGTTCACCTGGCGGAACGGGTAGACCATCTGGAAGAACAGCACGAAGGCAGGGATCAGCAGCTTCTCGGCGGGCGTCGCGCAGTGAAGTTCCGCCATCAGCGACGTGAGGGTGAAGCCGCCGGCCTCAGCGCGGCTCACCAGCCGCCGCAGGTTGTCAGGGTCGTGGGCGATGTCGGCGTCGGTGAGCCAGAGATACTCCGGCGCCTCGCCCGCCACGGCGACGCCCTGCGACATCGCCCAGAGTTTTCCAGTCCAGCCGGCGGCCAGCGGCTGTCCGCGGAGCACCGTCAGGCGGTGCGGGCCCGCGGCGGCCGCGTGGGCCGCGTGGGCCGCGTGGGCCGTGCCATCGGCGCTGTCGTCATCCACCACGATCACCTCGAAGGCCCCAGGATAGTCCTGCGCCAGGAGGCTGCCCACTGAGCGGGCGACGACGTCGGCCTCGTTGCGCGCGGGCACGACCGCGGTGATCGCCGGCCAGACGGCCGGAGCCGGAGGCGTGTCGGCGTCGGTCTGGTCGACGCGCCAGAAGCCGCCACGGGCCAACAGCAGATAGGTCCAGACGCCCAGGGTCAGCAGGCCGAGCAGGGCGCCGATCATCGCAGGTAACCCGCGGCTCGGAACCATTCCAGGGCGTCTTGGATCGCCTCCTGATGCGGCCGTGCGGAATAGCCGAGTTCGGACTGCGCCTTCTGCGACGTGAAATACATGTGCTGGCGCGCCATCTTTAGGGCGTCGCGAGTGAGGAAGGGCTCGCGGCCGGTGACACGGCCCGCCAGCTCCGCCAGCTCCGCCAGGGGCCAAAGAGGGCCGAGCGGCAGCTTCACGACCGGTGGCCTACGGCCGGCCAGCCGGGCGATCTCGGCCAACATCTGCTGCAGCGTGATGTCCTGGCCGCCCAGGATGTAGCGCTCGCCGATCCGGCCTCGATCGAGAGCCAGCAGATGGCCCTGGGCGACATCGTCCACGTGGACAAGGTTCAGGCCGGTGTCGACGAAGGCCGGCATGCGCCCGGTGGCTGCTTCCACGAGGATGCGCCCGGTGGGCGTCGGCCGGACGTCCCTGGCCCCCACGGGCGTCGACGGATTGACGACCACCGCCGGCAGGCCGCGTTCGGCCACCAGGCGAAGGACCAGGGCTTCCGCCGCCACCTTGCTGCGCTTGTAGGCGCCGACGGCCTCGCCTTCCGAGAGGGGCTGGGTCTCGTCCGCCGGCGACCGGTCCGGGCGGAGCCGTAGGGTGGCGACGCTGCTGGTGTAGACCACCCGCTCGACGCCGCTGGCCAAGGCCGCTTCCATGGCGCTGCGGGCGCCGTCGAGGTTGTTGCGCACGATCTCCTCCGGGTCGCGCGCCCAGAGCCGATAGTCCGCTGCGACGTGGAAGAAGTAGCGCATCCCGTGCAGCGCGGCGGCCATGCTGGCCGGATCTCGCACGTCGCCTTCCATCACCTCGGCGTCCAGACCCGCCAGGTTCACGGTCGGGCTGGAGCTGCGCACCAACACGCGCAGGCGCGCGCCTCTCGCCGCCAGGGCGTGGGTGACCGCCGAGCCCACGAAGCCCGAAGCACCGGTGACCAGGACCGGCGTCCCGCGCAACGACAGGAGCGCCGCCCCGCCGCCACCGCCGCCAAGCCGCGCCTTTCCCTTGCCGAGGGTCATGAGAGGGCCTGGTCAGGGGCCAGCGCCTTCGGGGCGTCAGGCGTGGCCTCGCGTGGCGGCGGCGCAGCTTGATTCGAAGGGGGCGATGTCGGCCCGACCGACGGCGGCGGGGAATTCGACGGACGATCGTCGGGAGACGCCGGCTTGGCTGGGCCCGTCTCCGGAGAATCCAGGTCCGGCAGCGCGCCGATGTCCGCGGCCTTGCCAGTGATCTCCGCCTGGCGGTTCTGCAGATAGTAGGAGCGAAGGGTCGCGTAGGGATCGGTGGAGGTCTCGCGGATGGTCATCAGGTCCCGCTCGCTGTCGACGCGCTCGCCCAGCCCCTGGACGACGGCGATGCCGGCGCTGATCTCGAACTTGTAGCGGTAATGGACATAGGTGAGCGGATTGAGTCCGATGTCCGCGACGGATCCGAACGCATCGCGGAACGTGGTCGGGCCGACCAAAGGAATGAAGAGGTAGGGGCCGGGCCCAGCGCCCCAACGGCCCAGCGTCGTGCCGAAACTGTTGTCGTGATGCGGCAGGTGATTCTTCTTGGCCACGTCCAGCAGGCCACCCAGGCCGAAGGTGGTGTTGACCACGATCCGCACCGTCATCCCGGCGGCCTGTTTCAGGCGTCCCTGCAGCAGGTCGTTCACCACCACCACCGGCTCGCCGAGGTTGCGGCCGAAATTGCGCAACGCGCTGCGCAGTGGCGTGGGCGCGGCCCCGAACCCATGGGCGATCGGCCCGAAGACATGCCGATCGAAGGCCTCCTGCATCCCGAACAGGCGCCGGTTCATGCCTTCCAGGGGATCGCTGGGATCGGCGGCGCGGCACGGGCCGGCGAAGGCTGCGGCGGCAATCAGGGGAAGGACGAGCGGCAGGCGGGCCGAACTCGACTGCATCGCTTCACTTCCCTGTCTAAAGGGGCTCAGAATGGACGGCTGGTGCACCATATAGGACCCGGATTCGGGATGCGAAGTACGCGCGCGTGTCATTTTTGCTGACGTTCATCGGTTGGGGGTTTGCGGTCCTGGCCCTGGCCGGGTGCGCCTATCAGCTGCTGGCGGTCCGTCTCCTACGCCGGCTGCTGGCCCCGCCGCAGCCGCAGGATCCGGAAACCTGGCCGGGGGTCACGGTTCTGAAGCCGCTGCACGGCGCCGAGCCCGGCCTTGAGACGGCGCTCGCCAGCCTCCTGACCCAGGACTATCCGGGGCCCGTGCAGGTGGTGTTCGGACTCCAGGACCCTACCGACCCCGCTCAGGCTGTGGTCGGAACGCTGCGCCGCGCGCACCCTGCCGCCGACGTCGCGCTGGCGGTGGACGCCAGCGAGCATGGCGCCAATCGCAAGGTCTCCAACCTGATCAACATGGTTGGGCGGGCCAAGCACGAGCTGCTGATCGTGGCGGACAGCGATATCACCGTGGACCCTGGTTATCTTCGCGGCGTGGCGGCGGCGCTTGGCGATCCTCAGGTCGGGGTCGTCACCTGTCCCTACCGCGGCCTGCCCGGGCGAGGACTGTGGTCCCGCCTGGCGGCCATGGGGATCAGCTATCAGTTCCTGCCCAGCGTCGCCGTCGGGGTGGGGCTGAAAATGGCGCACCCCTGCATGGGCTCGACCGTCGCCCTGCGTCGCGAGACGCTTGCAAGGATCGGCGGATTTGCAGCGTTCGCCGATCAGTTGGCGGACGACTACGCCATCGGCGCGGCAGTGCGGGCGAGCGGCCTGCGCAGCGTCGTGGCGCCGGTGCTGGTGGGCCACCTCTGCACCGAGGACAGCCTCCATGCGCTGGTCCGGCACGAGCTGCGCTGGGCGCGCACGGTCCGCGGTGTCGATCCTGCCGGCTTCGCCGGCAGCGCCGTGACCTACCCCACGCCGCTTGCGGTCCTGGCCATAATCTTTGCCGGCGCGGCGCCAATTGGGTTGGCGGCGCTGGGGATCGCGCTTATTTGCCGGTACCTGTTGCAGCGCGACGTCGATCGGATGGCGGGCGCGCGGACGGGGCCGTGGTGGCTGACGCCATTACGTGATGGTCTTTCGTTCGCCGTCTTCTTCGCGTCATTCTTCGTTCGTGCGGTGGATTGGCGTGGGATGCGGTTTCGGGTCGACGCTCAAGGGGTCCTGGAGCGCATAGAGGAACCTTGATGATGCGAAGTCTCTTCCTGCAGGCGCCGTCCTTCGACGGCTACGACGGCGGGGCCGGCGCGCGCTATCAGATGAAGCGCGAGGTGAAGTCGTTCTGGTTCCCCACCTGGCTGGCGCAGGCCGCCGCCATGGTCCCGGGCTCCAAGCTGATCGACGCCCCGCCGCACAAAACTTCGTTCAAGGACATCGAGGAGGACGTGAAGAGCCACGAGCTCATCGTCATCCACACCTCGACGCCCTCGTTCAAGTCGGACTGCCGCACCGTGCGGATGATCCGGGAGCTCAATCCCACGGCCAAGATCGGCTTCGTCGGCGCCAAGGTGGCCGTCGAACCGAAGGAGAGCCTGGAGGCCTGCCCGGAGCTCGATTTCGTCGCCCGCAACGAATACGAGTTCGCCATCCGGGAGCTGGCCGAGGGCCGCGAGTGGAAGACCATCCGCGGCATCACCTGGCGAAACGCCCAGGGCGAACTGATCTCCAATCCCGAGCGCGAAATCCTGATGGACATGGACCAGCTGCCGTCGGTCCTGCCGTTCTATAAGCAGCTGAAAGTCGAGAACTATTTCGGTGGCTACCTGCTGCATCCCTATATGAGCTGGTACACTGGCCGCGGCTGCAAATCGCGCTGCACCTTCTGCCTCTGGCCCCAGACCATCGGCGGCCACAAGTACCGCTATCAGTCCATCGAGCGAGTGGTGGAAGACGTGAAGTACGTCCAGCGGGAGTTCCCGCAGGTGCGCGAGATCTTCTTCGACGACGACACCCTCACCGACGATCACGCCCGGGTGGAGGATCTGGCCCGCGCGCTCGGCCCGCTGGGCGTCACCTGGTCCTGCAACGCCAAGGCCAATGTGCCGCGCAAGACGCTGGAGGTAATGAAGGCCAATGGCCTGCGCCTGCTGCTGGTCGGCTATGAGTCCGGCAACCAGAAGATCCTGCATAACATCAAGAAGGGCATCCTGGTCGACGTCGCCCGCCGCTTCGCCAAGGACTGCCACGACCTGGGCATCATCGTGCATGGCACATTCATCCTGGGCCTGCCCGGCGAGACCCGCGAGACCATCCAGGAGACCTTGGCCTTCGCCAAGGAGGTGAACCCACGCACCCTGCAGGTGTCGCTGGCCGCGCCCTATCCGGGCACCTTCCTCTACAACCAGGCCAAGGAGAACGGCTGGTTCGCGTCGGACATCGACCTCCTGACCGACGACGGAACCCAGATCGCCCCTCTCGACTATCCGCACCTCAGCCACACGGAAATCTTCAATTCGGTCGAGGACTTCTACAAGAAGTTCTACTTCCGCCCGTCGAAGATCGCCGAGATCGTTGGCGAGATGCTGACCTCGCGCGACATGCTGGTCCGCCGGCTTCGGGAAGGCGTCGAGTTCTTCCAGTTCCTGCGCACCCGCGAAGACATGATCGTCTCCTGACCCCTCGGCTGATCATCACCGCCGATGATTTCGGCGCGGCGGTCCAGGTCAATGAGGCGGTGGAAATCGGTCATCGCGATGGGGTGCTGACGTCGGCGAGCCTGATGGTCGCCGCGCCAGCGTTTGCCGACGCCGTGGCGCGCGCGAAGCGCCTGCCGAAGCTGCGCGTGGGCCTCCACCTGGTGCTGGTGGAGGGCCGGCCTGCCCTGCCGCCCGCGGAGTTGCCGGACCTAGTGACCGGCGAGGGCCTGTTCCGCACCGACATGGCCGCCATGGGCGCCGAGATCTTCCTGCGGCCCAAGGTCCGGCGCCAAGTTGCCGCCGAGATCGAGGCGCAGCTCGCGGCCTTCGCCCGCACCGGCCTGGCTCTGGACCACGTCAACACCCACAAGCACTACCACCTGCATCCCACCGTCGCCGGGCTGATGCTGCGAATCGGCCGTCGCTTCGGCATGGCCGCCAGCCGCGCGCCTATTGAACCGCGCGCCATCCTGGCCGCCGTCGAGCCGACGGCCGCGCCGCCGCCGGCCCTTGTGACCGAGCCCTGGGCCCGGATGGTGCGGGCGCGCTATCGGCGGGCGGGGATCGCCATGGCGGACCAGGTGTTCGGCCTGGCCTGGTCCGGCGCGATGACGGCGGATCGCGTGGCTGGTGTCGTGCGCCGGCTGCCGCCAGGCCTCAGCGAACTCTATCTGCATCCGGCGACCGCAGGCGGGTTCGAGGGCGCCGCGGCCGGCTACGACTACGCGGGAGAGCTGGCGGCGCTGGTTTCGCTCGACACCCGCGCGGCGATCGCCGAGGCGCGTGCCCAGCTCGGCGCTTTTTCCGATTTCATTTGAGGCCCAGGCGGTTTTCTCCGCCCCAGGACGATCCTACATCGGCGTTTGGGCCGCTCGCGGGCCAGCTGATCAAGTGGAGAGGTTCGTCCGTGGCCGTGAACGCATTCACCGGCTTTGCCGATATCGAGATCGATATTCCGGCGCCCGAGATGCCGATCCGACTGGGCAGCGAGGCGCACAAGGCGCCGTTCTGCGACGCCCTCCTCAGCACCCACGGCCCCCTACAGGCCAGCGGTCATCGACTGGCCGAAACTCGACGAGACGACCCGCGGACGCATCATCGCGCTGCCCATCTGGGACATCGCCGTTCGGACCGAGGAGAAGGCCGGCTGGAACGTGCGCAACTATGGCGAGAGCGTCAGCGATCCCCTGCTGAAGTCCGCTGTCGCCATGGACGCCTTTGAGGAGAGCCGCCACAAACTGGTGCTGGCCAACATGGTCGAGGCCTATGGCATCAAGCTCGATCCGGAGCCCGCCTACCGCCGCCCGAAGGACCCGGAATGGGCCTTCATGGTCACCGGCTACTCCGAGTGCATCGACAGTTTCTTCGGCTTCGGCCTTTTCGAGATCGCCCGCGGCTCAGGATTCTTCCCGACCGAGCTGGTGGACACCTTCGAGCCGGTGATGCGCGAGGAGGGCCGCCACCTCCTGTTCTTCGTGAACTGGGTCGCCTGGTGGCGACGCAACATGCCGTTCTGGCGCCGCCCATGGTTCGAGCTGAAGGTGATTGCGGTCTGGCTGTTCTTGATCGCCGAGCGGATCGGCATCGCCGGCGACATGGAAAAGAGCGACAAGGCGCAGGACAACAACTTCACCCTGAACGGCTCCAAGGTGCTGGGGGTGGAGATCACCTTTCCCGAGCTGGCCCGCGTCTGCCTGCGGGAGAACGATCGGCGACTGGCGCCCTACGATGCGCGCTTGATCCGGCCGATGTTCGTCCCCAACATGATCCGGTTCGCGCTGCGGTTCATGAAGGCGCCGCCCGTCGCGGCCTGATCCTTCCGCACGGCCGGAGATGGGGGCGTCTTGAGTAAGGTCACCCGTGGCGGGGTTTTTGTGGCCCTGGTGGTGGGCCTTGCCCTCCTCACCCTGGTGGTGGCCCTGGTCGGCTACCGCTCCGTGCTGGCGGCGATCGAGCGCGCCGGCTTGGCGGGCTTCGCCGCCTATACCCTCTATTGGCCGTTGGTCATCCTAGTGCTGGGCGGCGCCTGGTTCGCGGTGGCGCCGGGGTTGGGATCCAAGGGCCTTGGGATCCTGGTCTGGGCCCGACTGTTGCGCGAAGCCGGCTCCGACATCCTGCCCTTCGCCCAGGTCAGCGGCTTCCTGCTGGGCGCCCGGGTGGCCCGCACGGAGGGTATCGCCGAGGATCTGGTCGTCGCCTCGACCATCGCCGACGTCACAGCGGAACTCAGCGCCCAGGTGCTCTACACCCTGCTGGGGGTCGCCCTCCTCGCGGCCCAGCTTCGCGGCGGACCCGGCGGCGCGCCACTGGTCTGGCCGATGGCGGGCGCCCTGGGATTCCTCGTGTTCGCCGCCATCGCTTTCGGACTGGTGCAGGGGCGCGGCGTGACCTGGCTGGGCGGTCTGGCGCAACGCTGGTGGCCGGATTCGGTCAGTCGCGCCGACGCCGTGCGCGCCGCCCTGGATGCCATCTACCGCCAACCGCTCCGCCTCCTGGCGGCCCTGACGCTGCACAGCGCGGGCTGGGTCGGCAGCGGTCTGGGATCGTGGATCGTGCTCCAGGCCATGGACGCCCATGCGCCGCTGTGGGCGGTGCTGGCGGTGGAAAGCCTGATGTACGCCGCACGCGGCGCAGCGTTCATCCTGCCCGGTGGCCTCGGAGTCCAGGAAGGCGCCTATGTATTGCTGGCGCCTCTGTTCGGCCTGCAGCCCAGCGACCTCCTGGCCGTCTCGCTGCTGCGGCGCGCCCGTGACCTGGTGGTGGGCGTTCCGACGCTGCTGATCTGGCAGGCGAGGGAGGGCCATAGGCTGCTGGGCCGCTAGGTTTTCGCGCCCTCCTTGGGGGGCCCCAGCAGCGCCGGCTCGAAGATCAGCGCCGCCACCAGCGTCCAGATCAGCGAGATCATCAGGATCTTGCCCATGCTGGCGGTGCCGGGGTGGCTGGAGAGCATGAGACTTCCGAATGCGGTCCCGGTGGTGAGCGCGCTGAAGAACACTCCGCGCGCCAGGCTGGATTGCAGCAGGTTCGTCGTTCCCGCCCGCCAGGCCATGACGAAATAGATGTGGAACGCCACGCCGACCCCGAAGAGCAGCGGGAAGGCGATGACATTGGCGAAATTGATGGGCTGGCCGATCACCACGCAGGTCCCCAGCGTGAGGAAGCCGGCCAGCACGATGGGCGCCAGGGTGAAGGCCACTTCCCGCAGGCTGCGCAAAACGAGCAGCAGCAGGCCGGTGATCGCCACCAGCGAAAGCAGGCCCGCCTCGATGAAGGCCCAGCTCACTGTCCGGCCCGCCTCCTGGATTGAGATCGGGGCGCCGGAGGCGTCGGGCGCGACGGCGCGGACGGCCCTCGAGAAGGCCTTGAGGACGGCGTTGTCGTTGGAATCGCCCTTCGGCGAGACCTGGATGCGGGCCCGGCCGTCGGGCGTCACCCAGTCGCGCACCATGTCCTGCGGCAGGCTTTGCAAGGTCACCGGCTCCGCGGTCAGGAGGGCGCGGAGTTCGTCCAGCAGGGTGTTGAGCGGCGGGATCAGCGCCTCCGTCGCCCGGGCGCGCAGGGCCGGCGGTCCGGCCGCGATCGCATCCAGCGCGCCGGCCAGCCGAAGCGCATCGCCGCCTCCGGCCGCCGCGCCAGTCCCCGCCGCGGCGCGCAGCTTGGCCGCCGTGCTCTTGAGAACGGTGACGACCTCGGCGTCGCTGGGCGCGGGCTGTGTTTCGAAGGGGTTTAGGGTCGGATCCAGCAGCAGCTGGGCGTCGGAGATCGCCGCCAGCTTGGCGGGCTGGTCGTCAGGCACGAAGCTGGAAAGCGTGATCGTCTGGGCGACATCGGGGAGCTTGCCCAGCCGATCGGCAAGGTGGTCCGCGGCGGCGAGGGACGGCGCCAGCACGTCGATGGTGTTCGGGGTCTGGATCGGGTCCCTGATGATGTCGCTCAGCGTCGACATCGCCTCGCCGTGCACATTGCGCAGGTGCATCGGGTTGAAGTCGAACCGCACGAAGGGCAGCAGGGCGATGCTGACCAGGGTCGAGACCGCGAAGGCCCAGAGCACCAGCTTGCGTCGTTCGATGAGGAAACGGTCCACCGGCGCCATGCGGCTGGATCCGACCTCCTCGGCCTGCGGTGGGGGCTGCAGCAGGCGGATCAGCGCCGGCAACAGGGTCAGGTTCAGCACCAGGCCGATCACCATGCCGACGCCGGCGATGATGCCCAGTTCGGAGACGCCCACATACTGGGTCGGCAGGAACGCCAGGAACCCCAAGGTGATCGCCACGGCGGCGAGCGTCAGGGAGCCACCGATGCCGGTCGCCGCAGCGGTCAGCGCCGCGTTCAGGTCCTGCGCGGACGTCCGTTCCGCCCTGAAGCGCACGCTGAACTGGATCCCGAAGTCGACGCCCAGGCCGACGAACAGGGGAATGAAGGCCACCGAGATCAGGTTGAACCGCCCGACCGTCACCAGACCCATGGCCGTGGTCAGCAGCAGGCCGATCAGCGTCGTGGCCAGGATCGCGACGACCAATCTGATCGACTTCACCGCCAGCCACAGCATCACCAGCACGGCCAGCAGCATGGATCCGCTCACCAGCCAGGCGCGGTCGGCGAGCGATCCGAACTCTTCGTCTGAAAGCGGCACCGCGCCCGTCAGCCGCAAGCGGACCCCATGCGAGGCGTCGAGCGCCAGGCTCCTTGCCGCCGCGCGGATCGCGTCGCTGGAATCGACGCCCGGCATCAGCGCATCATAGTCGAGCTTCGGCCGGGCGATGATGAAGCGCCGGGTCGGCGCCTGAAGGCCGTCGCCGCCGCCGGCCACCATGGCCTGCCAGGAGAAGAAGGCGGGCTTGTCCGCCGCGACGGTCTGAAGGGCGTCGGCGAGGGCGGCGATTGGCTTTCCCACGGCGTCGAACGAGGTCTGGCTATGGGTGACGCCATCGGCCAGGGTCGAGACGGCGTTCATCACTCCTCGCAGGCTGGGATCCGCCGCCATGGGGCCGAGAAAGGGCTGGGCGGAAACCAGCTGGTCGGCTGTCGCGCGCACCTGCGGCGTGGGCAGGAAGAGCAGGCCCTCGCGGGCGAAGAACGGCCCGCCATCCGGACGACGCACGCTGTGGAACAGCTGGGTCTCTGTCGCCAGCTTCGCGGTCAGGACTGCTGCGGCCGACTCGGCCAGTTCGGGGGTGGCGCCGTCGATGACCACAACGGTCGAGTCGGTGTTCTGCGGGAACGCCTTGTCCATGGCGATCTCATGCTGGCGCCAGGCGACCTTGCTGGAGATCAGGGCGGCGGTGTCGCTCGTCATGCTGAAATGACCGATGACGAACCACAGGGCCGCCGCCGAAAACGCCAGGACCACCGAAAGGGTGAGCCAAGGGTGGTCGGAGCCCGCCTTGACCGCCGAGCGAATGGGGGTCGCCCTCATCGGGAGCCTCGCGCCGTGGGTCTAGGCGCCCTGCTCGACGGGAAGCCCAGGGACATTGCGGTCGACCATGTGGTTGTCATTCTTGTCCTGGCAGGTCTGGGCCGCAGAGCCCCCCGCGGCGCGTTGGTGACCGTGGTCACACCCGGCGCCGAGGCGGTCGCGCCGCTGTCGCGGCAGTCTTTCAGGAACTCCACGGCAGGGCAAATCTCGACCCGGATTTGCCCCTGCCCGAACCGCGCCTTGGCTGCGGCCAGCGTTTTCCAGGCCATGCCACTTCCCCATCGGGCGAACCGCACTACATGGAATGAAGACGGGATTTCCTAAGAGGTGGCTATGCGCGCGGGTCTGATCGCGCTCCTTGTCGTGGCGTGTGCGACAAGCGCCTGCAGCAAGAAAAGTTCGCTCTACCTGGAGCCGGGCGAGCGCGCGCCATCGGCGAACGCCGGGCCGCCGCCGGCGACGTCATCGAGCCCGCCGAGCGCTCCGCCAGGAGCTTCCTCGCCGCAAACCTCCGCTTCCGGGTCAAAGGAATAAGACGGCAACCTGAGGCGATAGCGCGAACGATAAATCCCATTCTCGATCGATGCGCGCCCGAAGACTCCAGATTCCCGGGGCCGTATGGGTCCCGACCGCCGCCGACGCGAACCTGCGGACCGCGAATCCACATCGATCCCTTATGCGAAAGGGGCGTATGAGACGCCGGCTTCATGGCCGCAAAGGAGGCTTCCATGGCCAGCGATGTCACCGCTCCGATCCTATCTCCCGAGATGGACGCCACGGCGGCCGACGCCGGAACGCCGGCGCGGATTTCGACCACCCTTAGCTACGGGCTGTGCCTGCTGCTGGTGGCGGCTGCCGGTCTCGTGGCCTTCGTGGTCGATCACCTCGTGTCGACGCCAAACCTGTCCCTGATCTTCGTCCTGCCGGTGATCGTGGCGGCGCTCAGCTTTGGCTGGGGGCCGGCGCTGATCTCGGCCATGCTCAGCGTCGCCATCGACGACTTCTTCTTCATCGAGCCGCGCTTCACCTTCCGGGTCGCCAGTCCGTCGGATGTCTGGGCCCTGGCGCTGCTGCTGGTGGTGGCCGCCATCGCCAGCACGGTAGGCGCCCAATCGCGCAGCCGCGCGCTGGCGGCCCGCCGCGCGGCGCAGCAGGCCGAGGCGCTGCACAGCCTTGCCCACGCGGTCATCGAGGCCGAGCCTCCGTCCGCCCTGCTGAAGACCGCGGCTGCGGCGCTCAGCCGGATTTTCGACGCCCCGGCGGTGGTCCTGGCCGAGAAGTCCGGGAAGCTCTGGCCGGCCGCCGCGGGCGGCGGCGCCACCCTCTCCGCGGCGGACGAGGAAGCCGCGCATTGGGCGTTGGCCAATGACAAGCCGACGCGCGGCGAGACCTACCCCTTCGATCAGGCGACCTTCGACTTCTGGCCCGTGCAGACGCCGGCAAGCCACCGCCTAGTGCTGGGCGTGAGGCTGGAGGACGCGTTCGGCGGCCGACCGAAAAACCCCAGCCGGCAGGTGGAGCTGGTAGCCGCCTATCTCTCGGCCGCCACGGCGCGCGCGGCGGACGCAAAGCGGACCGCACGGTCCTAGGCGCCAAGACAGCGCCTCACCCGATCGGCTCAGCCGCTTACCGGTCGTCCTTGGCGTAGAACTGCAAGGTGCGCACGAACTGGTCGATGTCGGCGACGTAGAGCCGGAACGCGTCGAAGATGTTCAGATCGAAGAAGGCCGAGATCGGAATGTAGATGTTCTTGGTCTTCTCCGAGACCGCCACGTAGCCCAGATCGGTCAGGGCCTTGACCTTGCGGCGCACCGTCTCGCGCGGGATGCCGGAGGCGTCGGAGATGCCGAACAGCGAGACGCCGATTGAGGCGGACTCCAGATAGATCTGCTCGATCGAGTCTCGATCCGACGAGGCGCCGCCAAGGTTCAGAATGGCCTGGAAACAGGCTTCCACGACCACGAAGAAGATCATCACCATCTCGTAGTCATAGGCGAAGATCTCGGCAAAGCGGCGAGTGGTGCGGGTGAATTGGCGGATCGAGAAATAGAGTTCCAAGCGCGTGAGCACCGAGATATCCGCGTTGGGATCGTCCATGTCACACCTGGCTGGGCGCCGGTCCTGAAAGCGAGACCCCATCTTGCAGACGCCGCCCGAGATGGCCAGGGCGCAGGCGTTGGCGGGGTCGGCGCCCGTGCTGGGCGGGCTTCGCCCAATACGGCGGCGCAACCGCTGGGCGCGAAGACCTAGGCCTGGCTCGGGGCCAGAGTCTCTGAGCCGGGGATGACGGAAAGGCTCGTCGTGGCCCGCGCTGTCGACCGCGCCGCCGCGTCCAGGATGCTCACCAGGCGGTCGAAGTTCTCATCGATCTGCTGCTGCCGGCTTCTGCGGTCGCTGGCCTCGAGGCAGATCGCGCCGTGGGCGGCGGCGCGGCAGCACCAGGCCAGCGCCTCCGCGTGGGGATCGGCCACCCCGCACGCGCGCAGGGCGGCGCATTCGGCCCGGGTGAGCGCGTCCTGCTCGCGAACGCTTTCCGGTCTTGAGTTGGCCGGGCGCAGAAGGGCGGCCTCATACATTCCGGGCTGCGCCTGGGCGTAGAGCCGCTGGGATTCGAACAGGGCCTCCAGCGCCGCCCGGCCGCGGCGGCCGCCAATCGCTCCCTCCACGAGTTCGGCCAATTCCGACTGGGCGCAGGCCGTGACCGAGTCGCAGACCTCGTCGAGGTCGCGGACGTAGCGCAGGATCGTTTCCGGCCGCATGTGCAGGACGCGCCCGATCGCCGCCAGGGTCAGGGCCGCGAGGCCCTCCTGGCGAACGATCTCCTCGGCGACGCCCAGTATCCGTTCATGAAGCAGATCGCCCCCGTCGCGGCTGTTGCGCCGCCGACCATCCACACGCATGAGTCCTCCTTTCTGCGCCGCGAAGAGAGGGCGGCGATCGCCGTCTAGAAGTGGAAGATGATGTCGCCGGAGAGCACGGCCTCGGTCTTCTTGTTCGGCGCGATGCCGGCGAAGCCGTCGCCGTTGAAGGCCGGCTTGCTCGCCCAATAGTAGGTGACTTCGGGCCGCAGCTCGATCTGCGGGCTCAACCAATGCTGCAGGCCGATCCCTAGGTCTTCGTAGACCGCCGCGACGCCGGTCCTTTGGCCCACCGTGTCATCGAACCATTCCGTCCGCAGGGAGATGTTGTCGCGCGGGGTCGGCTGGTAGTTCCAGTAGGCGAGCACCGCATAGGTGTTCGAGCGGCAGGAGAGGGCCGCCGCGTCCCGGCACTGCGCGCCGTCGGGTGCGTTGAACGGGACATATTGCGGCGAGAACGGAGTGCCGCCGTTGGCGATCGCCGTTGCGGCTATCGGATTGTTGACGTTCGGAACGTTGTTTTCAAATGTATCGTACGCTTCGAACGAAACATGGAATTTATCGTTGAATTTGTGATAGTAAGTAAATCCATACCACTGAAGATTATTGTATCCCCAGGATCCTTTATTGATGCCGTCTGCACAGAAGTAAGCATTGTCATGACCTGAATTGCTTTGGAAGCGCGCGCAGGCCGTCAGTGACGGCGTAGCGCCCGGATCCTTCAGCATCGTGGTCTCGGGGAACAGCGGATTGGGGTCCGGGTTCGGAATCTTCGTACCCACATGCCAGATCGCGGCCTCAGTTCCGACGTTCACACCGAGCTGCAGCATGACGTTCTTGTTGACCGCCAGCGTCCCCTGGATCCCCTCGTTGGTGTAGTTGTCGAAAGAATAGCCCATCGAGTGCGAGTACATGTAGTTGTTCGGTGCGAGCTGCGCCTCGATGTCCGGCACGGAGATGTACCGCCCGACGCGGATCATCAGGCCGTCGGCGACTTGGGGAATGTAGAGCTCCCCGTAGACCATCGGGAAATCATAGCCGTAGGTGTCGTTGCGCTTGAGGAGCTGGTAGCTCGCGACGCCGTAGGAGGTGGTGTAGCGGTAGTCGGTCCCGTATATGGCTGACAGCCTGAACCCCCAGTCGACGTGATCGGTCTGCACAGTGTCAGGCGCGCGCTCCAGATAGATCACGGCTTGGTCCATCTGCACCGTGTTCGGGGTGAAGTCGTAGGCCGCGGGCGCATTGCCGAACTTGCGGCTGCTGGTGCTGAGGTTGCCACCCACGTCCACCCAGCCGTAGGCTTGGATGCCTTCGCTTGCCATCGCCTTGCCAAGCCCGGTCGGCGCGATCGCCACCATCAGGGGGCTGTCCACGGAGGCGGTGCGGTTGTTGCCGATCAGTGTGCTCGCGCCATAAGGCCAGTCGGTGAACGGCATGGGCGGGGCGCTCTGCGGCGGCGCGGTCCAGCCCTCCTTTGTCGAGGCCGGGGCCTTGGGGTCGGTCGGCGCCCCCGCCTGACCCCATTCGGCGCCATAGTATTTGATGAAGCGCTCGACGGGATTGGTCCCGATCGCGGCATTGACCGCATCGACCGTATATGTCGACGGCATAGCGGCGTCGGTATCGACCGCGTGCGATCCCGCCGAGAGCGCAGCGGCCGCATTCGCCGGCGGCGCTGGGTCGGCTCTCGCGGCGTCCGCGACCGCGCCGATTGCAAAGGCCGTCGCCAAGGCCGCAAGGCTGCTCGCGCCCCGACAGAAACGCTCGGCCTTCGCCTGCGACTTCGGCTCGTCTTTCAAGTTCAACATAGATTTTCACGCCTCTGTAATTGCGCCGCCGAGCACAGCCGCGGCGCTGATTGAGCCGGGTTGAATCCCGGCGTCACCCGATGGCTTGGGTTGGCGGCCACACCTCGTTCGGTTCGCACCGCCTCAGCTCAGTCCTCGCCACACCCGTAAAGAGGGTGGCGATTGCCTTAGACTATAGCTGCCCATTTTGGTGCGGCGGGAATAGGCGAGAGGCCCATAAAGGAACAATGAGGTCTTTACCCACACCTCGTAAGGGAGCCATAAGCAAACGATCTAAAGTGTAATTATTACCGTAATTTAGTGGATTTCTGGGACGTCGGCGCCGGGGTTGTTCTTGAGTCCTACCTTACGGCATAGTGGGCGTTAATGACCCATTATGGGTATTGAAAGCCTCGGGACTTGCGAGGCCCTCTGAGCCAAGAAGGAACTACGCTGTGCGTTTCGACATGAAGCTTTGCGCCCCCGCCGCGACCCTACTCGCTGGGACCCTTTCATTTGCCGCGCCCGCCATTGCGGCGCAGATGGGCGCCTTGCCGATCTATGAGGTCGCCGCGGCCACGCCGCCGACCGAGCGGGTGATCGGTCCCGTCCGCGTGCGGGAGTGCCGGACGGATTCGACGGAGGCGCGTTCGGCCGCGCTCGCCCGGCTGAGCGAGAAGGCCTCTTCCATGGGCGCCACCGGACTGGTGAACGTCCGGGTCGACGTGGCCCAATCGTACCAACACTACATCAAGAACGGCCTACCCAACCCCTGCCTCTATCAGACGGTGGCCAGGGGCGACGCCGCGGTGCTGAGCGGCTCGGGGCGCGTAGCTGCGCAACTCGCAGCCACTCCGAAATAGCCCGCGAGCGAGCCGCACCCACCCCCTCCCGGGGCGCGGCTTGGGACCGGTGTGGCGAGCCCCACGCTCGCCACACCGGGTTGGCCTTGGCAACCGCGCGCCGCGGCGACCTAGGCGCCGGAGTGGCGGATCGCCTCGTCGACCATCAGCCGATAGCCAATCCCGGGCAGGGTGCGGATCAACTTGGGCGCGGAGGGATCAGCCTCGATCTTCTGGCGAAGCTGGCCAATGAACACGCGCAGGTACTGCATGTCCTGTCCGTGCGCCGGCCCCCAGAGCGAGATCAGCAATTCCTTGTGGGTCAGCACCTTGCCGTCCGCTTCCGCGAGTTTGATGAGTAGCTCATATTCCTTCGGGGACAGGTGGACCGGCTCGCCGGCGCGACTGACCAGCCGGCGCGGAATGTCGATGGTGAGGTCGCCGCTCTGCACGATGGCCGGCGACGCGTCGGTCTGCCGGGCGTGGCGGCGGATAATCACCCGGAGGCGCGCCAGGAGCTCGCCCACCCGGAATGGCTTTTCGACATAGTCGTCGGCGCCAGAGTCGAGCGCCTCGATCTTCTCCATCTCCCGGTCACGGGCCGATAGAATGACGACCGGGCCATCGTAGAATTCACGCGCCTTGCGGAGCACCTCCTGCCCATCGATGTCGGGGAGCCCGAGGTCGAGCACGACGGCGTCCGGCGGGCGCCGCGCGATCTCCGCCAGGGCCTGGCGGCCGTTGTCCGCGCGGGCCGGCTCATAGCCGGCGGCGTTGAGCGCAGGACCCAGGAACCGATGGATCTGCGGCTCATCATCGACGACCAGGATTCGCAGCTTATGCATGCGCCTCCGGCGGGTTCGCGGCGGGAATGGCGACCGGCATCTCGGACCAACCTCGCGCATCCATGGCAAGGTCTCTGATACGGTCTGCGCAGCTAAGGAGACCATTCGGAATCGGCCCGAAAGAGATCAGCATTTCATAAAGATGCGCCCCGAGAGGTGAGCCACGCGCCCGTCCGGCGTCCGTGCGCCGCCACAAATCCCCGATTGCCTTGATGTCTCGCTTACGGCGGCCGCTGCTGATCCGAATGGAGGTCTTATGCGCCCGCGTGGGACATTGGGACGGGTCGGAGCTGGGCTCCATCTGTTGAGGGCGTCCATGCCGAAATCCGCAGCGCGCTGCACCTCCCGGGCCGCCATGCTCACCACCCTACTTGATGGGGCCGGGATCACCCGGTCGAGCGTCATCCGGGTGACGGGAGACGGCGCGCTCGCAGGTCTCCTTTGGCTTCGTCGGCACGGCTATGAGGGTGTCGGCTATGGCTGGTCGGGGGCGAACGCGCCGCGCCTTGAGCCGGACGCCGTCCTCGTCGCCCACACCTGCGACGAGATCACGCTCAAGCGCCTCCTGGCCGTCGGCCGGCAAGTGCGTCCCGGCGGCGTCTTCGTCTTTCAGCACCGCCTGGAATCCGAAGGCTGCGCGCTGGGGATCGAGTGGCTGCTCGACCAGGCCGGCTTCATCACGGAACGGCGCCTCAACGGCGCCCGCCGAGCGCTGATCATCGCGCGCCGCCGCGATTCTGCGATGTGCAAGGCTGCGTGACATCGCGGGGTCTCCGGTCCGGCAGAACACCCATCGCAGCCGCACGCCCTACGATCGGCTGATGTTACACCGGCGGCGCGCCCGGGCCTTCGCCTGGTGTCTCTTCCTGCTGTTCATCGCGGGCGTCGCCAGCACGCGGTATCTACATCTCTGAACCGGCGGCGCGGCGGGTCGGGCGAGCTCCCGGCGGACCGGGAACTCGCCGGCGCCTGGGTCAGTAGCGATAGGTCAGGTCGATCCCGACCGTAAGCGGCTGGTTGGTGACGATCCGATTGAACGACGCAGCGGGCAGCGTCTCCTGGAACAGGCTCTCCAGCTGGGCGTGCTTGTTGAACAGGTTGTTGGCGAATAGCGAAGCGCCCCAGCCGTCCGTCGACTGGATCCCGGCGCGGATGTTGGTCAGGTCATAGTCCGGCAGTTGGATGTACTTGCCGTTCAGCGAGAACCCGAACGGGAAGGCGAGCGAGTAGCGCCGGCCGACGTAGGCGCTCTCCGCCCGGGCCGTGAAGGTGTACTTCGCGGTCAGGTCCTTCGAATAGCTGAGCCCGAGGTTGCCGTTCACCGGCGCCACGTCCGACAGCTTGTCGAGCGGTGTAATCTGCCAGTGCGGGCCGGGATCCACCCAGGCATGGGTCAGACCCAAGGAGGCGTCCAGCTGGAAGCCGCCGCCCAGGACGGCGCGGGACTCGATCTCCCCGCCGTAGATGGTGGCCTTATTGCCGTTGATGTTGAGCGCCCAGTCGCCGGGCAGCGCCTCGAGCTGGATGTTTTTCCAGTCCTCGTAATAGAGGCTGGCGTTGACGATCAGGCGGCGGTCGAAGAACCGCGCCTTCTCGCCCGCTTCGTAGCTCCAGACCGAGTCCGGCTGGTAGCTGGTCGGCCACTTGCCGCCGGGGAAGTTGTAGGGCGCGAAGACCGCGCTCCAGTAGGGACCGGTCACCGGATAGACAGCGTTGCCGCCGCCGGGCCGCGAGCCTCGGGCGATGGTCCCATAGACCATCAGGTCGCTGTCGAAGGTGTAGGAAAGGTCGAACTTCGGGTTGAGGCCGTTCTCCGACTGCCGGATGAGGCCCGACACTGACGGCGTCGCCGCGCCCATTCCCGAGCCCCAGCCGCTGATCGAAGATGAGAAGTGGTAGTCGTAGCTGTACCAGCGCAGCCCTAGCGTCGCCTTGAGCTGATCGGTGAGGGCGTAGGTTCCCTCGCCGAACACCGCGTACTGCTTGAGCTCGGTGGGCGACCGGGCGATGAACCACTGAGTGGTGGTGGCAGGCGCGAAGGTGCCCAGGTCCATGTAGGCCGACGGGTTGGAGGTGATCCCGTCGAACTGCCACTTGGCGCTGAAGTCGCTGTAGTAGACGCCGCCGACCCACTTCAATTTGCCGTCGCCCTTGGAGGCGATGCGCAGCTCCTCGCTGAACTGGTGGGACGGATCGTCCTCCTTGCCGGAGACCATGCCGCTCCCCGTCGGGCCGAAGTAGCCGGGATTCGGCAGGCCGTTGTTGGAGGCGAAGGTCGCACCGGTGTTCGGGTTATTGAAATCCTCGCTGCCGTCTTCGATCTGCGTCGACTTGCGGTTCCATTGCGCCGTGCTGGACGTCACCTCGAAGGCGTCGAAGCTGTAGTTCACATTCAAGGCGAAGACCGCGATGCTGTCGGTCAGCGGCTCGGCGATGTCGAACGGCTGGTAGTGCGCCTCGGTCCCAGGATCGCTGTCGTAGGCGCTGATCCCATTCTGCTTGCTGGTCTGGTAGAAAATGGAGGGCGTGACCGTCAGGTCCTCGGTCGGCGCCCACAGGAGGGTCGCGCGCACGGCATAGGCCTGTTCGTCGTTGGCGCCCTTGTAGTCCTTCAGAACCGGTGCAGCCGCGACGTTCCCACGGGTCGAGCCGTCCACGCTGGGCAGCGGATAATTCCCGGCCACGATCCGATCGATCCAGCCGCTGGTGTAGGCCTCCGTGCCCACCAGGCGAAGCGCCAGCTTGTCCTGGACCAGAGGGATGTTCAGCATGACGTTGTCGGTGTGGTTGAAGCCGCCGCCCTCGGTGCCCGAAAGCACAGTCTGGGCGGAGACATGAAAGCCGGTCAGGTCGGGCTGAATGGTGATCAGCCGCACTGTGCCGCCCATCGATCCCGAGCCATAGAGGGTCCCCTGCGGTCCCCGCAGAATCTCCACCCGGCTCAGATCGTAGAGTGTGGGGTCGATCACCACCTTGCCGTTCTGCGCGCCCGCCGGGGCGGTCATCGGGATGTCGTCGAGATAGAAGCCGACCGTCGCGGAGTTCCCGCCGCTGGAGGTCATGCCGCGCAGCTCGATCTCGGTCTGCCCCGGACCCTCGCTCTTCAGCGAGACGCTGGGCGTCGACTGGGCCAGGTTGGTGAAGTTGGCGACGCCGCGGGCCTGCAGGTCGGCGCCGCTGACGGCGGAGATGCTGACCGGCGTCCCCTGCACCGTCGAGGTGCGCTTTTCCGCCGTCACGATGACCTCGGCGACCGAGTCGGCGCTATCGGCAGCGCCCGACGCCGCGGAGCCCTCGGCGGCTGCGGCCGGCTCTGCGTGGGCCGTGGGTGCGAAGGCGATCGCTGTGCTGCTGAGCAGCGCGGCTATAGTGGTGTTGCGGCGCGAATTCATGACGTCCCCCAGCCGCGTTGTTGCGGTGCAACACGGCGGTATCAGGGGGGTGCGTCAGGGTTCCATTCGTGTCCGTGCAAGGAGTGATAAACGGAACATAAGGCGCCCGATCTCATTGCCTTCGGCTGAGGCCGGCCGGCGTTTTCATGCCTGCGGCAGGATCCGGAACATGTCGTCGGTGACGAAGCGGTAGCCGATCCCAGGCTCGGTCATGATCACCTGCGGCTCGGAGGGGTCGCCCTCGATCTTCTGCCGCAGCTGGCCGATGAAGACCCGCAGGTACTGAGTGTCCTCGACGTGCGCCGGTCCCCAGATCGAAATCAGCAGGTCGCGGTGCTGCATCACCTTGCCGGCGTTCTGCGCCAGCTTGGCTAGGAGGTCGTATTCCTTGGGCGACAGGTGCACGAGTTCGTCGCCCTTGGTGACCAGACGCCGCGGAAAATCGATCGTCAGCGTGCCCGATTTCACGATGGGCGGCGGCGGCTCGCCGGCGTGAAGGCGCTGTCGCAAGGCCGCGCGAAGCCTCGCCAGCAATTCGCCGACGCCGAAGGGCTTTTCCACATAGTCGTTTGCGCCGTTGTCCAGCGCGTCGATCTTCTCGGTCTCCCGGTCGCGGGCCGACAGGATGATGATCGGCTCGTGATAGAATTCGCGGGCCTTGATCAGGACCTGGCGTCCGTCCATGTCCGGCAGCCCAAGGTCGAGGACCACGGCGTCCGGCGCGGCGCGGGCGATCTCCCGCAGGCCTTCGGCGCCGGTGTCGGCCCGCAGCGGCTCGAACCCGGCGGCCTCCAGCGCCGCGCGCAGGAAGCGATGGATCTGAGCCTCGTCGTCGATGACCAGGACGCGAGGGTGGTGCGCACTCATGGGGTGATCTCAGGCCTCTGCGGCGATTTCGGCAGGCTGATCAACACACGAGTGCCGTGATCGCCGTGGATCGGGCTGGCGGCCGCGATCCGTCCGCCCATGGCCTCGATGAAGCCCTTCGAGATCGACAGGCCGAGCCCTGCGCCCTTGGTCCGGTCGGTCGGCTCCTCCATGCGGCGGAACTTCTCGAACACGCGTTCCAGCTCCGCGGTGGGGATGCCCTTGCCCTCGTCCTCGATACTGATAACCACGTTGTTGCGGTCCTCATAGGCGGCCAGATCGATCGCCGTGTCGTCGGGACTGTAGGCGATGGCGTTTTCCAGGATGTTGACCACAGCCTGCTCCAACAGGTTCGGGTCAAGCCTGACCGGCGGCAGGTCCGGCGGGAAGTCCCGCTCGATATGTCGTTTTCCAAGTCGGCGCGAGACCCGTTCCGCGGCGCCCATCAGCACGTCGCGGACGTCGATCCAATCTTCGCGGATATTCAAGCCGCCGCCTTCAAGCCGTGTCATGTCCAGGAGGTTGCCGACATAGCGGTTGAGGCGTTCGGCCTCCTCGCGGACGCTCTGCAGCAGGTCGGCGCGGGTGGCCGGCGGCATGCCTTCGCCATATTCGATCATGGTGGTGGTCGAGCCCAGCACCGTCGAGAGCGGCGTACGCAGGTCGTGGCTGATGGAGTTCAGCAGGGCGGCGCGGAAGCGATCCGAGCGGCGCAGGGTCTCCGCCTCGACGGCGGCGAGCGCCAGGTCGGCGCGCTCCAGGGCGACCGCGCCCTGGTCGAGCAGCGCCAGGACCAGCTTCTCCTCGTCCGAACCGGGCCTCAGCATGTTGGCCTCCACGCCGGCGACGCCAACGCGGTTGCGCACCCCCTGCAGCGGCCAGAAGGTCCAGCTGGTCTGCGGCAGGGTGCCGGTCCCGGAGCCGGCCGCCTCGCCCTTCTCCCAGGCCCAGCGGGCGGCGGCCATGGCGGCGGCGCCCAGGTCTTCGAGCACGGGGGCGCCGGCCACCGGCACGATCTCCTCGCCCTGCGGCAGCAGCACGATGGCCTTGGCGTTTCCGGCGGCGGAGATCTGGTCGGCCAGGGCGTGGGCGGTGTCGTCACGGGTCGCGGACCCCGAAAGCCGTCGGCTCGACGCCAGCAATGCGGCGATCGCCGAGGCCCGGGCCGAGGTCCTCAGGGACTGGTCGCGGACGCGTCCGGTCAGCCAGCCGGTGGTCATGGCCACCACGAAGAAGACCGCGAAGGTCAGCACATCGGTGGGATGGCCAATCACGAAGGACAGGCGCGGCTCGAGGAAGAAGAAGTTGTAGGCGAGCGCCGCGGCGGCTGCGGCGGTGACCGCCGGCCAGAGGCCGAACGCCAGGCCCGCGCCCAGCACGCTCAGCAGGAAGATCATCGCCAGGTTGGCGCCCGTGGCGAACTGGTCGAGCAGGCCGGCGATGGCGCCGGTGACCGCCACGAGGACCAGGGCGCCGGCGTGGCCGCGCCAGCCGGCAAGGCTGAACGGCGGCATGTCCACCAGAGGCGCCTTGCCGTCGTCCACCCCACGCTCGGTGACCACGTGGACCGCGGCGCCTCGCGCCTGGCGCAGCAGCGCCGTGGCCAGGGTGCGCCCGAGCAGCTCGCGCAGGCGGCTGTCGCGCGACTTGCCGATCACGATCTGGGTGACGTTGTTGCGCCGCGCATAAGCCATCACCGAGGCCACCACGTCATCGCCGGTCAGCACGACCGTCGATCCGCCCAACTGCTCAGCCAGCTTCAGCGCCTCGCTGAGCCGGCCTTGAGCCGCCGGCGAAGGCGGTTTCTGATTGGGGCGCTCGACGTGGGCGACAGTCCAGGGCGCGTCCATCATCATGTCCGAGAGGCGCCGGGCCGTGCGCACCAGGGCGCTCGCCATGGCGTCGCCGCCGACCAGGACAACGATGCGCTCGCCGGCCGCCCACGGGCCCTCGACGCCTTTCTCTCGCATGGTGGCGATCAGCTGATCGTCGACGGTCTGGGCCATGCGGCGTAGCGCGAGTTCGCGCAGCGCCGTGAGGTTCTCGGGCTTGAAGAAGTTGTCCGCCGCGAGCCGGGCGGTCTCAGGCACATAGACCTTGCCGTCGGCCAGCCGTGCGCGAAGCTCATCCGGCGTGATGTCGACGAGCTCGATGTCGTCGGCGCGGGACAGAGCCGAGTCCGGAACGGTTTCGCGCTGGCGCACGCCGGTGATGCGCAGCACCACGTCCACCAGGCTTTCCAGGTGCTGGACGTTCAGCGTGGTCCAGATGTCGATGCCGGCGCCCAGCAGCTCTTCGACATCCTGCCAGCGTTTTGGGTGGCGCGAGCCTGGCGCGTTGGAGTGGGCGTACTCGTCGACGATCAGCAGCTTCGGCCGGCGAGCGAGCGCACCGTCGATGTCGAACTCCATGAGGGTCCGAGCTTTGTACTCGATGGGTTTGCGCGGCAGCACCTCCAGGCCGCGCAGCAGGGCCTCGGTCTCGCGCCGACCGTGGCTTTCGACGACGCCGATCACGACGTCGTCGCCCTCGGCCTTGCGTCGCCTGGCGGTGCGCAGCATCTCGTAGGTCTTGCCTACGCCCGGCGCCATGCCGAGAAACACCTTGAGGCGCCCGCGCCGCGCCTTGTTGGCGGCGGCGAGGAGCGCCTCGGGGTCAGGCCGGCGCGGTTCGTCGGTGGTCGTCATCGCCGCTCCCGCATGTCGGCGCCTCAATCTCGACGTCCATGGGCTAGCTGGCCGGCGGTGTGGGACGAGCCGGAGCCGCCGCGTCCAGCGCGAGATTGGTCTTTAGCACGTTGACGTGCGGTTGGCCGAAGATCCCCAGCCAGGCGTCGGTCGTGTTGGCGGCGATCGCGCGCTCGACCTCGCCCACCGGGACGCCCCGGGCCGCCGCGACCCGAGCCGCCTGGCGATGGGCGTTGGCGGGCGAGATGTCGGGATCCAGGCCCGAACCCGAGGTGGTGACCGCGTCGGCCGGAACGGGACCGGCGCCCTCGCTCTGCAGTCCCGCTGTGTCCTTGGCGATGCGCTTGGCCAGATCGGGATTGAGCGGGCCCAGGTTCGAGCCGGAGGAGTTGGAGGCGTCGTAGCCGTCGTTGCCGGCCGCCGACGGACGCGGATGCAGATACTGTGGCTTGGCGAAGTTCTGGGCGATCAGCGAGGAGCCGATCACCTGGCCCTTGGCGTCGCGGATCAGGCTGCCGCCGGCCTGGGCCGGGAAGGCCACATGGGCGATGCCGGTGATGACCAGCGGATAGATCACGCCGAGCAGCAGGGTGAAGAACAGGGTGGCGACGATGGCGGGACGGATTTGGGCGAACATGGCGGGCTCCTAGAACGTCGCCTTGAGGGGGACCGCGACGCTGGCGCGTTCGGCAGGCTTGGAAGTCGGCGGCGGGCGCCGGGGGGGCCCCGGGGCACGGGGGGTGGCGTCCGCCGCCTCCGCCGCGCGGGGCTGAGCGCGCGCGAGCAGAAGTGAGGGTTTGATCAGCGGAATGAACGACGGGGTCATCACGCCAGACCCACGCTGGAGACGATGATGTCGATCAGCTTGATACCGATGAAGGGCACGATAACCCCACCGATGCCGTAGATCAGCAGGTTGCGCTGCAGGAGCCGGCCGGCGCCGATCGCCTGATACTTCACCCCGCGAAGCGCCAGCGGGATCAGGGCGACGATCACCAGGGCGTTGAAGATCACCGCCGACAGGATGGCGCTCTTCGGGCTGTGCAGGCCCATGATGTTGAGCGCGCCCAAGGCCGGCAGGGTCAGGACGAACAGCGCCGGGATGATCGCGAAGTACTTGGCCACGTCGTTGGCGATGGAGAAGGTGGTGAGCGCGCCGCGAGTGATCAGCATCTGCTTACCCACCTCGACGATCTCGATGACCTTGGTCGGATCGCTATCCAGGTCGACCATGTTGCCGGCCTCGCGAGCGGCCTGGGCGCCGGTCTGCATGGCCACGCCGACGTCGGCTTGGGCGAGCGCCGGGGCGTCGTTGGCGCCGTCGCCGCACATGGCGACCAGGCGGCCGCGGCCTTGCTCGTCGCGCATCAGCCGCAACTTGTCCTCCGGCGTCGCCTCGGCCAGGAAGTCGTCGACGCCGGCTTCGGAGGCGATGGCCGCGGCGGTGACCGGATTGTCGCCGGTGATCATCACCGTACGAAGGCCCATGCGGCGCAGGTCGGCGAAACGCTCCTTCACGCCCGGCTTCACCACGTCTTTCAGATGGATGACCCCGAACAGGATGCCGTTCTCGGAGACCGCCAGGGGCGTGCCCCCCGAGCGGGCGATCCGGTCGACGGCGGCGGTGAATTCCGCGGGCGCCTGACTGGCTTCGAGCCCGGCGTCCTTGAGGACCGCATCGACGGCGCCCTTGCGCCACTTGCTGCCGTCGGCGTCCAGGCCGGACTGGCGGGTGGTGGCGCTGAACGGGATCACCGTGGCGCCCTTCGGCGCTTCCAGGACGAGGCCCTCGTTGCGGGCCAGTTCGACGATGGAACGGCCTTCCGGCGTCTCGTCGCCG
Source organism: Phenylobacterium sp. (assembly GCF_004799395.1). Lineage (GTDB taxonomy): Bacteria > Pseudomonadota > Alphaproteobacteria > Caulobacterales > Caulobacteraceae > Phenylobacterium. Next base: position 29,082 of record NZ_SSMZ01000262.1, read on the forward strand.
AGCGAGGCCAGCAGGGTCGCGCGCAGCATCATCTCCGGGCGCACGCCCGGCGCGGCGATCAGCTCAGTGGCCATGCGGTTGCCGAAGGTGATGGTGCCGGTCTTGTCGAGCAGCAGGGTGTCGACGTCGCCGGCGGCCTCCACGGCGCGGCCGGAGGTGGCCAGAACGTTGAACTTCAGCAGCCGGTCCATGCCGGCGATGCCGACCGCCGAAAGCAGGCCGCCGATGGTGGTCGGGATCAGGCAGATGAAGAGCGCACCCAGCACCATCGGGTCGATCTTCACGCCGGAATAGGTGCCGAGCCCGAGCAGGGTCACCACCGCGATCAGGAAGATCAGCGTCAGGCCGGCCAGCAGCACAGCGAGCGCGATCTCGTTCGGCGTCTTGCGGCGGTCCGCGCCCTCGACCATGGCGATCATCCGATCGAGGAACGTCGAGCCGGCCTCGGAAGTGATACGCACCTTCAGCCAGTCGGACACCACGGTGGTGCCACCGGTCACGGCGGACCGGTCGCCGCCGCTCTCGCGGATCACCGGGGCGCTTTCGCCGGTGATGGCGGCCTCGTTGACCGAGGCGATGCCTTCTACGATCTCGCCGTCCGAGGGGACGACGTCGCCGGCCTCGACGAGGACGACGTGGCCGACCTTCAGCTCATTGGCCGGCGTGAGGACGACTGCGCCGGCGGCGTTGAGCAGCTTGGCCTTGGTGGTCACCCGCGTGGCCCGCAAGCTGTCGGCGGCGGCCTTGCCGCGGCCCTCAGCCACGCTCTCGGCGAGGTTGGCGAACAGCACGGTGGCCCAGAGCCAGAGCGCGATCTGTAGCGCGAAGGCCCAGTCTCCGCCGTCCTTGATCGCCAGGACCGTGGACATGGTCGCCAGGACTGCGACGATCCATGTGGCGAAGATCACCGGATTGCCGGTCAGCTTGCGCGGATCGAGCTTGACGAAGGAGTCGCGGGTCGCGCGGGCCAGGATCGGCCCCGAGAAGCTGCCGACAAGGGTTGCGGCCTTGCGGCGGCCTTCACCCAGAGGTGCGGTTGCGGTGGTCATGTGATGATCCCCAAAGCTTTCAACGGGGGGTTTCAGCGGGCCGCGGCGACGGCGTTGAGCACCTGGAAGTGCTCGACGATCGGGCCGAGGGCGAGGGCGGGGAAGTACTGCAGGCCGCCCATGATCAGGATCACCCCGATCAGCAGGCCGATGAACAGCGGCCCGTCCGTGGGGAACGTGCCGGCAGTGGCGCCCAGCTTGGGCTTCATCGCCATGGAGCCGGCGATGGCCAGCACCGGAATGGCATAGGCGAAGCGGCCCAACAGCATGGCGACGCCGAGCGTGGCGTTCCAATAGGGTGTGTTGGCCGAGAGGCCCGCGAAGGCCGAGCCGTTGTTCCCCGTGGCCGACGAGTAGGCGTAGAGGATCTCCGACAGGCCGTGCGGACCCGGATTGGCCAGGCCCTTCAGGGCCACCGGAACCACCGCGGCGACGCCGGCGAAGCCCAGGATCGAGACCGTCAGGATCAGCACCGCCAGCATGGCGTACTTCACCTCTCGCGCCTCGACCTTCTTGCCCAGGTATTCCGGCGTGCGTCCGACCATCAGGCCGGCCACGAAGACCGCGATGAGCGCCAGCACAATCATCCCGTAGAGGCCTGAACCGACGCCGCCGGGGACGATCTCGCCGAGCTGGATCATGAACATCGCCATGCCGCCGGCCAGCGGCATGAAGCTGTCGTGCATGGCGTTGACGCCGCCGTCGGACGCGCCAGTGGTGGCCGCGACCCAGATCGCCGTCGAAGGCGCGCCGAAGCGGACCTCCTTGCCTTCCATGTTGACCGAGGCGTCGGCGTGGGCGGCGACCAGGGCCGGCGCGGGCTGGGTCTCGGCGGCGTAGACTACGGCTGCGGCGGTGAACACGAAGATCGCCATCACCGCCACCAGGGCGCGGGCGTCCTTGCGAGCCAGGACGATCCGCCCGAAGGCGACGGCGCAGGCGTAGCTGAGGACGTTCATGATCACGATCTCGATGAAGTTCGTGATCGCATTGGGGTTTTCGAACGGATGGGCGGAATTGACGTTGAACAGGCCGCCGCCGTTGGTGCCGAACTGCTTGATGGCTTCCTGGCTGGCGACGGGGAACAGGGCGATGGTCTGCTTGCCGCCTTCCACCGTGTGGGCGATGGCGTTGGCCGCCAGCGTCTGCGGCTCGCCCAACGCCACGAAGACCAGGGCGATGACGATCGAGAACGGCAGCAGGATGTAGAGGCTGATCCGGGTCAGATCGACCCAGAAGTCGCCCAGGTTCTCGCTGCGGTTGGCGGCGAAGGCGCGCGCCAGGGCGGCGGCGACCGCGATGCCCGCGGCGGCCGAAAGGAAGTTGTGCGAGGTCAGCCCAGCCATCTGCGAGAAGGTCGAGAGCGTCGTCTCCGGCACATAGGACTGCCAGTTGGTGTTGGTGATGAAGCTGATCGCGGTGTTGAACGCCAGGTCCGGCGAGCAGCCGGGGAAGCCCTGCGGATTGAGCGGCAGGAAGTTCTGGAATCGCAGGATCAGGTACAGCACCACGAAGCTGGCGACGCTGAACGCCAGGAAGCTCATGGCGTAGGCGATCCAGTTCTGGCCCTTGTCGGGCTTCACGCCGCAGCCGGCGTAGACCAGCCGTTCGACGGGCTTCAGCACCGGGTCGAGCCAGGTCTTCTCGCCCTGCCAGACGCGGGCCATGTAGATGCCGAGCGGCCACGCGAGCGCGACCGTGACGGCGAGCGTAAGGGCGATCTCCGCCCAGCCCTGACCGTTCATCAGAACTTCTCCGGCTTTAGGAGGGCGACCACCATGTAGGCGCCGATGACGAGGGCGCCGACGCCCCAGATGATGTTTGCGAGCATCAGATGCGCCTCAGGCTGTAGGCGTAGGCCGCGAAGACCACGAAGATGGCGACGCCGCCGAGAATGTAGAGGATGTCGAGCATTGGGCCGCTCCACCGGAAAGCTAGAGGGGGAACCTACTAAGCCTGGGCGTAAGGACGCCATGCGGAAGCACGTTGATCGATATCAAGGAAGTATAAGGGTTCTGCCAGCCGGGGCGCGAGCCCGATCCTTGACGTTTTGCTTATCCGGCGGGTCGTCTTCGGTATCGAACGCTTACGGCCGGCCGCGCGAAAATGCGGGCATTCCAGGAGGCGCCGTTCGCCCCCGACCATGGAGTTCCGAGTTCGATGTCCCAAGAGCCGTCGCCCAAAGATTCGTCTTCCGGCCTGCTCAGCAGCGATCCCCTTATATCGCTGCTTGAGCGGGCGCACGTCACCAAATCGAGCCTGATCCGCGTGACCGGCTCCAGCGGCCTGTCGGCCATGCTCTGGCTTTGTCGGCACGGCTACGAACAGGTCGGCTATCTGCGTCCCGGCGCCGGCCCGCATGAGCAGCCCGACGCCCTGATCGTCGCCCACACCTGCGATGAAGCCACCCTGCAGAACCTGCTGCTCACGGGCCCCCACGTCCGCGAAGGCGGCGCGCTGGTGTTCCAGTCGCCCCTGCCCCGCGTGCTGGCCTTCCGCGCCGACCCCATCCACCGGCTCCTGAAAAGCTTCGGCTACGCGGTCGAGGAATGCCACCACGGCCAGCGGCGCGAGCTCCACGTGGCGCGCCGGCTTTACCAGGCGCCGCTGAAGCAGGCCGCCTGAGATGATCCCGGCTTCCGATCTGTGGATGCTGGGCCTGCGGCCGGTCCGCAATGACGAGGACGACGCGGCGGCCGTGGGCGATGTTGTCCGCCCGGCGCGCTCGACGAAGTTCGTTGTCGACCAGCGGCTCGGCCGCTGGCGCGTGCAGCTGAACGATGAGGACGCGGGCGCCTTCGCCAGCCTGGACGACGCCGTGCGTTTCGCTTGCGGCCAGGCGCGCGAGCAGGCCAAGGCCGGGACCCTCGGCGTGGTGGTGGTGCAGTCCGAGGTCCAGGAAATGCACTGCTTCACCCCGCCGGCCGGGGCCTATGTCGCCCCGCCCGAACCCAAGCTGCGCGTGGTCGGAGGCGCGGGCCGATGACGCCTCGCGCCTCCAGCTCCTACGAGGCCTGGTACGCCAGGCTCAAGGTCGCGCATCGCAGAGCCTTGGCCCGTCACTGGCCGCTGGTGCTGGTGGCTTTCGCCATCGCGATCGTCGTCGGCGTCCTGAGCCCTGACCGCAGCAAACCGCCCGCGTCCCCAGCGACCACGTCGGCGGAGTCGGTCAGATGAGGTCCCCTTCACAAGGACCGGCGCCGAGCCTGACCCGGAGCGACCTCTCGCCCTGCGATCGGTTCCTGGCCAGGCGCAGGGCCATCTTCCTGCGGGACTGGATCCTGGCGCTGATCGCCCTGGGTCTGGTCCTGGCGGCCACCCTTTTGCGCTCCGAGCCCCGTCATCCGGCGCCTGACGCGCCTCAGGCTGCGCACCCCGGCGCCCCGCAGATCTGACGCAGGCGCCGTCCTAGCTGTCCTGACGCCAGCCGCCGCCCAGGGCGCGGAAGGTGGCCACCGCGGCGCGGGCCGCCGCC
>NZ_SSMZ01000263.1 GCF_004799395.1 Phenylobacterium sp.
AGCGCGATCACCGAGGCGGCGTGCATGAAGCCGTTGGGCGCCATGTGCTTCTTCTCGACGGTGAGGCGGCCGCTGGCCCGTCCCGTGGCGACCTCGTCCCACTGGATGCCGAGTTCGCCCGGCAAGGTGCCCTCCTGGCGTTCCTGGAACACCGCCGCCACGTTGCCGTCCATCATGTCGTTGGTCCTCAAAGCACCTTGCGGGCGCCTCATCAGATAGGGAAGGTGACCGGCCGCCAAGCATTGGGCGGACCCTGACGATTTCATAAGCCCGGCGGGCGCAAAGACCCGTCAGACATTGGGACGACGCCATGGCCGAAGAAACCACCGACTCCGGAGCTGCGAGTTTCGGGACAACGACCGCAGCTGAGATGATTTCCCTGGGCGCCAAGCTCGCGCAGCACGCCCGCTTCCAGCCGAACGCGCCGGCGGTGTCGAGCGGCGAGACGACGCTCACCTACGCAGAGCTGCACCGGCGGACCAATCGCCTGGCGCGCGGCCTGCAGGCACTGGGCGTCAAGCACGGCGACCTGGTGACGCTGGGCCTCCCCAACGGGATCGGCTTCGTCGAGGCCTGCTATGCGATCTGGAAACTGGGCGCGACGCCGCAGCCGGTCTCCTTCCGCCTGCCGAAGGGAGAGCTGGAGGCGATCATCGAGCTCGCCCGGACCCCCATCGTGATCGCCGACTTCAAGCATGACATCGACCGACCGCTGGTCACCGTCGCCGACATCGCCGCGAAGTCCGACGATGACGCAGACCTGCCCGACGCCACGTCGCCGGTCTCCAAGGCGCCCACCTCGGGTGGGTCGACCGGTCGACCGAAGCTGATCCTGGCCGGCCAGCCGGGCGTGACGCTGAAGGAGACGCCGGAAATCGGCGGCTGGCGGCTGAAGGCCGACTCCATCGCCGTTCTGCCGGCGCCGCTCTACCACAACGCCGGCTTCGGGATGATGATGGCGGCCATGAGCCAGGGCTGCCACCTGGTGGTGATGCCGCGCTTCGACCCCGAGGCGACGCTGGCCGAGATCGAGAAACGCCGCGCGACCTGGGTCTATGTCGTGCCGACCATGATGAACCGCATCTGGCATTTGCCGGACGCCACGCGGGAGAAGTACGACCTCTCCTCCTTGCAGACCCTCTGGCACCTGGCCGCGCCGTGTCCGGCTTTCCTGAAGGAGGCCTTCATCCGCTGGATCGGGCCGGAGGTGGTGATGGAGCTCTACGCCGGCACCGAAGCCCAGGCCGTGACCATCATCTCCGGCGCCGAGTGGCTGGAGCACCGAGGCTCGGTGGGCAAGGTGACCATGGGCGAGATGAAGGCGGTGGGCGAGGACGGCCGGGATCTCCCGCCCCGCGAAGTCGGCGAAATCTACATGCGCCGTCCGGAAGGCGCGCCGCCGACCTATCAGTACCGCGGCGCCACGGCCAAGGTGATGACGGGCGGCTGGGAAAGCCTGGGCGACATCGGCTGGTTCGACGAGGACGGCTATCTCTACCTGGCCGACCGGCGCACCGACATGATCCTGGTGGGCGGCTCCAACGTCTATCCGGCCGAGATCGAAGCGGCGCTGGAGGAGCATCCGCAGGTGCTGTCCGTTGCGGTGATCGGCCTGCCGGACGAGGACCTCGGCAACCGCATCCACGCCATCGTCCAGGCCAAGGGGAGGCTGACGCCCGACGACCTGAAGGCGCACCTCGCCGACCTGTTGGTCAGCTACAAGCAGCCGCGCAGCTATGAATTCGTCGACGAGCCGCTGCGCGACGACGCCGGCAAGGTGCGGCGGAGCGCGCTGCGCGATGCGCGGCGGAAGAGCGAAGAGGCGGCCTAGAACCATGAGCATCAAGGGCAAGGCCTATCTGATGGGCGCGTTCGAGCATCCGCTCCGCGACGCGCCCGACACCTCGACGCCCCAGCTGCATGCCGAATGCGCCCGTGGCGCGCTGGACGACGCGGGGCTCAGCCACCTGGACGTCGACGCCTATTTCTGCGCCGGCGACGCCCCGGGCTTCGGCGGCCTGTCGATGGTCGACTACATGGGCCTGAGAAACGTGCGCCATCTCGACTCCACCGAGACAGGTGGGTCCTCTTACATCGTCCACGTGGGCCACGCGGCCCAGGCGATCGCGGCGGGCAAGTGTTCGGTGGCGCTGATCACGCTGGCCGGCCGGCCACGACACGGCGGGCGCAGGCCTGGCGGCGGCATGGCGCCCGGCGGCGGCGGCGATCAGCTTTCCGACGGCCCACCGGAGGCCGGGTTCGAGAACATCTACGGGGGCTCGACCCACAACACCTATGGCATGTGCGCCATGCGCCACATGTACGAGTACGGCACGACCTCCGAGCAGCTCGCCTGGATCAAGGTCGCCGCCTCGCACCACGCCCAATGGAATTCGCACGCCTTCCTGAAGGACGTGGTCACCGTCGAGGACGTGGTCAACTCGCGGATGATCGCCGATCCGCTGCACCTCCTCGACTGCTGCGTGGTCACCGACGGCGGCGGCGCGCTGATCGTGACCTCGCCGGAGGTGGCCAAGAGCCTGAAAAGGCCCAAGGTGCGGGTGCTGGGCGCGGGCGAGGCGCCGAAGACGCCGCTGGGCGGCCTCAGCCTCGACCTGACGCATTCCGGCGCGGTCTGGTCCGGCCCGCGAGCCTTCGAAGAGGCCGGCGTCACGCCCGGCGACATCAAATACGCCTCGATCTACGACAGC
>NZ_SSMZ01000264.1 GCF_004799395.1 Phenylobacterium sp.
AAGCCCACAATGAAGTCGCCGCTGATCGCCATGTCGGGTCGAGCGAGGCGGATCTTCTCGATCAGGCGGGCGTAGCTTTCGGCGGTGTGCGCCCGGTTCATCGCCTTCAGGATACGGTCCGAGCCCGACTGCACCGGCAGGTGGAGGTAGGGCATCAGCGCCTCGATCTCGCCGTGGGCGGCGATCAAGGCGTCGTCCATGTCCCGCGGATGGCTGGTGGTGTAGCGGATGCGGTCCAGCCCCGGGATAGCGGCCAGCCGCCGCGCGAGCGCCGCCAGCCCACCCTCGCCTGCGTAGGCGTTGACGTTCTGGCCCAGCAAGGTGACCTCGCGCACGCCCTGGGCGGCCAGGTCCCGGGCCTCGGTCTCGATCGTCTCCGGCGAGCGCGACCACTCGCCGCCACGGGTATAGGGCACCACGCAGAAGGTGCAGAACTTGTCGCAGCCCTCCTGCACAGTCAGGAAGGCGGTGACGCCATTGGCCGTGCGGCCGACCGGTCCCAGGGCGTCGAACTTCTCATCCGCCGCGAAATCGGCGGACAGGCGTTCGCCTCGGGCGCGGTGGCTGCGCGCAATCAGCTCCGGCAGCTGGTGATAGGCCTGCGGGCCCACGACCAGGTCGACGGCGGGCTGGCGGCGCATGATCTCCTCGCCCTCCGCCTGGGCGACGCAACCGGCGACGGCGATCGTCATCCGAGATCCGCCCTCGGCCACCCGCTCGTCGCGCATCTCCTTCAGCTTGCCGAGCTCGGAGTAGACTTTTTCGGTGGCCTTCTCGCGGATGTGGCAGGTGTTCAGCACCACCAGGTCCGCGCCCTCCGGCGTGTCGGTGATCGCATAGCCCAGCGGCGACAGCACATCGGCCATCCGCTCGCTGTCATAGACATTCATCTGACAGCCGTAGGTCTTGATGAAGAGGCGCTTCGTGGGCGTCTGGGCGGACATAGGGCGGGTTATGGGGTTGCCGAGGGAGCGGCGCAAGTTTGCGGACTGTCGGCGTCGAAGGCGCCGTGCTGGATCCCGGCCTTCGCCGGGATGGTTCGCTGCGCGCTCACTTCTCCTCGATCGGCATTCCGTAGAGCTCAAGCCGGTGGTCCACCAGCTTGTAGCCGAGCTTCCGGGCGATCGCCTCCTGCAGGGCCTCGATCTCGGCGTCGACGAATTCCACCACCTGTCCGGTCTTCATGTCGATCAGGTGGTCATGATGCTGGTCGGGATACTCCTCGTAGCGGGAGCGGCCATCGCGGAAGTCGTGGCGGGTGATGATCCCCGCCTCGTCGAACAGACGCACCGTCCGATAGACCGTGGCGATGGAGATGTGCGGATCGACCGCGTGCGCGCGGCGGTGCAACTCCTCGACATCGGGGTGGTCGTGCGCCTCGGACAGCACGCGGGCGATCACCCGGCGCTGCTCGGTCATGCGCATGCCCTTCTCGACGCAGAGCTTTTCGATGCGGTCCGACACGAGGGCTCCCGACTCCCGATTTACAACCAGGATAGGTCTAAGCGGCGGCGGCGTTAAGGTCGAGGCGCATCACCAAGGCGTCGGTGAACCCCACGGGCCGGCGGTCATAGTAGGCCTTTCGCAGGCCCGACCTGCGGAAGCCCGCGGTGTCATAGAGGGCGATAGCCGCCGCGTTGTCGATCGCAACCTCGAGAAAGGCCTCGGCCGCGCCCATGTCCCGTGCGGTCGGCAAGGCCGCGGCCAGCAGGGCGCGGGCGACGCCGCGGCGGCGGCCGACGATGGCGACGCCCAGCGTCAGGACCTCGACTTCGCCGGCGGCGACACGGCAGAGGATGACGCCCAACGGCGCTCCGTCGCCGGCTAGGGCCAGGAAGCCGTAGATCCCCTCGCCGTCCAGCAGGTCCTCGAACTCGTCGTCGCGCCAGGGCTTGTCGAAGGCTTCCGCATGCACGGCGGCCATGGCCGTGCACTCGGCGGGCGTGGACCGGATCAGCCTCATGCCGGCAGCTTCGCGTCGGGCGCGCGCAGGTAGAGCGGTTTCAAGGGACCGGGGGTCCGGGCCGCGGCCAGTCGGGCCACGTCACGGGCGTCGGCGCCCTCGGCGGCGATCACTGTGGCGGCGGGCGCGAAGTCGGCGAGGAGGACGGAGCCCGAGCCGATCAGGGTGAAGGGCCGGCCCTGCGACAGTTCGGCGATGCGCGCAGCGGCGACCTCGGCGGTCACGGCGTCCGGCGCCATCAGTGCCGCGCCCTCGTCGAAGGCCTGCAGGTAGAGCTGCCCGCGACGGGCGTCGATGGCGGGAAAGACCAGGCCCTTGGCCTGCGCGGCCAAGGCCTCCAGAGCGCCTATCCCCACGGCGGGTTTGTCGAGGGCGAACGCCAGGCCCTTGGCGAAGGCGATGCCCACCCGCAGGCCGGTAAAGGAGCCTGGGCCGACCGTCACGGCGATGCGATCCACCTGGTCGAACTTCAGACCGGCCTCGGCCATCACATCCCGCGCCATGGGCGCCAGCCGCTCCTGGTGTCCCCGCGCCATCACCTCACGCGCGGACGCAAGCATGCGCTCACCGTCCAACACGGCGACCGAGCAGCTTGAAAGGCAGGTATCCAGGCCGAGGACGATCATCCGCCCTCGTCTTAGAGGGTTTGTTCGACGCCCGTCACTTCCGGAACGTAGTGCTTCAGCATGTTCTCGACCCCGGCCTTCAGCGTCGCCGAGGAGGACGGGCAGCCCGAGCAGGCGCCGCGCATGTTCAGGTAGACGACGCCGGTCGCCACATCGAACCGGTTGAACAGGATGTCGCCGCCGTCCTGAGCCACGGCCGGGCGGATGCGGGTGTCGAGCAGGTCCTTGATCTCGGCGACGATCTGGGCGGTTTCGCCCTCGTAGACGCCCTCGTCGTGGCCGCCCGATTGGTCGCCTGTGGCCGCGAACAGCGGCTGGCCGGAGGTGAAGTGGTCCATGATCGCCGCCAGGATCGGGGCCTTCAGGTGGCTCCAGTCGTAGTTGGCGAGCTTGCCAACCGTCAGGAAGTCGGGGCCGAAGAACACCCGTTCGACGCCCTCCAGGCTGAACAGCTCGCTCGCCAGGGTCGACGCCTGCGCGGCGTCGGCGTCCCGGAAGTCGCGCGTGCCCTCGCCCATGACCTCGCGGCCGGGAAGGAACTTCAGGACCTCGGGGTTCGGGGTCGGCTCGGTCTGGATGAACATGGGAGGAGATGTGGCGCCGCGAGCCGTCCGGCGCAAGTTCAGGCCAGGTCGGCGATCTCGTCGTCCGTGAGGTCGCCCGGGACCAGAGTCACCGGCACCTTGCGGGCGCCCCAGGTGACGCCCTCCTTGGCCAGCGAGGCTACCAGGGGCCCCGGTCCGCGTCCGCCGACCGCGGCGGCCAGGACCAGGATCTTGATGTCGGGATCCGAGCCGATCACCTCGCGCAGAGCCGTGCGGACACTGTCGGCGTGCTTGATGATAAACTCCGGCGGCAGTCCGGTCTCGGCTTGGACAAGGGCGGCGGAGGTCTGCAGGACGGCCTCGGCCTCCTCGCGGGCCTGGCGGTCGATCTCCTCGCGCACGCCGGACCAGTGCTCGAAATATTCCGGCTCGATCACCCTCAGTAGCGCCACGTAGCCGCCGGTGGAGCGCGCGCGCCGGCAGGCGAAGCGCAGCGCCGCCTGGAACTCCGGCGTATCGTCGGCCACGACGAGGAACTTGCGCTGGCTCATGGGCCGCGACGGTGCGGCGCCCGCAGCCTGGGCGCAAGGCTCAGCCCGCCCAGTAGCCCACGATGCGCTTGACCTCGGCGAGGTTCGGCGCAGCGACCTCGCGGGCCCGCTCGGCGCCGGCGCTTAAGATGCGGTCGATCTCCGCCGGGTCGGCCAGGAGGCGGCGCATCTCGCCGCCGATCGGGCCCATCACCGAGACCGCTAGGTCGGCGAGCTTCGGCTTGAAGGCCCCGAAGCCCTGCCCCGCGAACTCGGTGAGCACGTCCTGGGCGGTGCGCCCTGAGAGCGCGGCGTAGATGCCGATCAGGTTCTGGGCCTCGGCCCGGCCGGACAGGTCGTCGAGCTTTTCCGGCAGGGCGTCGGCGTCGGTGCGGGCCTTGCGGATCTTCTGGCTGATCGTGTCGGCGTCGTCGGTCAGGTTGATCCGCGAATTGTCCGAGGGGTCGGACTTGGACATCTTCACCGCCCCGTCGCGCAGGGACATGATCCGTGCGCCCGGCCCCTGGGTCAGGGCGTCCGGCAGGGGGAAGAACCCCGGCGCCTCGAAGTCGTGGTTGAACTTCGCGGCGATGTCGCGGGTAAGTTCCAGGTGCTGGCGCTGGTCCTCGCCCACCGGGACGTGGGTCGCTTTGTAGACCAGGATGTCGGCGGCCTGCAGCACCGGGTAGGTGTAGAGGCCGACGCTCTCGCGCTCCTTGTGCTTGCCGGCCTTGTCCTTGAACTGCGTCATCCGGTCGAGCCAGCCCAGACGCGCCACGCAGTTGAACACCCAGGCGAGCTCGGCGTGGGCCGGCACGGCGGACTGGGCGAAGATTGTGGCGACCTTGGGGTCGAGGCCAGTGGCCAAATAGGCCGCGGCGATCTCGCGGACCTGGTGCTTCAGCTTCGCGGGATCCTGCCAGGCGGTGATGGCGTGCAAGTCGGCCACGAAGATGAAAGTCTCCATCTCGTGCTGCAGGCGCGCGAATTTCACCAGGGCGCCCAGGTAATTGCCCAGGTGCAGGTCGCCGGACGGCTGCACGCCGGAGAGCACGCGCGATTTGCCCGCGTAGGGGGCCGGAGCTTGGTCGGTCATGGGGTAAGGCTTCTCGGGAGTTTGGCGCACGGGCGCAAGGCCCGGATGAGGCGGGTGGGTCGGCGCTTCAGCGCCATCGCCAGGTCAGGCGCGCCCGAGACGTCATGGCCGCTGAATAGAACCGCCTCGTCCCTACGGCAAGTCCGCTGGGCCTTCCGGCGGATCGCCCTTGCGCCGCCGCAGCGCGCCCCGCGCCTCAGCGACGGTCAGCCCACCCGATCCGAAAAGCAGCAGGGGATAGAGCGCGGCGGCGACGATCACGGTGAGCGCGATGGCGAACTCCTTGGGCCCTAGGCCGTGCACGATGTGCAGGCCATGGAACAGGCCCTGGATCTGCGCGCGGTAGTGCGAGGCGCCGGCCAGGACCGCGGCCAGGGCCACGTTGGCGACGAGGATGCGTATCAGCCGCGAGACGGCCTTGGCGCCGGGGATGTAGTGGCCGCGTCGGCTCAGCGTCACACCCATCATCACCACGTTCAGCCACCAGGCGCTGGCGGTGGCCGCCGCGATCCCCGAGACGCCGAAGAAATGGAACAAGGTGATGCCCAGCGCTACGTTCACCGCCACCGAGACCAGAGCAAAGCGCATCGGCGTCGTGGTGTCCTGCCGCGCGAAGAACGCCCGGCTGAACAGCTGCGCCAGGACAAAGGCCGGCACGCCCCAGCCGTATTGCAGGAGCGCCGAAGCGGTCTGGTGCGCATCGACGAGCGTGAACAGGCCGCGGGTATAGAGCCCGTCGACGATGAAGAAGGGGATGGAGACCAGGCCCGTGGCGGCCGGCAGGGTCAGCGCCATGGCGAAGACGATGGCGTCGTCCATAGCCTTTTGCGCGCGCTCGTGCTCCCCCGCGTGGATGGCGCGCGACAGGGCCGGCAACAGCGCCACGCCAATGGCCACGCCCACCAGACCTTGCGGGAGTTGGTAGAGATTGTCGCATTGGGCGATCCAGGAGGCTGCGCCATTGACGTGGCTGACCAGGATGCCGGAGACGAACACGTTGATCTGAGTGACACTCGCGCCGATGGCGCCGGGGACAGCGAGCGCGATCAGGGCCTTGATCTGCGGGGTCAGCCTCGGCCAGCGCAGGGTCACGTCGGCCCCCGACTTGCGCACGCCCCACCAGAGCAGGCCCGCCTGGCTGACGCCGGCGATCGTCACTCCGATGGACGCCCAGACGGCGGCCTGCACCGGACTGTGGGTCGGCAGCATCGCCGCGAGCGTCCAGAGGTTCAGGAGGATCGGCGCCGCGCCCGACAGGATGAAGCGGTTGCGGGCGTTCAGCACGCCTGAGAGGTGGGCGTAGATCGCCATGCACGGCAGGTAGGGCATGGTGATCTGGGTCAGCAGGACGGCCAGCCGATATTTCTCCGGGTTGGCCGCGAAGCCCGGCCGGATCAGGTACATCAGCCAGGGCATGGCCAGTTCGGCGATGACCGTGATGGCGAGCGTTGCGGCGGCCAGCACCGCCATGGCGTCGGCCGCCAGCTCGTCGGCCACCGCCTCGCCATCGGTCTCCAGCGATCGCGAATAGGCGGGCACGAAAGCCGCGGCGAAGGCGCCCTCCGCGAAGATTCGCCGGAACAGGTTCGGGAAAGACAGAGCGGCCTGGAAGGCGTCAGCTGCGAAGGTGGCGCTCGCCCCCATGAAGTAGCTGATCGCCAGGTTGCGCAGGAAGCCCATCAACCGGCTGACCAAGGTGAAGAACGCGAAGGTCATCGACGAGCGGACGAGCCCGCCCGGCTTCGCCGCAGCAGGTTTGGGCTTGGCGGCTGCCGGCTCGGGCGTGGATGTAGCGGTCACGGACGTCTCGGGCGCAAGCGATTCACGGCCCGCAAACTAGCGCGGGGCGCGCCGCCGCGCGCGGTGCATTTTGGCGCGGCGCTACTTCAAGACCTTGATCTTAATGTTCTTGAACCACACCGGGTCGCCGGGTTCGCCGTGCATCTGCAGAGCGATGGCGCCGGTCTTGCCCGTCGCGAACTGCGGCCACCGCTTGAACTTCGTCGCGGCGATGCGGGCTTTGAAATCTGCGGAATTCAGGTCGTACTCGACGACCTTCACGCCGTTCAGCCAGTGCTGCACCTTGCCGTGGTCGACGACGATCCGGCCATGGTTCCATTCGCCCACCGGCTTGGTCATGTCCTTTGACGGCGCATAGAGGTAGTAGGCGGCCGACGCGCGCTCGACCGGCTGCTCGCCGTGGGCGTTGTCGAGCAGCTGGTACTCCGGCCCGCTCTGGTAGGTCTCATCGCCCACCGGGATCACGTGATACATCACCCCGGAATTGCCCATGGGGCTGATCTTCCAATCGAAGGTGAGGTCAAAATTCTCGAAGTTCTCCTTGGTGACAAGGTCCTTGGAGATCTTGGGCGTCGGGCCGAGGACCCCGTCGGCGACCTTCCAGCCGGCGTCCGGCTCAGCGGTCTTGAAGCCCTTCCATCCGGCGGTGGTCTTGCCGTCGAAGAGCAGCTTCCAGCCGTCGGCCTTCTCGGCAGGCGTCAGGCTGTTGTCGGCGGCGAGGGCCGGGGCGGCGGCCATCAGCAGGGACGCGACCGCGAGGCCGAGGGCGAGGGCTTTCATGGGACTAAGGCTCCTAGAGGCCGAGTTGCTTGAGGGCGACTTCGACCGCAGCCTTGACCTCGGCTGAGGGGCCGGGGTCGACGGTGCGCGCGACGTTGCCGATATAGCCGATGTCCTTGAACCCGGCTTCCGTCGTGTAATAGGCCCCGATGGTCAGGCCGCGGAACTTCTTCCAGAAGTCGACCGTCGCCTTGTCCGTGGCTTTCGGCAGGGCGGCGAGGGCCGCGGCGCGGTCGGCGGCGGGCGCCTTCAGCACCTTGGCGCCCAGCGCATTGAGGCCGTTCATCACCACCGGACGGTCCTTGACCTGGTCCGGATAGGGCGCGCTCACCCACTCGTTGACGAAGTCCGGCACGCCCAGCGAACTGGCCGAGGGCGCGCTTCCGCTGGCCGGCAGAATGTAGTCGGCCAGGATCGCCGCCGTGGTCAGCTGGTCGGCCGTCATGATCCGCGACCAGGGAGCCTTTTCCGGCTTGGTCAGCTTGGGGTCGGTGCCGTAGCCGCGGGTGATCACTTCGCCGCCCATCTTGGGGCCGTAGACCACGACCCCGGCGCCGCCGACCACGGCCGCGCCGACCACGCCGACCCAGGCCAGCGCCGTGCGCCGGTCGATCTTGCTTACATAGGGTTCGGGGCCCGTTTCAGGAGAATTGGCGCTCATAGGGCCCCCTGCTTGGCGATGGTGGCCAGGTTGTCGGCGGAGCGCCAGGCCAGCGCGATGATCGAAAGCGTCGGGTTCTTGTCTGGGCTGGAGACCATCACCGCCCCGTCCATGACGAAGAGGTTGGGCACCGCCCAGCTGCGGCCGAACTGATCGACCACCGAGTCAGTGTCGTTGTGGCCCATCCGCGCTGTGCCGATCTCGTGGATCATCTCACCGCCCTTGGAGATGGCCTTCCTGCCGTCGGTCTCCACATGGCCCGTGGGCTTGCCGCCCAACTTGTCGATGACCTCCGTGAAGGTCTTCACCATGTGGGCCGCCTGGTTCGTCTCCGCTTCCCCCCACTTCCAGTGGAAGCGCAGCACCGGGATGCCCCACTTGTCCTTGGCGACCGGGTCGAGCTCGCAATAGCAGTCGTCGTTGGGGATCATCTCGCCGCGGCCGTTGAAGCTGATGGTCGAGCCGAATTTCTGGCGCAGGCGGGCGCGCAGATCATCGCCCACCAGGTCGAGGTCGCCCCGGACCAGGCCGCCCATGCCCATGGAGGGCATCTGCCGGCCGCCGCCGATCTCGATGTGGTAGCCGCGCGGGAAGCCCAGCTCCTTCTGCTTCTCATAGCCCCACCAGGGCACATAGGTGTGCTCGGTGCCCTGGCCGTCGTCGTTGGTGGGCGGCAGGCCTTCCAGGTGCGGGAACTGGCCGGTGACGTTCAGGCCGACGGTGTCCATCAGGTAGCGGCCGACCATGCCGTGGGTGTTGCACAGGCCGTCTGGGAACTTCGCGCTCTTGGAATTGAGCATGATCCGCGCGGTCTCGCCGGAACCGGCGGCCAGGACCACAGCCTTGGCGGTCACCGAGTGGTGCAGGCCGGTCTTGCGGTCGACATAGCTGACGCCCTGGGCCCGGCCGTCCTTGTTCAGGTCGACCTGATAGACGAGCGCATTGGTGGTGATGGTCAGGTTGCCGGTGGCCATGGCCGGCGGCAGCAGGACGGTGGTCGACTGGAAGTTGGCGCCGATCGCGCAGCCGCGTCCGCAGGGGGTGGCGAAGAGGCAGGTGTTGCGCCCTTCCATCTGGCCGGTGACCACCGCGACGTGCATCGGGATCACCGGGACGCCCATGGCCTTGAAGGCGCGCTCGTAGAAGATCTCGAAGGCGCGCGGCGGCGCTGATTGCATCAGGCAGCCCGGCGGCGAGTCGGGGGTGTTCAGGAGGTTCTGGGGCGGATAGGCGCCGGCGACCCCGATCAGCTTCTCGGTCTTGTCGTACCAGGGCGCCAGGTCGTCGTATTCGATGGGCCAGTCATAGCCCAGGCCGTCGCGGCGCTTCGGCTTGAAGTCCAACGGCCCGAAGCGCAGCGCGATGCGGCCCCAGTGGTTCGTCCGCCCGCCCAGCATCCGTGGCCGCCACCAGATGAAGGGCTCGGAGCCTTCGGCGACGGTATAGGGCTCGTTGGGCACCTCCCAGCCGCCGTCGACCGTGGCGTCGTAGAAGCCGAAGGGCTTGTCCGGCGTGCCGACGCCGCGAAGAGGCGCCTCGGCGTTGATGTTGAACATCGGGGTCTCGACGCGCGGGTCGTAGTCGCGCCCGGCCTCCAGCATCAGCACCTTCATCCCGGACTTCGTCAGGTGAAAGGCGCTCATCCCGCCGCCGGCTCCGGAGCCGACGATGATGATGTCATAGGGTTCGGCGGCCATGCGTCAGGCTCCAGTCCGTGCGGGCACGGGCACGTAAGTTTCGAGGCTTTCGTCCGGCAGGGTCACCACCTGACCGGTTTCGGCGGATTTGTAGAGCGCCATGACCATCTTGGTCACCTCGACCCCGTCCTCGAAGGTCTCGATGGGCGTCCTGCCGTGGCGGAAGCAGTCGACCATGTGGCGGTTCTCGCCGATGTAGCCGTAGGTGCCGGCCTCGTCCTCGACGATGGGCATCTGGCCCTGCTCGGCGTTCTGCTTTTCCACTAGGTCCTCGCCCTGGCCGCCGGTGATGGCGCGGGAGAGGAAGACCTTGAGGCTGGGGTTCAGCGAGGAGAACTCCATGGCGTATTCCGGCCCCAGCAGGGCCAGGTCGATGCGCAGGCCCGGGCCAACGTAGGACCAGGAGGTCGAGGCCTCGACGATCAGCTCCTGGCCGGTCTCGTCCTCCAGCGTGATGGTGGCGCGGGCGAAGTCCTCCACCGGATGGGCCTGCATCTCGACGCCCTTGAAGTCCTTGGCCAGCGACTTGGCGTAGCGGGCTTGCGTCCATTTCAAATAACCGACCGAGCCCTGGACGGTCTTCACGGTGAGGCTGCCGCGCGCGGCGCCCGGCGCGGTCAGCAGGAAGCGGCCGACCTCGACGGAGTGGCACATCATGTCACTCATCACCCCGCCGCCCTGGCGCGGGCCCTGCCAGAACCAGGGCTCGTGCGGGCCCGAGTGCTCTTCGGCGGCGCGGGCGAGGTAGGGGCGCGAAGAAGCCGGGACGGCGCGCCGCCAGACGATCTCCTTGCCGCGCTCGACGGCGGTGGAGAACACCTGGTTCTCCAGGTAGCCGTGGGCCAGGCCCGCATCCTCAGCCAGCCGCAGCACCTCGCGAGCCTCGCTCAGCGTGCGGCCGAGCGGCTTCTCACACGCCACTGCGCGGACTCTGGAGCGGCCAGACTTCACGGCGGCGTGGATCGCTTGCATCACCTCCAACCGCCGGTCGTTGGGGGCCAAAAGCCAGATGGCGTCGATGTCATCGGCGGTCAGCAGGCTCTCCAGGTCGCCATAGGCGCGGCAGGGGCCGAGCTCGGCCTCGTTCACCTGGGCGGCAAGGGCGTCGCGGTGCGCCGCCGTCGGGCTGTAGACGCCGGTGATCTGGGCGTGGCGGACGGACTGGAAGCTCTTGACGTGGAATTTGGCGATGAAGCCCGAACCGATGAAGCCGATACGCAAAAGGGGCGGCGCCTCACTTGCTTGCGCCATGCTTTTTAATCCCCCCCCGAACCACTGATTTTCAGCGAACTTGGCGCCGGTGACGGGAGAGGTCAAACCGCGCCCGAGGCGAGGCCGCCGCCGCCGCCGATCGGACCGTGATAGGTGCGCGCAGGCGTCAACTGTGTAATCGATACGCCAAGCGGGGCATTGAGACTCACGCCTGGGGGAGACGAAGATGACGGTCCGGACGCGGCTTTTTCTGATGATGGTGCTGCAGCTGGCTGTCTGGGGAGCCTGGGCGCCGAAGCTGTTCCCCTACATGGGCATGCTGGGCTTTGCCCCGTGGCAGCAGTCGCTGGTCGGCAGCGCCTGGGGAATCGCCTCGGTGGCCGGGATCTTCTTCTCCAACCAGTTCGCCGACCGCAACTTCTCAGCCGAGCGGTTCATGGCTGGCAGCCATGCGTTGAGCGGTCTGGCGCTGGCGGCCTGCGCTTTCCTGACCAGCTTCTGGCCGTTCTTCGCCGCCTACCTGGTCTTCAGCCTGCTCTATGTGCCGACCCTGTCGGTCTCCAACTCCATCGCCTTCGCCAATCTGAAGGACCCGGCCAAGGACTTCGGCGCCGTCCGCATGGGCGGCACCATCGGCTGGGTGCTGGTGAGCTGGCCGTTCGTCTTCCTGCTGGGCGCCAAGGCCGACGCGGCGCAGGTGCGCTGGATCTTCCTGGTCGCGGCCATCGTCTCGTGGGCCCTGGCCGCCTACAGCCTGACCCTGCCGCACACGCCGCCCAAGCGCGACGCCCAGGCCGCAGACCCGCTGGCCTGGCGCGAGGCGATCAAGCTCCTGGGCGTGCCGTTCGTAGGCGTGCTGTTCCTGGTCACCTTCGTGGATAGCGTGATCCACAACGGCTATTTCGTGATGGCCGACAACTTCCTGACCCACCGCGTGGGCATCGCCGGCAACCTGTCGATGGTCGTGCTCAGCCTGGGCCAGCTGGCCGAGATCGTGACGATGTTCATCCTGGGCGGCGTGCTCGCCCGGCTGGGCTGGAAGACCACCATGATCATAGGGATCCTGGGCCACGCGGCGCGTTTCGCCGTGTTCGCCTTCTTCGCCGACAGCGTGCCGGTCATCGTGGCTGTGCAGCTGCTGCACGGCATCTGCTACGCCTTCTTCTTCGCCACCGTGTACATCTTCGTGGACGCGACGTTCCCGAAGGATGTCCGCTCCAGCGCCCAGGGCCTGTTCAACCTGCTGATCCTGGGGATCGGCAATGTGGGCGCGAGCTTCCTCTTCCCCGCGCTGATCGCCCATTGGACCGACGCCGCCGGCAAGGTCGACTACCGCAGCCTGTTCATGGTCCCCACCGGCATGGCGGCGCTCGCGGTGCTGCTGCTCGCGGTCTTCTTCCGCCCGCCGCAGCGCGGTCCCGTGGCCGAGGTCGCGGCCGCCTGAAGACAGCGCCCACAGGAGCCGCTCCGCCGCATTGAGCGCGGCGAAACCCTCCGTCAGCCGTGGATCGCCTCGGCTTCCGGCTCCGGCGCCGGGGGCGGCGGCGGACGCTTGGGCGGGGCGCCGAAGGTCCAGGCGAAGCCGAAATAGGCGCCCTGGCTCCGGCCCCGGCCGAGCGACACGTCGCGCAGTTGGGGCGTGTCGATGAAGCTCTTCTGGCTGAAGCTGTTGAACACGTCCTGGACCGTGATCACCCCGGCCAGCTTGTCGCTGAACTTGTGGCGGTACCCGGCGAAGGTCAGGAACGATGGGTCCATATAGCCCTGCGGCGTCAGGCGCCGCGCGTTCATCTGCCCGCTGAACTGCAGCGAATCGTTCGGCGTCGCCTGCCAGTTCAGGCTGAAACGGCCGCCGCCCTCGACGGCCGAACGGCTGCCGAGCACACCAACGGCGCCGGGCAGGAGCACCCCGCCGGTGTTGATCTCGGCATAGTAGATATTGGTCGAGACGTTGTACGTGAGGTCCTTGATCAGGTGACCGTTGGCCACCAG
>NZ_SSMZ01000265.1 GCF_004799395.1 Phenylobacterium sp.
GCCTTCGATTTTGACGGCACACTGACAATCCGCGACAGCTACATGACCTTCCTGAAGTGGCGCGCCGGACCGCGGCTTTATGCGCTCGGGTTGGTGCGGCTGATACCCGCCTTGCTGGCCTACCTCTTCCACCGCGACCGTGGGCGGCTGAAGGCCGCCGCCACCCGAGAATATCTGCGCGGCGTCCCGCGCCACACCCTGGAGGCCGACGCTCGGGTTTTCGCCGAGAAATTCTCGCGCAGGCTGCTGCGGCCCGACGCCATGGCGGCCTGGAAGCGCTGGCGGGGCGAACATGTCCGGCTGGTCATCGTCACCGCCTCCCCGGAGATCACCGTAGCGCCGTTCGCCCGAGGCCTGGGCGCTGACGTCCTGATCGGCACCGAACTGGCTTTCGACGCCCAGGATCGGGTCACGGGCGGGTTTGCGACCCCCAATTGCCGCGGGCCCGAGAAGGTCGCTCGCCTGAAGGCCGCCCTCGGAACGGACCTCGAACTGCGCGCCGCCTATGGCGACACTGGCGGTGATCGGGAGATGATCGCCATGGCCGAGATCAAGGGCTACCGGGTGTTCAAGGGCGCGCCATGAGGCACGCGCGCGACGAGGACCTGGATCGGATCGAGGACTTGCTGGCCCAGGTCCGCACCCTGCCCGGCCTCCTCGAGAAAAAGCGCGGCGTCTTCTACCGAAAATCCCGCGCCTTCCTGCATTTCCATCAAGATCCCAAAGGGATGTTCGCCGACATCAGCGATCCGGATGCGCGGATCGACGTTACCGAGGCGGTGGGACAGGCGGTGTTGATGGCCGCCGCCCGCCGGCGTCTGAGCTGACTATTCGTCGACTTCGCGCTTTTCCCAGACGTGATCGACGATGCCCCAGGCCTTGGCCTCCTCGGCGGTCATGAAGCTGTCGCGGTCGAGCACGCTCTCCACCGTCTCCACCGTCTGGCCGGTGTGCTTGGCGTAGAGTTCGTTCAGGCGCTGCTTGGTCTTGATGATGTCCTCGGCGTGGCGCTCGATGTCGCTGGCCTTGCCGGAGAAGCCGCCTGAGGGCTGGTGGACCATGATCCGCGAGTTCGGCAGCGCGATGCGCTGGCCCTTCTCGCCGGCCATCAGCAGGAACGAGCCCATGGAGGCCGCCATGCCCAGGCAGAGCGTGATCACCGGGCTCTTGATGTATTGCATGGTGTCGTAGATCGCGAGGCCAGAGGTCACCACGCCACCGGGCGAATTGATGTACATCTGAATCTCCTTCTTGGGGTTCTCCGCCTCAAGGTGCAGCAACTGGGCGCAGATCAGCGCCGCCATGCCGTCCTCGACGGGACCCGCCAGGAAGATGATCCGGTCCTTCAGGAGCCGGGAGAAGATGTCGTAGGCGCGCTCGCCTCGGCTCGTCTGCTCGACGACCATCGGCACGAGGCCCAGCGCGGTGGTGACGGGGTCACGCATAGGGAGGAAGTCCTTCTTGGAGTCTTGGCGAGCCTGCCGACGGTTCACCCAGGCCAGGATATCGCGTGCCCAGAGGCAAGGCGCAAGGTGACGTGAGCGCACGGGCCTTTGGGCCTTGATCCTGCCAGCGGCCCGGTCATGGTGGCCGGGCTCGAGGTTCTTAGGGGATTCCATGCGTTTCAAAGCCATTGCGCTCGCCGGCGCTTCCCTACTGCTCGCCCTGCCCGTTCACGCTGCCGCCGCGCCGGCCAAGGACGCCAAGGTCTGGGAGGCGGCCGAGGCGGCCAGGGGAGACGAACTGAAGCTGCTCGGCGAGGTCGTGAATATCGACTCCGGCACCGGCGACGTGGAGGGCGGCCGAAAGATCGCCGCCATCCTGGCCGCGCGCCTGAAGGCCATGGGCTTTGCCATTGAGAGCTTGAAGGCCGAGGCCGACGGCCTGCCGGAAAACACGGTCGCCACCCTGAATGGGACCGGCAAGGGCCGGGTCCTGCTGATCGGCCACATCGACACGGTGTTCGAGTCCGGGACGGCGAAGGCGCGGCCGTTCCGCATGGACGCCGAGAAAGCCTACGGCCCGGGAGTCTCCGACGAGAAGGGCGGGGTGATCGAGGCCGTCTATGCGCTGCAGATCCTGCATGACCAGGGTTTCAAGGACTTCAAGCAGATCGTTTTCCTGATCGAGACGTCAGAGGAACGCGGCTCGCCCGGCACCCACAAGCTGATCGACAGGCTGGTCCACGACACCGACGCCGAACTCAACCTTGAGCCCGGGGACACGCCGGACGTCATGACCGTCTGGCGCAAGGGCGGTTCAAGCTACACGATCGACGTGACAGGTCGCGCCGCCCACGCGGGCATCGCCCCGCAGGAGGGCCGCAACGCCGCCACCGAGTTGATCCACCAGATCCAGCTCGACGATGTGTTCCCCAAGTCCGGGGATGGCCTGACCGCCAATCTGACCATCCTGCAGGCGGGCACTCGCGGGAACATCATTCCCGATCACGCCTCGGCTCAGATCAACGTGCGCGTCCGGGACAAGGCCGACTACGACAAGGTCCAGGCGATCATGGCCAAGAACGCCCAGACCACGATCGTCCCCGACACCAAGGTCACCGTCACCCACGAGGGTTCGTTCCCGCCGCTGGCCGACAATCCGGGCACCAACGCCTTGGCCGCTCAGGCCGAGGCCATCTACGCCGGCGTTGGCCTGAAGATCACGCGGGGCGGCAACGGCGGCTCCTCGGAGTCGGCCAACGCCTATGAGGCGGGCGTAGCGGCGCTGGACGGGCTCGGCCCTGCGGCCGCCAACTTCCACGCCCCGGGCGAATATCTGCTGCTCGGCACGGTTACGCCGCGGCTCTATCTCCTGACCAAGCTCATCGAAGAGCTTGGTCAGAACCCACCGGCGCATCTGAAGTAGCACATGGTCTACGTCGCGGACCTGGCCGGAACCCGCCACGTCTTCGCCGACCTCAAGACCCTAATGGCCGCCGCAACGCCGTTCCGCTCCGGCGATCAGCTGGCGGGCCTGGCGGCCGCCAGCGCCGAGCAGCGGGTCGCGGCCCGCTACGCCCTGGCCGATCTGCCGCTTAAGCGGTTCCTCGAAGACCTGGTCGTCCCCTACGCGGAGGACGAGGTGACCCGGCTGATCGTCGACAGTCACGACACCGCGGCCTTCGCCCCGATCTCACACCTCACGGTCGGCGGCTTTCGCGAATGGCTGCTGTCCAACGAGACCGGCGCTGTCCAGCTTTCGGCCCTCGCGCCCGGCGTGACTCCGGAGATGGCGGCGGCGGTCAGCAAGCTGATGCGCAACCAGGACCTGATCGCTGTGGCCCGCAAGATCACCGCGACCAGCGCCTTCCGCACCACCCTGGGCCTTCCCGGCCGACTGGCGGTACGGCTGCAGCCCAACCATCCGACAGACGACCGCCGCGGGATCGCCGCCTCCATCCTTGATGGTCTGTTGATGGGCTGTGGCGACGCGGTGATCGGGATCAACCCGGCCACCGACAACGTCGAAACGGCCCGAATCCTGTTGGAGCTGGTCGACGACCTGCGCCTGCGGCTGGAAATCCCCACTCAGAGCTGCGTCCTGACCCATGTCACCAACACCTTGGAGCTGATCCGACTCGGAGTTCCGGTCGACCTGACCTTCCAGTCGATCGCCGGGACCGAGGCCGCCAACCGCGGCTTCGGCGTCGACCTCGCCCTGCTGCGCGAGGCTCACGACGCCACCTTGGGGCTCGGCCGCAATCCGCTCGCCGGCAACGTCATGTATTTCGAGACCGGCCAGGGCTCGGCGCTATCGTCCGGCGCCCACCATGGGGTGGACCAACAGACCCTGGAGGCCCGCGCCTACGCCGTGGCCCGTCCCTTCCGGCCGTTGCTGGTCAACACCGTCGTCGGCTTCATCGGGCCTGAATACCTCTACGACGGCAAGCAGATCACCCGCGCGGGCCTGGAAGACCATTTCTGCGGCAAGCTTCTGGGCCTGCCGATGGGGGTGGACGTCTGCTACACCAATCACGCCGCCGCCGATCAGGACGACATGGACGACCTGCTGACCCTTCTGGGCGTCGCCGGCGTGAATTTTGTCATGGGCGTGCCGGGCGCCGATGACGTGATGCTGAACTACCAGTCCACCAGCTTCCACGACGCCCTCTATATCCGCGACGTCCTGGGTCTGATGCCGGCGCCCGAGTTCGAGGCGTGGCTGGCCAAGGTCGGCCTGCTGGATGACGCCGGGCGGGTCGTGGAGGCCGGTGGGGCGCAACAGCGGTTGCTGGAGCAGCTTGGCGATGGCTGACGCGCCGACGCCGTCCGATCCGTTCGCCATCCTGCGCCGGGCGACTGCGGCGCGCGTCGGCCTAGGCCGCGCCGGACAGGGCCTGCCGACCGCGCCCATGCTGGCGTTCCAGCTCGCCCAGGCCAGAGCGCGGGACGCCGTGCACGCGACGCTCGACCTGGAGACGCTGCGCACGGCCCTGGGCGGCTCCGCGATCCTCGTGCAGTCCGCCGCGCCCGATCGCGCCGCCTACCTCGCCGACCCCGACCTCGGGCGACGCCTGGCCCCGGCGACCGAGCCCCTGCCCCATGGCGAGTACGACTTGGCTCTGGTTATCGCCGATGGCCTGTCCGCCACCGCCGTCCAGGCTCACGCAGGGGCGGTCGTGGCTGCCCTGCGCGCCCGGCTGGCGAGCTGGAGCATCGCGCCGCTGGTTGTCGCGCGGCAGGCGCGCGTGGCGCTTGGCGATCCCATCGGCGAGGGCTTGGGCGCGCAGCTTGTCGTGGTCCTGATTGGCGAGCGCCCAGGTCTAAGCGCCGCAGACAGCCTGGGCGCCTACATCACCTTCGATCCGAAGCCAGGTCGCCGCGACAGCGAGCGCAACTGCGTCTCCAATATCCGCGCGGCAGGCGGTCTTTCGCCCGACGAGGCGGCCGGCAAGATCGCCTGGCTGCTCATAGAGGCGCAGCGGCTGGGCTTTACCGGCGTCGATCTGAAGGATCGCGAGGCCTTGCCCGCGCCGACCGCGCACCAGCTGCCCACGCG
The DNA here is from genome assembly GCF_004799395.1 of Phenylobacterium sp. GTDB lineage: Bacteria > Pseudomonadota > Alphaproteobacteria > Caulobacterales > Caulobacteraceae > Phenylobacterium. Next base: position 5,002 of record NZ_SSMZ01000265.1, read on the forward strand.
CTAGGCCGCGATCCGCTCCAGCCACTCCCTGAGGATGCTCACCACCTGCTCGCCCGGCGCAAAGCCGCGGGTGACGACGCCATAGACGCCATCGGCGTTGGGTCCGGCCACCAGGGTCGGGAAGCCGGTGACGCCGGCGCGCTGCGAGATGGCGTAGTCGCGCCAGGTCTCCTGCTTGGCTTCATCGGTCCCCCAGGCTTCGAGGAACGGCTCGCGGTCGAGGCCCAGTTCCTCGGCGATCTCCGCCAGCGTGTCAGCCTGGGTCACGTCGCGGCCCTCCGCGTAGAACGCACGTTGGGTGCGGCCGAGGAAGGCTGCGGCCATTTCTTCGCCGTCGCGGCGGGCCACGACGACCGCACGCGCCGCCGGATCGGTGTCGTAGATGAAGCCCGGCCGCGACATGCCGGCGCCATTGAACGGAAGGCCTGTCGCCTCGTGGACATGGGTCCAGTGATCGGCAATCTCCAGCTTGGCCTCCTCGGTCATCGGCTTTTCCGTGCCGGGGCGCAGGCCACCCATCACCACCCGCATCGGCAGGGCCCGGCCGAAGGCGCGGCGGATGTCGTCGACGACCGGCGAGAAGCCGTAGCACCAGGAGCACATGGGGTCGGAGAAGTAGATCAAGTGCGGCGTGGTCATGGGCGTTGCGCCTCCCAAGACGCCCAGCATTGCAGGAGACGGGCGCGCGGTCACCTGGGCGGCCTTCACCTTTGCGCGGTTCTCAGCCAGTTTGCCCGCCATGGCGCACGATCATCACGACGACCACCACGATCATGGCGACGACGATCACGGCCAGGAGCCGCCGTCGGACATGGCGCTGCGGGTGAAGGCGCTTGAATCTCTGATGGTCGAGAAGGGGCTGGTCGACCCCGCCGCACTGGACGCTATCGTCGACCACTTCGAACATAAGGTGGGCCCGCGAAACGGCGCGCGGGTGGTCGCCAAGGCCTGGTCCGATCCGGCCTACAAGGCGCGGTTGATGGAGGACGCCACCTCCGCCATCGCCGAGTTGGGCTACGCCGGCGGCCAGGGGGACCACATGGTGGTCGTGGAGAACACGCCCACGGTGCACAACCTCGTCGTCTGCACGCTGTGCTCCTGCTACCCCTGGCCGGTGCTGGGCTTGCCGCCGGTCTGGTACAAGTCCGCGCCCTATCGCTCGCGCGCGGTGATCGATCCGCGGGGCGTGATCGGCGAGTTCGGCGTGAAGCTCCCCGACGAGGTTGAAGTCCGCGTCTGGGATTCGACGGCCGAGATCCGCTACCTGGTGTTGCCCGAACGACCGGCCGGGCGCGAAGGCTTGAGCGAGGACGAGCTCGCCGCCCTGGTGACCCGCAACGGCATGATCGGCACGGCTCGGCTGTGAACGGCGTGCACGACATGGGCGGCCTGGAGAACCTGGGACCGATCGCCCCAGAGGCCGACGAGCCGGTCTTCCACCACGCCTGGGAAAGTCGCGTCCACGCGCTCAGCGTCGCCTCGCCCACCCGCCGGAACATCGACGAGGGCCGCCATCAGCGGGAAAAGATCCCCGGCCCCGAATACCTGGCGATGAGCTATTATGAAAAGTGGTTCCGGGGCTTGAGCGAACTGCTGGTCGCGCACGGCTTCGTCACGCCCGCCGAGTTGGCGTCGGGCAAGCCCGCGCCGCGTGCGCCCAAGGCGACGCCGCTGCTGAGCGCCGAGGACGTGACGCCGCGCTTCATGCGCCGTGGCTCGTATGTGCGCGGGGCCGCCCAGCCGCTGTTCGTCGACGGCGACGCCGTGCGGGCCCGCAATTTGAACCCGCACGGTCACACCCGCCTGCCCCGCTACGTCCGCGGGCGCAGGGGCGTGATCGTCAGCCTCCATGGCGCGCATGTCTTCCCGGACAGCCACGCTCACGGCGAGGGCGAGGACCCGCGGCCGCTCTACACGGTGCGTTTCAGCGCGCGAGAACTATGGGGCGAAGCGGCCGATCCCCGCGACAGTGTCTGCCTCGATCTTTGGGAGCCCTACCTTGACCGCGCCTGACCCCCTCACCCTGCCACGCCTGCCGCGCAATGCGGAGGGGCCGGTGTTCGCGGAGCCCTGGCAGGCGCAGGCGTTTGCGCTGGCGCTCCAGCTTTACGCCCAAGGCTGCTTCGCCTGGACCGAGTGGGCCGAAGCGCTTTCGCGACGGCTGACGGCGGCAGGGCCGGACGACGACGGGGCGCGCTACTACGAACACTGGCTGGCGACACTGGAAGACCTCGTGACGGCGAAGCAACTCGCGGCGGGCGCGGAGCTGGCGGCGCGCAAGGAAGCGTGGGCCGACGCCTATCGGCGCACCGCACACGGACGACCTGTCGAGCTTTAGGGAACCGGGGCGCAGGTTCGCGCGCTCAAGCTTGAGCGAGGGAAATGATGGGCCGATGGTTCAATATGCAGTGACGCTCAAGAACGGCGACTGGACCGTCTTCTCCGACGGCCAGCCAATCGAAACCGGCCTCAGCCGCTCGGCCGCAATCCAGATGGCCAAGGACCTGGCTTTCGCCGCGGAAGAGCGCGGCGACACCGTCGAACTGCTGATCCAGGGCTACTACGGCGATCTGTCGCGCAAGCTGACCGGCGGGTCCGACGGCGCCTCGCCAGACTAGCCGCGACGCTGGGCGGACTTGGCCTCGCGTTTGGCGCGGGCTTCGGCCTTGGCGGCGGCCTTGCGGTCCTTGCGGTCCTGACGCTTCAGCTCCAGCTGAGCCTCTTCGTCATTGGCCAGAGCGTCCTGACGGGCCCGCTCGTCGGCCTCCGCCTTCAGACGGGCGGCTTCCTTTTCGGCCGCGCGCTTGGCGCGGACCTCTTCCAGCTCGCGCGCCTTGCGATGAGCCCGGGTTTCCAGGACTTCGGCCTGGACCGTCGGCTTCGGCTTGAACTTCTCCAGGAGGGCCCTGCGGGCTTCGGCCTGGGACGCCAGGCGCTCGTTGAAGCCCCCGATCTTGTCTTCTCTCATCATAGCTTTCGAATGGGGTTGGGATCAGGCGAGGAGAACCCCGCCGGGCGGATTTGGGTTGCCTGAAGCGTTTCGCAAGCCCCTGCGAAGCGCTGATGACAGTCGGGATCAGCCGACGATGTCGTCCTCGGTAAAGAACTGAGCGATTTCAAGCGCCGCGTTCTCGGCGCTGTCCGAGCCGTGCACCGAGTTTTCGCCGACACTTTCAGCATAGAGCTTGCGGATGGTGCCCGGCGCGGCGTCGGCCGGGTTCGTGGCGCCCATCACTTCGCGGTATTTGGCGACCGCGTTCGGGCCCTCCAGCACCTGCACCACGACCGGCGCTGACATCATGAACTCGACGAGTTCGCCGTAGAACGGACGTGCGGCGTGGACTTCGTAGAATTTCTTGGCCTGGGCCTCGGTCATCAGGATGCGGCGCTGTCCGACGATCCGCAGGCCGGCGTCCTCGATCACGGCGTTGATCTTGCCGGTGAGGTTCCGCTTGGTCGCGTCCGGCTTGATGATCGAGAAGGTGCGTTCGGTCATGGGTCTCTTTACGGTCAAGGCGAGTGGGATTCCCGCGGAGCGCCGCGAGGTGGCGGGCTCTATACCCGCCTCGCCCGCGCTCGCCAAGGCGCTGCGCTGCAACAGTCCCAGAGGATCGGCATGACGCGGCCGCATCGGTCTGCTATGGACCCGCCCGGTCAGGCGGCGGCGCGGCGTTTCTTCCCTGACCTTTCCCTCCTCCCGCAGGTCCGGCGAACGCTGGTCCGCGCCCCATTGTTCGTGTCCCGATGCTGCAGATCAAAGACCTCGTTTTCGACGCCTGGGGCCGCCGCTTCTTCGACGGCGCGACCGTCAGCCTGCCCAAGGACGCCAAGGTCGGCCTGGTCGGCCGCAATGGCGTGGGCAAGTCGACGCTGTTCAAGCTGATCCTGGGCCAGCTGGTGCTGGGCTCCGGCGAGATCGGCTTGCCGCGCGCCGCGCGGATCGGCTCGGTCGACCAGGAACACCCTGCGACACCGGTCCCCCTGCTGGAGACCGTGCTGGCCGCCGATGTCGAACGCGCGACCCTGCTCGCCTCGCTGGACACCGCCGAGCCCGAGGATCTGGGCGATATCTATACGCGCCTGATCGAGATCGACGCCGATCGCGCGCCCAGCCGCGCGGCCGAAATCCTGGCCGGCCTGGGCTTTTCGACGCCGGACCTGTCGCGGCCCATGTCGGAGTTCTCCGGTGGCTGGCGGATGCGCGTGGCCCTGGCCGCGGCCCTGTTCGCCGCGCCGGACATGCTGCTGCTCGACGAGCCCACCAACTACCTCGACCTGGAGGGTGCGCTGTGGCTGGAAGCACGACTGAAGAAGTATCCGCACACCGCCATGGTCATCAGCCACGACCGCGAACTGCTCGACAATTCGATGGACCACATCCTCCATCTGAAGAACGGCAAGCTCGATCTCTACACGGGCGGCTACGACAGCTTCGAACGACAGGTGATCGAGAAGCTGCGTCTGCAGGAGGCGATGCGCACCAAGATCGAGGCCAAGCGCGCCCACATGCAGTCCTTCGTCGACCGCTTCGGGGCCAAGGCCTCGAAGGCGACCCAGGCCCAGTCGCGCCTGAAGATGATCGCCAAGCTGCCGCCGGTCTCCAACGTCATCGAGGATCGCGTCGCACCCTTCACCCTGCCCTCGCCTGAGCGCCCCCTCCCGCCGCCGCTGCTGCGGCTGGAAGGCGCCTCCGTGGGCTATGGCGGGACGCCGATCCTCAAAGGGCTGAACCTGCGACTCGATATCGACGATCGGATCGGCCTGCTGGGGGTCAACGGGGCTGGCAAGTCGACTTTCGCCAAGCTGGTGGCGGGCGCCCTGGACGTGGAGAGCGGGACCTTGCTGCGCAGCTCGCGGCTCAAGGTGGGCTGGTTCCACCAACACCAGATCGAGGCCATGGATCCAGCCGACACGCCGCTGGAGATCATTCGGCGGGCCATGCCGCAATCCAGCGAATCCCAGCGCCGCTCGAAGCTGGCCCAGTTCGGCCTGGGCTATGAAAAGGTCGACACCACGGTCGCCAACCTCTCCGGGGGCGAGCGCGCCCGCCTGCTGCTCAACATGGTGGCGATGGAAGCCCCGCACCTGCTGATCCTCGACGAACCGACCAACCACCTGGACATCGACAGCCGCCGCGCCCTGCTGGACGCGCTGAACGACTACGACGGCGCGGTGATCCTGATCACCCACGACCGCTCGCTGATGGAGCTGGTGGCCGACCGCCTGTGGCTCGCGGCCGATGGCGGCATCGAGCCCTTCGATGGCGACATGGAGGACTATGCGAAGTTCGTCCTCGACCGCGCCCGGGTGGCGGCCCGCGCCCCGAGCCAGGTCGCCGCCGAGCCGGTCAAGGTCGCGCCGCCCCCGCCGCCCGTTGCGCGCGCGAAGGTTCCCACCGGCTCGGCGCGCCGCCGCACGGAAGCCGCCGAGGCCGCCCTGGCCCGGGCGACCGCGATCCTGGCCGAAATCGACGCGAAGCTGACGGACCCCGCCATCTTTGCGAAGGATCCAACCAAGGCCGCCGAGCTCGGCCGCCGGCGGGACACGGCCCAGGCCGCCGTCGACGCTGCCGAGGCGGAGTGGCTTGCGGCGCAGGAAGCCTACGAGGCCCTGACCGCCGACTCCTGAATCTCGACTTCACGCAGGACCGGCGCCGGCCGCGTCTCGTGGATGCGGGTGATGTCCAGTTCGACCATGTCGCCGGGCAGGTCCCGCAGGATGTCGGCGAACACATGGCCGAAGCGCACATCCTCGCGGCGATAGGTCCTGCGGTCATTGATCACGGACGAGATCGCCTCGTCGAAGCCGGTGATGGAGACCATCACCGTCGGAGCCTCGGCGGCCATCCGCTCGTCGGTCATGCCCCAGAGCGGACTATCCTCGTCGATCGGGTGGATGATGGTCCAGGTGAGGCTGAGGATCGGGATGTTGTTCTTCACCAGCTTCAACTCGTCGAACCGGCGGAAACGCGACTCGCCGATCGGCTCGCTGCGCAGGTAGCTGATCCGCGCTGTGGCCTCGCTGATCCCCTGCAATCGGCGGCTGGCGACGCGGACCATCAGCGCCTGGCGCCCCTCGTAGGGCGCGACGACGGCGGTGTCGCTGAACACCATCCGCGCCTGAGGCCGCGCGAAACGCGCGAAGAAGGCGCCGGTGACCAGGGCGGTCAGGAACATGCCGAAGAAGATCTCCGACGACGCCACCGTGTGCCCATAGAGCGTGGCCGGGGTCATCACCCCATAGCCGACAGTGGCCAGGGTCTCGACGCTGAAGAAGAAGGCGTCCCCGAAGGCGCCCGGCCTGGCGTTGGCGACAGAGCCTGGAACCAGCCAGTACAGACTGGCGAACAGCAGATTGGCCGCCACGAAGATCAGCAGGACCATCGCCAGGAAGGTCGGCCAGCGCAGGGCGAGGATCAGATAGTAGGGGTCATCGATTGCGAAGCGGCGCACGCCGACCTTGACGGCGCTCAGGCCTCTCATGTCGATGCGGGGCGGCGGCAACTTCACGCGGCCTTGCTACCATGCGGCGACGTCCCCGTCGAAGGACCCGCCGCCATGCGCGGTCTCGTCAGGTGATGTGTTTCGGGCTGATCGGATCGCTGCCCGGGAAGGTTTCTTCGAGCGCCTCGTCGAGCAGGGCTTCCTGCCGATCCTCGGCGCTCTTTTCACGCGCGGCCATGTGGTCGTGTTTTTCGTCGTCCTTCGTCGCTTCGACCTCCCGATGGTGCGGAACGTCGATGTGCCGATCCTCGTGCACGGGCGCGGCTTCCACGGCCATGTCGGCGTTGGCGCCGCCGGAGCCGTGGGTGAAGGCGCGCTTATCGTCAGTCTGCTTGCCGGTCATCGCAGTCTCCTTAGGCTTGTTGCCTGGGAGACTAGAACCCTCAAGGTCAGGCTTGGTTGCTCGAATTCGGGGTGTCCGCGGCTAGAGGAACGTCCAGTGGCCGTGCTCGCGCAGGCGCAGATTGTTCTGCACATGCCGCACCCCGTCGATGTCGGCGATGTCCTCGATCCGGCGCTTGTCGGCCTTGTGCCGAACGGTGCCGTTCAGGGTGACCTCGGCGTCATCGACGACAACCTCCAGGTCTCGCAGGTCGAGGCCGCGCTGGTCCTCCAAGCGCTCGAGGATCACCGCCCAAAGCACGCGATCGGAAGGCCCGCGCCGCGGACGCGGCGCGTGGGTGTCCACCCTCGGCGCCCGTGGACCCGGGGAGAAGAAGTCGCCGGCCTTGTCCATCCAGGAGCGGGGTTGGCCGAGCGGCCGATAGTCGCCGCTGTCCATGCGCCGACCATAGTCGCGGTCAGGACCAGACTCGCGCCGATAGGCCTCGCCTCGCGCGGGGTCATAGGCATAGTCCGTCGAGTAATCGGCTTGGCCATAGTCGTTCGACGCGGGCTGCACGCTGTCCTCGACGCGATAGCCGGAGCGGGCCGCCGGATCGTAGCCGTAGTCGCCGGAGTAATCGGCCTGGCCGAAATCGCCGCGCTCACCGCCGCGCAGCGCCATCCGGCGGCGGTCCTCCTCACGGTCCTGCCAATCTTCTCGCGCCATGACCTGATCTCCTCTGCGTTACGGACTCCCCCGCGGCACAACCGGCGCCGTGGACTTCGGTTCCCATATGAGGCCCATCCCTTTGGGGGCGCCGCCTGACTCGGGCCCCCGACTCAATTGAGACTGCCCACCGCCGTGAACGCTCCAGACCCGACCCGCTCCCCCACGCCAGAGCCCGTCGAGGTTGACGTCGCCGGGGCGTCGCCCGCCGCGCCCCGGCGCGGCCTGACGCGGGCCGCGCGAATCGCCCTGCGCATCGTGCCGGTCTTCATGCTGGCCGCGGCGGCCTGGGTGCTGTGGCGCGAGTTCCACAAGCTGAGCCTCCAGGCCGTCAGTCACGCTATCGCCGGCTGGGGGATTGCGGCGGTGACGCTGGCGATCGCGCTGTCGGCCGCGAGCTTCGTGCTGATGGCCGTGATCGAATGGGTTGGCTTGCGATGGACCGGCGCGAAGGTCCCGTTGCGGACGGTGGCGCTCGGCTCGTTCCTGGCCAACGCCATCGCCCACGCCATCGGGGCGAATCTCCTGATCTCCGGCGCCATCCGCGCCCGCACCTACGATCGGCACGGCGTGAACCTCACCCAGGTCGCCGGCGCGACGGTGTTCGCGGCGGCCTCGTTTGGCGTAGGTCTGGCGGCGCTCTCGGGGGCCGGACTTCTCCTGGCCTCGAGCGCCGAACTGGACGCCACGGCGATCACGCCGACAGTCGGCCACTGGCTCGGTGGGACGTTGCTGATTGGAGCCCTCGCCTATGTGGCGCTCTGCGCACTGCGGCGGCGCCCGTTCACCGCCTTCGGGCGCAGCGTGACCCTGCCCGACGTCTGGGACGCACTGGCGCAACTGGTGCTGGGCGTGGTCGACAACGGCATCGCCGCGGCCATCCTGTGGATCCTGCTGCCGGCCGGAGGACCCAGCTACGGCACCTTCGTCGGCGCCTACGCCGTCGCTTGCATCGCAGGCCTGGCCTCATCGGTGCCAGGAGGCGCAGGCGTGTTCGAGAGCGCCATGGCGGCGCTGTTGCCCGGGGTGGACGCCGCGGTGCTGGCGGCGGCCTTCCTGGGCTACAGGCTGGCCTTCTACATCCTGCCGCTGATGATCGCGGCCGCAGCGCTGGCGATCGACGCCATACGCCACCGAAAGTCCTAGCGCCCTTCGCGCAGCCGCCGCAACTCCGCCTCGACGGCCTGCTCACGCATGTTGCTGGCGAAATGGTAGACCGCCACGCCATGGGCGACGAGGCCAAGGCCCCAGCCGAAGATCGGCCAGATCGCCCAGAAATATCCCGGCGAGGTCACAAGATTGACCGCCACCAGGCCCGCGTTCACCAGGACATATGCGAAGACATGGGCGCGGAACCCCAGCTTGACGTCGGCACGCCGCTCCGCCTGACGACGCAGCTCCAGGTCGTCGGTCATGATTGGCCTCCAGGTCGGGCCAGATCATAGCTCGCCGAACGGCGAGCGGCCTAATCCGCCTGGGCGGGCTGGATGGTGACGCTCTCGCCGCATCCGCAGGCGTCAGTCTCATTGGGGTTGCGGAAGGTGAACTTGGCGGAGAGCTTGGTGACGTCATAGTCGATCACCGTGCCGATCAGGAACAGCACCGCCTTGGGCTCGACCAGGATCGTCACGCCCTTATCCTCGACCACCTCGTCCAGCGGACCGGCCGTGTCGGCATATTCCAGGACGTACTCCTGGCCAGCGCAGCCGCCGTTCTTCACGCCGACTCGAAGACCCGCATAGGGCTTCTCAGCCTTGCCCATGATCTCGCGCACCCGCTCGGCGGCGGCGTCGGTCAGCGAGACCACCTTGGGGCGTTCGCGCCTGGCGCGCGGCTGGGATGAGACGTTGAGATCCATCAGAACATGTTCAGCTGAAGCTTGGCTTCGTCGCTCATGCGCGAAGGGTCCCACGGCGGGTCGAACACCAACTCGACCTTGCAGGACTTCACCTCGGGGATTTCCTTGATGGCGTCCTCGACCCAGCCTGGCATCTCGCCGGCTACCGGGCAGCCGGGCGCGGTAAGCGTCATGTCGATGACCACGTCCTTATCGTCCGACACATCGACTTTATAGATCAGGCCGAGCTCATAGATGTCGACCGGGATTTCCGGGTCGTAGACGGTCTTGAGCTGTTCGATCAGCTTGTCCGTCAAGGCGTCGAGCTCCGCCTGCGCCAACGGCGCTGTCGCCTGGGTCTCTACGGGGGCTGCATCATCCATCGGGGTCATCTTAAGCGAAGAAAGCCTGAGTCTTGGTAAGCGCATCCACGAAGGCGTCGGCCTCACGCTGGGTGTTATATAGGGCGAACGACGCTCGCGCGCTCGATGTGACGCCGAAACGCCGCATCAGCGGTTCGGCGCAGTGGGTTCCAGCGCGCACAGCGACGCCGTACTGGTCCAGGATCTGAGCGACGTCGTGGGCATGCGCGCCGTCGACCGTGAAGGAGAGGATCGCGCCCTTCCCCGGCGCCTCGCCCAGCACGCGCAGCCAGTTGGCCCCGTTCAGACGCTCGCGGACGTGGTCATAGAGCGCGTGCTCGTGGGCGGCGATCGCGGTGCGGTCGAGGCCCGCTAGCCAATTGATGGCGGCGCCGAGGCCGATGGCTTCCAGGATCGGCGGCGTGCCGGCCTCGAAGCGATGCGGGGGGTCGGCGTACGTGATGGTGTCCAGGGCCACATTGGCGATCATCTCGCCACCGCCCTGGTAAGGGCGCAGGCCCGCCAGACGCTCGGCCTTGCCGTAGAGGGCGCCGATGCCTGTCGGCCCATAGAGCTTGTGGCCGGAGAAGACATAGAAATCGCAGTCCAGCGCCTTCACATCCACTGGCTGGTGCACGACGGCCTGGCAGCCGTCGAGCAGCACCAGCGCGCCAGCCTCGTGCGCCAGCTTCGTCAGCTCGGTCACCGGGTTCACGGTGCCCAGCACGTTGGACATGTGGGTCAGGCCCACGACCTTGGTGCGCTCGCTAAGCAGGGCTTTGAACGCTGCGACATCCAGGCGGCCATCGTCGGTGACCGGCGTGAACTTCAGAACGACGCCTTGGCGCTCGCGCAGGAAGTGCCACGGGACGATATTGGCGTGGTGCTCCATCTCGGAGAGCACGATTTCGTCGCCAGCCTTGAGGGCCGCGCCGAGCCCGGAGGCGACCAGGTTGATCGCCTCGGTCGCACCCTTGGTGAAGACCATCTCGGCCGGATCAGCGCCGAGGAAACCGGCCACTGCCTTGCGCGCGGCTTCGTAGGCCTCGGTGGTCTCGTTGGCGAGGGTGTGCAGGCCCCGGTGCACATTGGCGTAGCTGTGCTCCATGGCGCGGACCATGGCGTCGATCACGGCGCGGGGCTTCTGCGCCGAGGCGGCGCTGTCCAGATAGACCAGCGGGTGGCCATTGATCTGGCGTCCCAGGATCGGGAACTCCGCGCGGATGGCTTCGGCGTCGAAGGCCATGCTCAATCCCACAGCCGTTCTGCGACCCAGGCGCGGACCGCGTCGCGGGCGCCCTCGTGCCCGATGCGGTCGATAACCTGGCCGATGAAGGCCTCGGTCAGCAAAGCCCGGGCCTGCGCCTCGGGGATGCCGCGCTGGCGTGCGTAGAACAGGGCGTCCTCGTCCAGGGCGCCCACGGTGTTGCCGTGCGCACAGGCCACGTCGTCGGCGTAGATTTCCAGCTCCGGCTTGGCGTCCACCTCGGCCCGGTCGGAGAGGATCAGCGCGTGGTGGCCCATGCGGGCGTCGGTGCGGTCGGCGCCCTCCTCCACCACGATGCGTCCCTGGAACACGCCGCGCGCCTGGTCGCGGACCACACCCTTGGTCAGTTGGGCGGTGACGCCATCCGGACCGGCATGGGTGACGATCGTGGTCTGATCGGCGTGGCGCTTGTCGGCCAGCAGATAGACGCCGTCGAGGCGCAGTTCGGCGTTGCCGCCGGGATGCTGGACGCGGGTCTCCAGCCGCTGGCGGCGCGCGCCGGAGGTGACGACGGTCTGGGCGAAGCGGGCGCGGGCCGCGTGGAGCACCTCCGCCTGGCTGACGTTGACCGCCTCGGCGTTGTCCTGGGCCAGCACGATCCGCTCGATCCGCGCGCCGGGATGCAGGGTGATGGTCAGCGAGGCCTGTGAAATTGAGGCGCTGTCGCTCTCGTAGCTCTCCAGCAGGACCAAGCGGGCGTCGGGGCCGACGATGACGTTCAGCCGGGCCACGTGGACACCTGCGCCGCGCGAGACAAAGCGCGCCGCGACGATGGCGTTCTTGCCGCGGGCGATCTCGATGGGGTCGGCGCCGCGGCCGTTGACAATCACCCGGCGGTCGGAGGCCAGCGCGTCGAAAGGCCCCGCGCCGATGTCCGCCGTAAACGGTTCGGACGGCGGCGGCAGTTTGCGGATCAGGCCGCGCAGGTCCGTCCAGCGCCAATCCTCGTCACGCTTGCCCGGCAGCTCGGTGACGTCGCGGTCGCGTATGGCGGTGGTCAGGCTCACGCGGCCTTCTCGTACTGCTCGTAGCCGTTCTTCTCCAGCTCGTGGGCCAGCTCCGGCCCGCCGGACGCCACGATCCGCCCGCCCGCAAGAACGTGAACCCGGTCGGGTTTGATGTAGTCGAGCAGACGCTGATAGTGGGTGATCACCAGCATGGCGCGCTCGGGCGAGCGCAGGGCGTTCACGCCATCCGACACGATCCGCAGAGCATCGATGTCCAGTCCGCTGTCGGTCTCATCCAGGATGAGGAATCGCGGCGAAAGCATCGCCATTTGAAGGATTTCCATGCGCTTCTTCTCACCGCCAGAAAAGCCGACATTGAGCGCCCGCTTGAGCATATCGAAGTCGATCTTCAAGTCCGCGGATTTCGCCCGCGCCAGCTTCAGGAACTCCGGGGCGGTGATCTCGGCCTGGCCGCGGGCGCGGCGCTGGGCGTTCAACGCCGTGCGGATGAAGGTCAGCGCGGGGACGCCGGGGATCTCCAGCGGGTACTGGAACGACAGGAAGACGCCGCGCGCCGCGCGTTCATCCGGCGCCAGCGCCAACAGGTCCTCGCCGTCCAGGGTGGCGGAGCCCTGCGTCACCTCATAGCCGTCGCGGCCGGTCAGCACGTAGGACAACGTCGACTTGCCCGCTCCGTTCGGCCCCATGATCGCGTGCACCTCGCCGGCCGGGACGGCGAGGGTCAGCCCTTTGAGGATTTCCTTGCCGTCGACCGAGGCATGCAGGTTCGAAACGCTCAACATCATGGGATCTCGTCGGCAAGGAACTGGGCGACCACGCGCAGGGCGTCAGCGACGCTGTCGACCTCCTCGCGCTTCATGGGCGCCGGGGTGGCGGAGACGGCGACATTGCGCTTGTCGCCGACGGTGATGCTGGCCTGGCCCGCCTCGAAATAGGCCCGAATGCGGAACTCCGGGCTTTCCAGGTGGACACTGTAGCGCCGCCAGTCGGCGGTCAGGTTGTGCGCGGTCAGGAAAGCCGGGTCGCCGATCAGCGCGTCGTAGAGCTGCTCGGCGCGGGAAAGGTCTTCCTCCTGTTGGCGCCGGTCGGCTTCCTCGCGGGCGTACCGCTCGGCCTCGCGGCGCGCCTGTTCGACCTCGAAGGCGTGACGCAGAGAGAGAGTCGTGGGGGCGTTCTTGCGGGCGGGTATGTTCATCCGACGCTCCCTTCAAGGCTGATGGCGACGAGCTTCTGGGCTTCGACCGCGAACTCCATCGGGAGTTCCTGAAGCACGTCCTTGACGAAGCCGTTCACCAGCAGCTGCACCGCTTCCTCCTGGGAGAGACCGCGCTGCATCACATAGAAGAGCTGGTCTTCCGAAAGGCGTGTCGTCGTGGCCTCGTGCTCGAACTTCGCCTGGCCGTTGCGGGCCTCGATGTAGGGCACGGTATGCGCCGCGCAGTGCTTGCCGATCAGCAAGGAGTCGCACTGGGTGAAGTTGCGCGCACCCTTGGCCTTGGGGTGCGCCGACACCAGGCCACGGTAGGTGTTCGAGCTCTTCCCGGCGCTGATCCCCTTGGAGATGATCCGCGAGCGGGTGTTGGCGCCCAGGTGGATCATCTTGGTGCCAGTGTCAGCCTGCTGGCGCCCATTGGTGATGGCGATGGAGTAGAATTCGCCGGACGAACCCTCGCCGCGCAGGACGCAGGACGGGTACTTCCAGGTGATCGCCGAGCCGGTCTCCACCTGGGTCCAGGACACCTTGGAGCGGTCCCCGCGGCAGTCGGCGCGCTTGGTGACGAAGTTGTAGATGCCACCCTTGCCGGTCTGCGGATCGCCCGGATACCAGTTCTGGACCGTGGAATATTTGATCTCCGCGTCGTCCAGCACGACCAGTTCCACGACCGCGGCGTGCAGCTGGTTCTCGTCGCGCATCGGGGCCGTGCAGCCTTCGAGGTACGAGACATAGGCGCCTGCGTCGGCGATGATCAGGGTGCGTTCGAACTGGCCGGAATTCTCGGCGTTGATCCGGAAATAGGTGGAGAGCTCCATCGGGCAGCGCACGCCCGGCGGCACATATACGAAGCTGCCGTCAGAGAAGACCGCCGCGTTCAGGCAGGCGAAATAGTTGTCCGAGACCGGCACGACCGAGCCGAGATATTTCCGGACCAGTTCCGGGTGCTCGCGGATCGCCTCGCTCATCGAGCAGAAGATGACCCCCACCTGGGCCAATTCTTTCTTGAAGGTGGTCACCACGCTGACGCTGTCGAACACCGCGTCCACGGCATAGCGCGGTGCGCCGACGACGCCGGCCAGAACCTCCTGCTCGCGCAGCGGGATGCCCAGCTTCTTGTAGGTCTCCAGGATGTCCGGATCGACCTCGTCGAGGCTCTTGAGGCCCACCTTCTCCTTGGGGGCGGCGTAGTAGTAGCTGTCCTGGTAGTCGATCCGCGGGAAGTTCACCTTCGCCCAGCTCGGCTCTTCCATGGCCTGCCAGCGCTCGAAGGCGTCGAGTCGCCAGGCCAGCATCCAGTCCGGCTCGTTCTTCTTGGCCGAGATGAAGCGGACGATGTCGGCGTTCAGGCCCTTGGGCGCGAAGTCCTGTTCGATGTCCGTGACGAAGCCGTGCTTGTACTTTTCCAGGCTCTCGACGTGTTCGACGGTCTGTTTGACGGCGGCCATGGTCAGGCTCCCACGGTCGCGGTTTGGCGGTGACGGGCGGCGTGGCGGTCATGCGCAGCGGACCACGCCTCGACGAAACGGTCCCAGTCGGCTTCGGTCGTGCTCCACCCGCCGCTGACGCGAATGGCGCAGCCGGACAGCGCTGCCTGCCCCATGGCCTCCAGCACCGGCGAGGCCTTCACCTTGCCGGAGGAACAGGCCGAGCCCGCGCTGACCATGACGCCCGCCAGATCGAGGCCCATGACCTGGACGTCGGACGGGAAGCCTGGCGTGGCGACGCAGAGCGTATTGGCGAGCCTGGGCGCGGCCTCGCCCATCACCACGGCCCCGACGGCCTTCAGGTGTTCGGCGGCGGCGTCTCGCCAGGCGGCGCGGCGGTTGAACTCTTCGACGCCCTTCAGCGCCTCCACAGCGGCCGCGCCGAACGCGGTGATGCCGGGGACGTTCTCGGTGCCGCCGCGACGGCCGCGCTCCTGCCCACCGCCATGCTGGCGGCGCGACAAGGTCGCCCTCGGCCCGAAGGTCAGGGCGCCCACGCCCTGCGGGCCGCCGATCTTGTGGGCGGAGATGCTGAGCGTGTCGGCGCCGAGCGGGCGGCAGTCGATCCCGATCTTGCCGGCCGCCTGGATGGCGTCGACATGCAGCCAGCCGTCGGCGGCGCGGACGATCTGCGAAGCTTCGAACACCGGCTGGATGACGCCTGTCTCATTGTTGGCGAGCATCAGGGCCACGAACGGCTTTCCATCGATGGCGTCCCATCTGGCGAGGCGATCGGCCAGCCAGGTCAGGTCGGCGCGGCCGGCGGCGTCCACGGGCAAGACCTCGACCGCGATGCCAGCGACGCGGGACGTCTCCTGAACGCTGTCATGCTCGATCGCCGAGACGATAAGTCGGCGCGACCCCGCCGCGACGGCGCTTTCGATCGCCAGCGCATTGGCCTCGGTGCCGCCGCTGGTGAAGATCACGGTGGAGGCCGGCGCGGCGATCAGCGCGGCGACCTGCTCGCGGGCGGTTTCCATCAGGGCGCGGGCGGCGCGGCCGGCGGCGTGGATCGAGGACGGATTGCCGCCGACCTCCAGGGCCCGCGCCATGGCGGCGCGCGCTTCCGGGCGCACCACGGCAGTGGCGTTATGGTCGAGATAGGTCTGCATCTTGGGGGCGCTCATGCCGCCGCCCGCTTGTTGCGCAGCCGCCCGGTGATCACGTCGGCCAGGCTGACCGAGGCCAGATAGTCCTCGATCCGGTGACCCAGGTCGTCCCACAGGTCGTGGGTCAGGCAGCGCTCGCCCTTCAACATGCAGCCCTTGCCCTGCTCGGCGCAACGCGTGGCCCGCAGCGGTTCGTCGACGGCCAGGACGATGTCGGCGATGGAGGTCTCTTCGGCCGTACGGCTAAGCCGATAGCCTCCGCCGGGCCCGCGGGCGGATTGCACCAGCCCCTTGCGGCGCAGGCGCGCGAAGAGCTGCTCGAGGTATGACAAGGATATTTCCTGACGCGCGGCGATCTCGGCGAGCGCCACAGCGCGGCACGGCTCGTCCTGGCGTCGCGCCAGGTCGGCCATGGCCATAACGGCGTAGCGGCCTTTGGTGGAGAGACGCATTGAAAGTCCGTCCAGTGCAGTTTTCTCGCGTTCCGCCGCGCCCCTATGTTATAGGCCGCCGCCTTGCGCAGGACCGATCCTCGCGGTCGCGATGCGACTTAGGAAGACCCAGCGCAGTAGTCAAGTATTCCAGGGCCCCGAATTCGTGGGGGCGAGCTTAAGAGGGATCTGATGCCGGAAGTGGTTCTGACTGGCGCCGCGGGGCGGATCGAAGGCCGCTATTCGCAGGGCAAGACGGAGACCGCGCCGGTGGCGCTGATCCTGCACCCGCATCCCAAGGCGGGCGGCCAGATGAACAATCCGGTCACGGTGCAGCTCTTCCACCTGTTCATGAAGCGCGGATTCTCGGTCCTGAGGTTCAATTTCCGCGGCGTGGGCCGCAGCCAGGGCGAATTCGACTCAGGCATCGGCGAGCTGGCTGACGCCGCCACCGCGCTGGACTGGCTGCAGACCACCAACCCGGCGGCCTCGCAATGCTGGGTGGCGGGCTATTCCTTCGGCGCCTGGGTCGGCATGCAGCTCCTGATGCGCCGGCCGGAGACGGACGGCTTCATCTCGGTCTCGCCGCCCACCAACGCCTACGATTTCTCGTTCCTGGCCCCCTGCCCGGCCTCCGGCCTGATCCTGCACGGCGGCAATGACAGCGTCGTCCCGCCGATCGAGGTCGAACGCGTGGTCTCCAAGCTGCGCACCCAGAAGGGCATCGTCATCGACTATGACGTCGTCGAGGGCGCCAGCCACTTCTGGATGGAGAACCTGCCGGACGTCGAAAGCCGCGTCGGCGCCTACCTCGACAAGCGCCTGGCGGCCGATCCCGCGTAAGGGCTCGCGGTGACCGGCCCGCAGGACGCCATCGCGGCGCGGCGGCGGCTGACGAACAAGCGGATCGCCGCCCGAGATGCCCAGGCCCTGCGCCCGTTCTTTGCGGCCGACGCCCAGCTGATCCCCGGCGGCGGCGGACTGATCCTGGGCGCCGACGCCATCGTCGAAGCCTTCGCCGCCCAGTTCCGCGAGCCGGGCTTCGTGGCCTACGTGCGCACTCCCGACCGTATTGAGATCGACGCGGCCGAAGAGTGCGCCGCCGAGACCGGCCGCTGGATCGGAAATGGCATGTCCGGCGCCTACTTGGCCGCCTGGCGCAAGATCACCGGCCAGTGGGTGATCGAGAGCGAACTGTTCGTCACCCTCTCCTGATCTATTCCACCCGGGTCCAGGTCTCGGCCCGGCAGAAGAACAGCACGCAACCGGCGACCTTCAAGGCGCCATTGGGGCCAGCGCCCATCTTGGCCTTGTAGGTCTTGCCGCCAACCGGATCGTAGATCCTGCCGCCGGTCCACCCGCCCTCGCCGTCGCGGCGGAAGCCCGAGATGATCTGCAGGCCCACGATGGGACGGCTGCGCAGCGCCGGATCCGGGTTCTTGATGTCGGTGACCAGCCGGGCGTCCTGCCCATCCGGCGCCTTGCCCGACAGGATGACGCCGCAGGTCTGGGCCGCATCGTTTGCGCAGGGGGCGATGCGCACCTTGCCGTCCTTGGCCTGGGTCAGCCAGACGCCGAACACCTGGTCGCCGGGCGCGGCGCGGGCCCCGTGGGCCACCGCCAGCAATACGGCCGCGAGACCCGCGATCCCCGCGACGATCCTATTCATAGCGCAATGCTCCCACCGGCCGCGCGCGGGCGACGCGCAGGGCGTGGACGAACACCGTGCCCCAGGCGATCACCACGCCTGCCCCCGCGGCCGCTGCAAAGGTCCAGGGCGCCAGCTCGACATGGTAGGCGAACCCCTTCAGCCAGCTGTCCATGGCCAGCCAGGCCACCGGCAGCGCCAGCAGATTGGCCCACAGCACCGGCTTGGCGAACTGCCAGAGCAACAGCCTAAGGATATCTGACGAGGTCGCGCCCATGGCCTTGCGGATTCCGATCTCCTTGGTTCTCCGCTCGGCGGTGTAAGCCGACAGCGCAAAGAGGCCAAGACAGGCGATGGACACCGCGATCAGGGCGCAGGCGGCGATGAACCCGCCCTGGATGACGTTGTCGATGTACCTGAAGAGCAGGAACTGATCTGTGAAGTACTGCTGGAGCGGCAGACCGCCGCTGATTTTCGCCCAGACCGTGTCGATGCGCCTGAGGGTGTCGGCGCTGCGCAAGGGGTCGAGCCTTACATTCAGCGCAACGGAGCTCAGCATATCGTTCTTGGCGCCGACATAGTAGAAACCGCCGCGAACCTTCTGCCGGATAGACCCGAACGTGAAATCCGGCACGAC
This sequence comes from Phenylobacterium sp., assembly GCF_004799395.1. Lineage (GTDB taxonomy): Bacteria > Pseudomonadota > Alphaproteobacteria > Caulobacterales > Caulobacteraceae > Phenylobacterium. Next base: position 23,515 of record NZ_SSMZ01000265.1, read on the forward strand.
CCCGATCACCTCGGAAGCTCTCGCCGGCGCGGCGACCGTAGTGGCCAGGGCGTCCATGCTCAAGCTGGGCTTGTAGTGCCAGGTCACCAACCGCCCGATAGCGTCCTGCGGCGACTTGAACCCCAGTTCCCGGACCCCGGCCTCGTTGAGCAAGATCGGCGGCGGCGTGTCGCCGAGCTTTCCGCCGTCGTCCCCGGGCCGCGCGGCGTCGGGCAGTCGCCCCGCGATCGGCTTGATCCCGTAGACCTCGAAGAAACCGAAGTCGACGGGAGAATATTCGAGTAGGGCGTGACGGTCGCCGACGAAGCTCATGTCGTCGTTTTCGCCCAAGGCGACCGCGGCCGCGGAGGCGCAGGCCGCGCTGCGGACGCCTGGGACGGCTTTCACCGCATTTCGGAGAGAGTCGGTGCACGGTGAAGCGAACAGCATCACCACGTCGTTCTTGTTGATGTGGGTGGCGTCCCTGAGCGCGAACATGGTCTGGCGGTAGATGGTCAGCGCGCCAAGCAGCAATGCGATCAGCACCGCGAACTGCGCTACGACAAGCGCTTGCCGGACGCCGCCGCCGCCTGCGCCCGCGATCGGGCCGCCTTTCAGGACGGAGGAAGGCCGGAAGGATGAAAGCACAAGTGCGGGATAGAGCCCGGCCAGCAATGCGGTGGCCAGGGTGACGCCGAGCATGACCAGCAGGAGTTGCGGGTCGCTCAGGTAGTTGAAGGCGATCTTCCGCTGCAGCGCCGCGCTCACCGCCGGCAGCAATAGTTCTGCGAGAGCGACCGCCAGAACAAGCGCGACCGCCACATAGATCATCGCCTCGCCCATAAACTGGACGATCAGGTCCTTGCGCTGGGCGCCAAGCGCCTTGCGTACGCCGACCTCCACGGCTCGCCGTGACGCTCGCGCGGTCATCAAGGTGACGAAGTTGATGGCCGCGACAATCACAATCAGCACGCCGATAATACCGATCCCCGCGAGAACCTTGATGTCCGCGCCGTTCTTGGGATCGCCGCCATCGGCAGGCTGCAGATGGATCGAAGTCAGCGGCTTGAGGCGCATCCGAAAGCCGTCGAGTTTCTGGTCAGGATTTATGGCGCGCAGGGCCGGCAGAATATGCTGCTCCGCGAAGCCCTGCAGACCCGTGTTCATCTCGGCCGCAGACGCGCCGCGCTTGAGGCGGAGGTAGGTCAAGTTGGAATTCGAAGTGTAACCGGCCCCATAGAGCTTCCAGAGCACCGATGAAGCCGCCTTCGAGGACGCGAAGACCTCATAGTCGAGGTGGCTGTTGGTCGGCAGATCCTCGATCACCGCTGTCACCCGGAAGGGCTGACCATCGATCAATAAGACGCCGCCGAGCGGCGCGTCACGCCCGAAGAACTTGCGGGCGACTGTGCGCGTCAACACCACGCTATCGGGTGCGTCCAGCGCAGACGCCGGGTCGCCCGCGACAGCCGGCATCGGCATGACCTTGAAGAAATCCGGGTCTGCGGAGGCGAACAGCCGCTCGCTGATGCTGAAGTCGCCGCGGCGGATCACCGGCGGAAAGCCAGACGCGCCCAGGCGCGCAATATATTCGATCTGGGGAAACGCGACCTTCAGATCCTCCGCCAGGCGGGCGGAGGTGGTATCCATTTCAATCTTGGGCTTGTCGTGCGGGACAAAGGTTTGGCTCATCAGGAACACGCGCTCGTGCCCGGGGATGAACTGGTCGTAGGTCAGCTCGTGGCGCAGATAGAGGCCGATCAGGATCGCCGAGGCGAAGCCGACCGCCAGGCCCATGATGGTGAGGGTGGCGTAGAGGCCGTTGCGCTGCAGGTTGCGGAGCGCCGCTGCCAGATAGTTGCCGAACATCGAAAGTGTCCCTCTTAGGCCGCGAGCAGGGTTTCGGAGACCACCCGGCCGTCCAGCAGCTTGATCGTGCGCTGGGCGGCGGCGGCGTGGGCGAGGGAGTGGGTGACCATTACGACCGTCACGCCGCTCAGGGCTGCGTCAGTCAGCATACCCATCACCGCCTCTCCGTTGATCGTATCGAGGTTGCCTGTCGGCTCGTCCGCCAGGATCAGGCTGGGATTGGAGACCAGGGCGCGGGCCACCGCCACGCGCTGTTGCTGGCCGCCCGACAGCTGCTGGGGCCGATGCTTCGCCCGGTGGCCCATCCCGACATTGGCAAGCGCTTCGGCCACCCGCCGTCGCCGCTCACCCGCCGGGACCTTTCGGTAGAGCAACGCCACCTCGACGTTCTCCGCCACCGTCAGGTCGTCGATCAGGTTGAAGCTCTGGAAGACGAAACCGATCCGCTCACAGCGCAACGCCGTCAGCTCGCGCTCGGACCGCCCGGAGACCTCCTGGCCGAAGAACTCGAACCCGCCGCTGGTGGGCGTGTCGAGCAGGCCCAGCACATTGAGCAGGGTGGACTTGCCGCAGCCCGACGGGCCCATGATAGCGACGAACTCCCCGCCGCGGACCTCCATTGAGATGTCGTTGAGCGCGAGGGTCTCCACCTCGGCGGCGCGGTAGATCTTGCTGACGTTCGTGAGCTTGAGCATCCCTGCCCTCCCCTTGTGTCTCGCTATTTCTTTGACAAGACCACGCGGTCGACCTTCTCGAAGCCCGCATAGTCCGACGTGATCACCTGCTCGCCGGGCTTAAGGCCGCCCAGCACTTCCACCTGCTCGGCGCTGCGCCGGCCGATCCTGATCCGCCGGCGGTCGGCATGCGTTCCACCCGCGTCGGTCACCATGACCCAGTCCCCGCCGGTGCGCTCCAGGAAGGGCCCGGCCGGCAAAACGAGGGCCGGCTGATCGCCACTGAGCGTCAACCGGCCCTCAAGGGCCTGGCCAGGGAGGAGGCCACGCGGCATAGCGCCTTCGAAGGCGAGATCTACCTGGAAGGTCGCGTTCTTCACCTGAGGGTCGACGCGGGTGATTTTCACCGGGACCTCGCGGCCCTCGATGGTCACGACGCCGGTCTGGCCGGCCCGCACGCGCTCCAGGTAGTATTCGTCGATCTGGGCCTGCAGCTTGAAGCCGGTGTCGGCGACGATCTGGCCCAGGCGCTGGCCGCGATTGCGGATCTCGCCCACCTTGATGTCCATGTCGGTCAGCCGTCCCGGGACCGGTGCGCGGACCACCAGGCTGTCCAGCTTGGAGCGGGTGACCCTGAGGCTTTCCTGCAGGGTGGCGAGTTCGTTCTGGATCTGGGGGATCTGGCGGCGTCGCAGCGCGTCCTGCTGCGCGTTGGAGCTGGTCTGCAGCGGCAACAGCCGGCGGTCGTGGTCCAACTCGTCGTGGACCTGCTCGAAGAGGTCCTTGGCGACGTAGCCTTTGGCCGCCAGCGCGTCGCGCCGCTCTGCGGTCCGTTGCAGTCGGGTGATGTCGTACTCGATCTGGGCGGCGGCCTTCTCGTTGGCGACGCGGGCGTCTTCCAGCTGCTTTTCATAGGTCTGAAGCTGAGTGATGGATTCGATCAGCCGGCCCTCACGGTCGAGCACCTCGAGTTCCAGTTCGGTATTGCGAAACCGCAGGACCGGCTGGCCGGCGGCGAGCGTATCGCCGGCCTGCGCCAGGACCTGCTGCACCTGACCGCCTTCCAGGGCGTCAAGGTAGATCACATCCTTGGGCTGGGCGGTGGCGCGCAGCACCACGAAGTCGTGGAACACGCCGCGCTCGACCGCCGCGATGGTGACGTTCTGCGCCGGCAGGCGGACGCTCGACCTGGACGCACCCACAACCGCCATGCCAAGGCCGCCGACCGCCAGCAGCGCCGCGGCGGCGCCGGCGGCGAACAGGGTCCCACGGCGGCGGCGCCACGGCAGGACGATGCGTCTGTCCATGTCCAAACTCATGGCGGTCAGTGTCGCCTGAAGCCGGCGTTCAACGAAGTCCAAGTTATTCCGAGACTTAGCTGATCCGGCGTGAGCTCGGCGCTGCCGCGGTGTCCGGAATCGGACACGTGCCGGCGCACGCGCGGACAGGTCGGCGCCTAAGCCTTTGACGAGGCTGGCTTTGCCGCGAACGCCGCGACACCGTAGGTTTATGGGGTGCCGACCACCCTGCTCATCGTCGACGACGACGCCGATGTCCTGAAGGCCGCCGCCGCGGCCCTGGCGGCGACGGCCGATCGGGTGGAGACCGCGGCCACGCCCGAGACCCTCATCGCGCGGCCGGAGGCCTACGACGCCGTCCTGCTGGATATGAACTTCGCCATCGGCGCTCGCGACGGCGCGGAGGGCCTCGACGTCTTGGACCGTCTGCAGGCGGCGGATCCGGCTCTGTCCGTCGTGCTGATGACCACCTACGGCGGGGTTTCGCTCGCCGTGCAGGCCCTGAAGCGCGGCGCGGCCGATTTCGTGCTGAAGCCCTGGCGCAACGAGCCCCTGGCCGAAGCGATGCGCGCGGCGATGGCGCTGACCGCCGAGCGCCGCGCCAGCGGGCGCGCCCTGAACCTGGATGACCTCGAGAAGCGGTCCATCGAACGCGCCATGTTGCTCTACGACGGAAACGTCAGCCACGCCGCGGCGGCCCTCGGCCTGACCCGGCCGGCGCTCTACCGGCGAATGGAGCGGCATGGTCTTTAGGCGGTTTTCCGGCGCGGGCGGTTTCGCGCTCGCCGCGGGCCTTCGGGCCGCCGTCGTCAGCGCGCTGGCGTTCGGGATCCTGCTGGCCGCAGAGCGGCGCCTGTGGGCGACCGCCGCGGTGCTGGCAGGCGTCGCCGGCTTGGTGATCCTGGACCTGATGCGCAGCATCGGGGCCGCCGACCGCACCCTCGCCCAGTTCGTCGAAGGCATGACCGCCGAGGGTTACGAGCGACCGACCGCGCCGATCGGTCTGCGCGCGCTTGGCGATGCGATCAGGGCGGCGCTAGACCGGCTCGCCGCCATCCGCGCCGATCGCCAGCAGCGCTCCGACTTCCTGGAAGCGCTGGCCGACACGGTCAGCGCCGCCCTGCTGGTGATCGACGAGAAGGGGGCGGTCACCGGCATGAACCGCGCCGCGCGCACGGGCATGATGGCCACCCTTGGGCCTCTGAGCGCGATCCTGGCGCTTGGCCCCGAGGCTGCGCAGCGTCTGCAGGCTCTGCCAGCCGGTGCGCGGGAGGTCTTGCGCCTGGCCGATCAGCGGGCGGTCCTCGCCACCGTGTCCGGCTTCACGGCCGGCGGCGCGGCGCGGCGGCTGATCGCCATCCAGAGCATCGCCAGCGACCTCGACGCGGTGGAGCTAAAGGCCTGGCAGGACCTGGTGCGCGTTCTGGCGCACGAGATGATGAATTCGCTCACGCCCATCTGTTCGCTGTCGGAAAGCATCGCCGCGCGGCTCGGTGAGCCCCACAGCCCTGGGACCGAGGCCGAGATCATCGAGTCCGCCCAGGTGATCGCCCGGCGCGGGCAGGGCCTGATGACCTTCGTCGAGCGTTATCGGCGCCTGACCGACACGCCTGTCATCGAGAAGGCGCGCCTTCCCGCCGCGGAATTCATTCGCCGTCTCGACCGCCTAGCTGAGGCGATGATCGGCGCTGACGCCATCGCCTGGTCGAGCGCGGCGCATCCTTCTTGGCTGGTCCTCAACGCCGATCCGGACCTCCTGGAGCAGGCGGCCATCAACCTGATCAAGAACGCCGTCGATGCGGTGCGCGGTCGCCCAAACGCGCGGGTGCGGCTGACGCTGACCATGGAGGACGACGAGCAGATCGTGCTCAGCGTGGCCGATAATGGTCCGGGCCTGCCGCTCGACGACCCCGAAGGCGTCTTCGTGCCGTTCTTCACGACCAAGGCCGGCGGCTCGGGCATCGGCCTGACCCTGGCGCGCCAGATCGCGCTCAGCCACGGCGGGCGGCTGGAGCACCAGGCCGCCTCGCCCAACGGGGCGGTCTTCCAGATAACCCTCCCGGCGGGCTAGCCCGAGAGCAGCGCAGCACGCTCGGCGTCGGTCAGCACGCGCCATTGGCCTTCGGGAAGGTCGCCCAGCCGCAGCGACCCGATGCGGATGCGGACGAGGTCCATGACGTGCATGCCCACCAGTTCGCACATCCGTCGGATCTGGCGGTTACGGCCTTCCTTGAGGATGAAGCGCAGCTCCTGGCCCTGGACCACGCTGACCTTGGCGGGCTTCAGCTGGCGGCCGTCCATGGTCAGGCCGTGACAGAGCCGGGCAATCTTCTCGGGTGTGATCTTGCCGGTGACCCGGACCAGATATTCCTTTTCGAGGTCGGAGTCGGGCCCAATGATCGCCTTGGCCAGCACGCCGTCGTCGGAGAGCAGCAGAAGGCCGCGGCTGTCCATGTCCAGGCGGCCGAGGGGCGCGAGGCGCGTATCCCGATCGGGAATCGTCGGGCTTTCGCCGACAAGGGCGGCCTTGGTCAGGAGCCGCACGGCCGGGGTCTGCCCGGGCTCCGGCTGGGCGGAGACGATCCCCATGGGCTTGTGCAGCACGACGCTGAGCGGCGCGGGCCCGCTCCCGTCGCACAGCGTGAGCGTCTGGCCGGGCAGAATCTTGCGGCCGGTGTCGGTGACCACCTCGCCATCGATGGAGATCAGGCCGCGCTCGATGAAGCCCTCGGCCTCACGGCGCGAGCACACCCCGCTCTGACCCAGCCACTTGTTGACCCGCTGTGGCTCGGCCTCGTCGTAGCGCCCGGTCCAGGCCATCAGGCGCCGGCTTTCGGCGGATAGGCGTGGCGGCGGCCCGCCGGGTCCTCGACGCTGCCGTCGGCGAAGTAATCCGGCCCGATCGGGACCTTCCCGTGACCGCCGGGGATGTCGAGGATGTAGGTCGGCTGGCAGAGGCCGCTGACCGCGCCGCGCATGGCCCGCATGATCGCCTGGCCTGTTTCGAGCGAGGTCCTGAAGTGGCCGGTCCCCAGCGCCAGGTCGGCATGGTGCAGGTAGTAGGGCTTGATCCGCGTCTCGACCATGGCCCGCATCAGGGCGGTCAGGGTCTCCGGGTCATCGTTCACGCCAGCCAGCAGCACGGTTTGGCCCAGCATCGGTACACCCGCCTCGACGATCTTCGCGCAGGCCGCGCGGGCCTCGGCGGTGAACTCGCGCGCATGGTTGGCGTGCAACGCCACGTAGACCGCCTTGCCTGGCCCCTGGAGCGCGGCGACCAGCTCATCGGTGACGGTCTGCGGCTGCACGACCGGCACGCGGGTGTGGAAACGCACCACCTTCAGGTGATTGATCTCGCCCAGCCGGGCCATCACCTCGCGCAGACGGCGCGGCGCCAGGATGAACGGGTCGCCGCCGGTGACGATCACCTCCCAGATGTCGGGGTGTTCGGCGATATAGCCGATCGCGGCGTCGAGGGCGTCAGGTGAGAGCGGACGCACCCCAGCGGGCCCAACCATCTCGCGGCGGAAACAGAAGCGGCAGTAGACCGCGCAGGCGTGGTTCAGCTTCAGCAGGCAGCGGTCGGGATAGCGGTGGACGATCCCCTCCAACGGCGAATGGGAGACGTCGCCGATCGGGTCTGCCAATTCCTCTGGCCGCAGTTCGAGCTCCGCGTCGCTGGGGACGAACTGGCGCGCGATCGGGTCGTGTGCGTCAGCGACGTCGATCAGCTCCGCCATGGGTGTGGTGATCGCCACCGCGTACTGCGCGGCCACGCGCTCCAGCGCCAGCCGGCGTTCGAGCGGGACGAGGCCGGCGTCAGCCAGATCCTGCACGTTGCGAAGCGTCTTGGTGGTCATCGCGCGGGCTTATGGGCTGTGCGAGGCCCGCCGTCAAAAATGTGCAGTTCACCTGGCGTGGGAACGGCCTAGCGTCACCGTGCAATTCGAGGACGCCCATGGACGAAGCGCTGGACCAGGTCGCCGACGGCTTTGTGCCGCGCGGGCTCGCGCCCCACTGGTATTTCTTCGTCTACTTGCCGTTCGGCCTGACGACGGGATTTGTCGGCGTCACCATGGGTTACCTTCTGGCGCACCATGGGGTCAGCGTCGCCGCCGTCGCCGCCCTCATCGCCCTCTACGGCCTGCCCACCACGTGGAAGTTCGCCATGGGTCCGGTGCTGGATACGAGCCTCTCTCCGCCC
>NZ_SSMZ01000266.1 GCF_004799395.1 Phenylobacterium sp.
CAGAATGTTGGCCCAATAGAGCGCGAGCGCGACGCGGAACGTGATGTACTCGGCCAGTAGGCGCGTGGTCAGCGGCAGCACGGCCACGGCGGCGAGGAAGAGCAGGTGCAGCCAGGTGAAGTCGCGGTCAGCTTCTCTCATGCGCTCCAGTTGGGTCTGCTGGGCCACCCAAAAGATCCCAAGCGTTAGAAAGCTGAGCAGGTAGGTCACGAATTGTGGAGCGAGGGAGACGATCGCAAGCCAGAGCTGGACTTCCGTGTGGATCGACGCGTGCGCCGGCACGCGGATATCCAGGACCATCACCGTCATCGCGAAGGCGAAGAGACCGTCACTGATGGCGTTCAACCGGTCTATGCTTCGCCCGGCAATGGCGTTGTAGGTTCTCGTATGGCCGCGCACCTGTCGCTCCCAATGACTAAGCGGCACGCCAGGTTGGCTGGATCAACGCGGTCGCGCTTCAAAAGGGCGATCAAGGGCCCGATCGCGCAGAAAACGCCAACAGCCAGCCCCGATGCCAAGGAGGCCAAATCGTCGCCGAACCGCGGCTTGGGCGTCGTCCGCGACGCCGCTCACGTGATGTAAGGCTCGCTCATGGGCGACCTCTTCATCGCCCGTTTAACGCCTTGGGTTCACCGGTCTGGCGAGGATTTGCACAGGAGGCCGAAGAACAGGAGGACCGCCATCGTGCTCAGAGTAATGTCGTAGATAGGACTATTTGGAACTCCGTTCTTCAAGTTGGGCAAACTGCACGGGCGGCGTTGGGAAATGCGGACCAGCGCCTGCTGGCCGGCGTTATCGGCCGCCTCGGCTCGGGCGGTCGTTGGGCTGGGCCTGAGTTCCTGTGAGAAGTCCTGAGCGTGGCCGGCCGACGGCGGACGGCGGACGGCGAACAAAACCTTGCCTCTGGCGCGGGCGCTGGCGCCTTTGACGGCGCCGTGAGCCTCCTTGCTGCCGGAGGTCCGAACGAGAGGCTTCACCCCGTCGGTTGCTGCGGCAGGATTGGCAGGGCGAACTGGAAGGTCGCGCCGCGTGGATTGTTGGGCTCGGCCCACAGCCGCCCGCCATGCGCGGTGATGATCGAACGGCTTATGGACAGGCCCATGCCCGTCCCGCGGGGCTTGGTCGTAAAGAAGGTCTCGAAGAGACGATCGACCATCTCCGGCGGCAATCCTTCGCCGGTGTCGCTCACCGAGACCATGACCTGCTCACCGTCGAGCTGCGACCGGATCGCGACTTCCTTCTTTCCATCGACTTCCTTGAGAGCGTCGAAGGCGTTCAGCACGAGGTTCACGACGACCTGCTGCAACTGCACCCGGTCCGCCAGGATTTCCGGGGTGCTTTCCAGGAAGGTCCGGATCGACACCGCCTGGCGCGCCGCCTCGCCGCTCAGCAATTGCACGGCCTCGCGAATGATGTCGTTTACCTCGACCACCTCGCCTTGCAGCGCGCCGCGTTCGAAGAGTCGGCGGGTCCGGCTGACGATCTCGGCCGCCAGGGTTCCATTGCTGACGATCGCCGCCACCGCCGCCCGGGCCTCCTCAAGGTCTGGCGCCTCCGGGTCGAGCCAGCGCTGAGCGGCCCTGGCGTTGGCGACAGCGGCGGAGATCGGCTGAATGATCTCGTGGGCCAGGGAGGCGGTCAGTTCGGAGATGATGCTGACCCGGCTGACGCGCGCCAGATCGTCATGGGCCTGCCGGAGCGCCTCTTCGGCATGCTTGCGTTCCGTCGTGTCCATCGCGGTGCCGAAATACCCGACCAGAACCCCGCTTTCCCCGAGCACGGGATGAGAGACGCTGTGAAGGTGCCGGATCGTCCCCTCCGCGGTGACAATTCGGAAGTCGTACTCATAATCAGCCGCCGTGGTCGCCCGGCGCCGCATCACCTCCTCGATGAAGGCGTGGTCGTCGGGATGAACGCTCTTGAGAACGAAGTCCTGGGTGAGTTCATCCTTTTCCGCATCCAGGCCGAAGATGCGGAACAATTCCGGCGAGGCGGACATGACGCCTGAGCTCATGTCCAGCGACCAGCTGCCCGTGCGGCCCATTCTTTGGGCCTCCGTCAGATGTGCGGCCTGGATCTGGGTCAGGGATTCTTCGGCACGCTTGCGTTCGGTGATGTCGCTGTTCGTCTCCAGCGTCCCGATACGTTGGCCCCTCTCGTCCGTCTGCAGGGACCACCGACTGGCGACCGTCGCCCTGGAGCCATCTCTTTTGGTATGTACGAGTTCGCCCTCCCAGTGGCCCGAGGCCAACAACTCATGCGAGATTTCCTCGAATGGCAGTGGGAAGACGGTCTGGAGGAGATCATGGGCGACCTTCCCGATCGCCTCCTCGTTTCTCCACCCGTAAAGCTGCTCCGCACCGTGGTTCCAATAGGTGATCTCGCCGCCCAGGTTGCGAACGAAGACAGAGTCGTGGGTCAAATCCAGCAGGCGGGCTCGATCACGGACCGTGTCTGCAAGTCGGCGGGTTCGTCTGACAAGCGAGGTGATGACAAGAGAGGCCACAATAAACGTCGCCAGGGCCCAAAGGTCCTGCTTGGAGAAGATCAGCGGCGTGAAGAGCGGTGGGACAAAGTAATAATCGAGCCCAACGACGGCAACGAGCGAAAAGACGACGGACGAGATCAGGCTGTCCATCAACGAGAGAAAGACGATCACAATCAGCAGGGAGAATGAGGCGGCCTCGAAGCCAAGGCCGAGTTGGAAACACACCCACGTTGTGGCGGCCAGCGCGGTGACACCGAAAAGCCAAAGCGCCGCCAGATGTCGCAATTGAGCGATGAGGGAGTCGCTCATTCGCTATGATGTCCCTCCGCCAACGGGCGCCACCCCGTTCGGAATTCCGCAGAACAGCGGAATCGGTAAATTAGACCATCAGGAGCTCAATGAGCGCAAGCGGGGCCGGAACTGGGGCTCACGCCGCCCGAGAACCTGACCATCTCCAAGCTTCGCGGATAGCTGGTACCCATCCGGCGTAGGCCGCGGTCCCGCCGGCTCATTTGGCCGGGTTTGAGTTCTCGCGGTGCATCTCGAGAAGGTTCTTGAGTTCGTCGATGCGGGCCAGGACGTCGGCGAGCCAGGCCTGGGGATCGACGTCGTTGAGCTTGGCGGTGACGATCAGGCTGTACATCCTGGCGGCCCGCCGTACCCGACTTGACGCCATCCCGCGACGCAGCGCGCAATGTTTTCGTTTTCGGGGGGCCGGAATGGCGTATCTGCGGCTGACGGTGCTGACGGCGGTCCTGGTAGGCCTTGCGACCATGGCGGCGGAGCCAGCGCCCGCGCCCACACTGCCGACCGACGCGATCGACGCCGCTGTAGCCAAACTCCTACCCACACCGCGCCTGTTCGAGATGGAGGTGACGCATCTGGTCCCGCCGAAATCCGAAACTGTGCAGATGTGCATGGGCGCCGATACCATGCGGAGCTTCTTCAGCGCCCTTAAGGCTGACCCGGAAGCGCTCGCGGCACTGGCCAAGGGCTGCACCCAGAACCGGACTAAGACCCCCGACGGCGGGGTGAAGCTGGAACAGGTCTGCGACAAGGCGGCCGGCGCGGCCTGGACCTCGCATATGACGACCGAAACGGCTTCGGACCTGCACGAGGCGAGGATGCATATGGAAATGGAGATGGACCTCGGCGGAAAGACCCAGACGATCGCGCAGGATATGCACTTGACCCTGCTGGGCGACTGCCCCGCCGATCTCAAATCGGGCCAGATGCGCCAGGTGAGCGGTGAGGTCTTCGACTTCGGTGGATTCCTTTCCGGACAAGCCAAGGTCCCACCGCCGAAACCGTAGCCCAGCGCTTTGTTGGATTGTCGATGTGCTCGTCCGGATTGTGTCTCACGCGGCCTTCCGACCCTCGTACCGATAGCTGGACCGACCAAAGGTTGAACACGAGCCGCCGCCGGTCATGGGCGCCGACAAGGATCCAAAGTCCGCCATTGCCGGCTCCCGCGAGCGCCACAGCAAGGCCGCCGTTCGCGTCGAGCGCCGCGCGGACGTTCTCATGAAATCTCAGGGAAACGGCAAGGACGGGCCCATCGCGTTGGGCCAAGTCTGACCGCGACGGCAGGACGCCATCCGACGTGCATGCCACGGGCGAAGAGAGGTTGCCAACGATGCGATCCAAGCCAAACGCTTCCTCCGGCCCCAGCGCGATAGCGGGCTTCGTCCTGAGGCTGCTCGGACCGCGGCGCGGCGGCCAAGCCGCCAGGAGCGCTCCAGGTGGCGAGCCTGCGGTAGACAGCCTGTCGGCCATCCGCTGCCTGAGAGAGACATATCTCCGCGGCCCTTCCGACTGCGATTGCGCCGAGTACTACATGCCCGACGGCAGTTTGATTTGGGAGCGGGGGGCCTTCCAAGATGCCCCGTAAATTTCCCGTGGCGAGGCCGCCGTCCGGCTCCGCTGCGGCAGCTGGGATCCAGGCGGGCGCGCACGAGCCTGGATCGTCCAGCGCCCGGGTCGATCTCACCTTTGATCGCCGTCGGTTTCTTGTCGGCGGCGCCGTGGCGGGAACCGCCGGCGCTGCGGTGGCCGCGGCCCGCCACGACGGTATGCTTGGCGGACCGCCGCAGACGTTCACCGGGGCGGTCCCGTGGCAGGAGGGAGCCGCCGACGCGCCGCCTGGCGTGAGCGGGACCGACTTCATCTTCTTCACCTCTGCCGAGCGCGCCTTCATTGAAGCGGCCGTCGACCGTCTCATCCCGCCCGATCCCGTCGGTCCGGGGGCCGTCGAGGCCGGCGTGCCGTTCTTCCTCGATCACCAGCTCGCCGGACAGTTCGGCCAGGGCCAGCACTATTTCCTCGCGGGGCCGTGGTCGAAAGGCACGCCACAGCAGGGATACCAGAGCCGCTTTTCGCCGGCTCAGCTCTACCGCGCCGCCATCCCTGCGATCGAAAAGTACGTCGCCGCGACCTTCAACGGCGCGGCCTTCAGCAAGCTGGCGGCGGCCGACCAGGACAAGGTGCTGAAGGGCCTTGAGAGCGGCGCCATCAACCTCGACGGCGGCGTCGACAGCGCGACCTTCTTCGCCATGCTGCTGCAGAACACCAGGGAGGGCTACCTCTCCGACCCGATCTACGGCGGCAACAAGGACATGGCCGCCTGGAAGATGATCGGCTTCCCCGGCGCTCACTACGACTACAAGGAGTGGGTCACCCGTCACGGCGAGCGCGTCCCCTACCCTCCGGTCGGCTTCAAAGGCCGGCCCGGCTGGACGGAGCGCTGAGCCATGACCGTCACCCTCAAGCCGGTGGACGCAGTGCTGGTGGGCTTCGGCTGGACCGGCGCCATCATGGGCCAGCAGCTTTGCGACGAGGGCCTCAGCGTCGTCGCCCTGGAGCGCGGCCCCTGGCGAGACACCGCCGCCGACTTCGCCACCGGATTCGCCCAGGACGAGCTGCGCTACATGTGGCGCCACCACCTGTTCCAGAACGTCAGCTATGACACCCTGACGATCCGCAACAACACCAGCCAGCAGGCGCTGCCCATGCGCCACCTGGGCTCCTTCCTGCTCGGCACCGGCGTCGGCAGCGGCGGCGTGCATTGGAACGGACAGATCTGGCGCTTTCTGCCGTCCGACTTTCTCACCAAGAGCCACAACCAGCAGCGCTACGGACGCAATGCCGTCACCGACTACGACCTGACCGTCCAGGACTGGGGCGTCACCTACGACGAGCTGGAGCCGCACTACGACACCTTCGACAAGCTCTGCGGGACCAGCGGCAAGGCCGGCAACCTTCGCGGCCAGATCCAGCCTGGCGGCAATCCGTTCGAAGGGCCGCGCTCGAACGAATACCCGACCCCGGCAATGGCCCAGACCTACGCGCCGACGCTGTTTGGCCAGGCCGCAGCCTCCCTAGGCCGCCACCCGTTTCCCCACCCCACCGGCAACCTCTCCCAGCCGTATGTGAACCCCTTGGGCGCCCAGCTTGGGGAGTGCACCTACTGCGGCTTCTGCGAGAAGTTCGGCTGCGGCAACTACTCCAAGGCCAGCCCTCAGACGACCGTCCTGCCCTATCTGATGGCCAAGCCGAATTTCACCTTAAAGACCGAGTGCGAGGTCCTGAAGGTGGAGCTCACCGCGGACCGCAAGCGCGCCACCGGGGTGACCTATGTGGACAGCGCGGGACAGGAATACTTCCAGCCCGCGGAGATGGTGATCCTCTCCGCCTACATCCTGCAGAACGTGCGGCTTCTGCTGCTGTCCGGCATCGGCGAACCCTACGATCCCAGCACTGGAAAAGGACAGGTCGGCCGCAACTACGCCTACCAGACCATGTCGTCGGTGAACGTCTTCTTCGACGACAAGATCCTCAATCCCTTCATCGGCGCTGGCGCGCTCGCGACCGTGATCGACGACTTCAACGGCGACAACTTCGACCACAGCGGCCTCGGTTTCATCGGCGGGGCTTATGTCGCCGGCATGGTCACCGGCGGCCGGCCTATCGAGATGATCTACACGCCGCAGGGCACACCGGCCTGGGGCCTGGAGTGGAAACACGCCGCCGCCCGGAATTACCTCCGGTCCTTTTCCATCAGCGTCCACGGCTCGTGCATGAGCCACCGCGGCAACTACCTTGATCTCGACCCCACATACCGCGACACCTTCGGACGTCCGATGCTGCGCATGACGTTCGACTTCACCGACAACGAGCACAAGATGTCGGACTATCTGACGGATCGCGCCGCCGAGGTGGCGAAGGCGATGAACCCGCGCGAGATCAAGCTCAACCGACGGACGGGGTCCTGGAGCGTCGTCCCCTATCAGACGACGCACAACACCGGCGGCGCGATCATGGGCGACAATCCCGGCAACAGCGTCGTCAACAAGTACCTGCAGGTCTGGGGCGTCCCCAATGTGTTCTCGATGGGGGCCGGCGCCTTCCCACAGAACGCCGGCTACAACCCTACCGGCACTGTCGCCGCCCTGACCTACCACGCAGCCGCCGCCATCAAGTCCCAGTACCTGAAGGCGCCGGGCGCGCTGGTGCAGGCTTAGGAAGATGGGCCGCTTCGCCCCCCCTCTGCTCGGTCTCGCCGCCGCGGCGTCCCTGGGACTTGCGACCTGGGCGGCCGACCAAGGCCCGGCGCTGCCCTCGCTGCCGGCGCATCCGCTCGGCGCCGTCACGCCGGCAGGTCTGCTCGCCGAGATAATCCCTGACGGCGCACAGAACGCCGAGCAGTTACGACGCGGCCAGGCCCTGACGATCGCCGGCGATTGCATGTCGTGCCACATCCGCGACGGCGGACAGCCCTTCGCCGGCGGACTGGGCCTGAACACGCCGTTCGGCGTCATCTATTCCGCCAACATCACTCCCGACGCGAACACCGGGATCGGCGCGTGGACGAACGAGCAGTTCTACCGGGCCATGCACGAGGGCGTCGGCGCACACGGCGAGAACCTCTATCCGGCGTTCCCCTACCCCTGGTTCAGCCGCGCGAGCCGCGCGGACGACGAGGCGATCTTCGCCTATCTGAAGACCCTCCCGGCGGTGAAGTATGTCCCGCCCGCCAACCACCTGCCATTCCCGCTGAACATCCGGTTCATGGTGAAGGGCTGGAACCTGCTCTTCTTCAGGCCTCACGATGTTCAGGCCGACGCTGGCCAGTCGGCCGAGTGGAACCACGGCGCCGAGATCGTCAGCGGACTAGGTCATTGCGGCGGCTGCCACACGCCACTGAATTTCTTTGGCGCGGCCAAGTCCGACCAGGCGCTGCAGGGGGGGGACGTCGACAACTGGGTGGCCCCGAACCTGACCGCCAATGCGCGCACCGGTCTCGGCGCCTGGAGCGTCGATGACATCTCCGAGTATCTGCGCACCGGCCGCAACGCCCGTGCCAGCGCGGGCGGATCGATGGCCGAGGTGGTCTCCTATTCGACCTCCCTGATGTCCGACCAGGATCGCCGCGCGATCGCCGTCTACCTCAAGAGCCAGACCGCCAGCCCGGATCGCGCCCCGGGGACGCCGGACCCAGGCGCCATGCGTCGGGGCGGCGCCATCTATTCTGACGCCTGCGCGTCGTGCCACCTCGAGAACGGCGTCGGGCAGCCGCGCTTCTTCCCGCCGCTCGGCCACGACGCCATGCTGCAGCAGGCCGATCCGACCGGGCTTGAGCACCTGATCCTGGCGGGGGGTCGCGTCGGCCCGACGGCGACCCGTCCGTCGCCGCTGATCATGCCCAGCTTCGCCTGGAAGCTCACCGACGATGAGGTCGCCGATGTCTCCACCTTCATCCGCAACAGTTGGGGCAACCAGGCGGCCCCGGTCGACGCCTCAAAAGTCCGCACCCTGCGCCGTCGTCTCGGCCTGCAGGCGACGCACTACACCGCCAACTCCGGCGATCAAGGGTGAACGATCATGTCCGCCGCCAGACTGAGCCTGAGTTTCGCCTCTCTCGTCGTCCTGACGCTGGCATCGGCCCCGGCCGCGATCTCGCAGCCGAACACGGTGCACAAGACGACGTTGCAGGACCAGCCGTTTCCACCGCCCGTCTACCATAGCGTCACCGTGAGGACCGTGGTGGACGCCGGCGGCGAGGTCCTGCCCCACACGCATCCAGGCGCCGAGATGGGCTACGTCCTCGAAGGGCGCGCCGAGTTGCGCGTCACCGGCCAGCCGCAGCGAACCCTCGCCGCGGGCGACAGCTTCTCGATCCCCGCCCGAACGGTTCACAGCGTCAAAAACGCCGGGTCGGGCGCGCTGACGATGCTGTCGACCTACGTCGTCGACAAACGGCAGCCGATCTCCTCGCCCGCGCCCTGATCGAACTGGCCGCTGCGGCCGCCAACAGCCGGTCGCGAGACCGATTTCCCCGACGGCCGCCTCGACATGGATCGCCGCGGCAATTGGCGACGCAGGCGCGAGCCTGCGAACCTCGCGACCGGGATAGCCCGGCGCTCAGGCGCGCCAGGAAGTTCAGGCCTTGGCTGTCGCCGTCGCCGTCAGGACTGGGTCGGAAGCACCGGGAGGAGTTTGTCCAGGGTGATCGGATAGTCGCGAATCCGTGCGCCGCAGGCGTTGTAGATCGCGTTGGCGAGCGCCGCGCCGGCGCCGCAGATCCCCAACTCGCCGATCCCCTTGCTCTTGAGGGGATTGGCCGCGTCGTCGAGTTCAGGAAGAAAGAACGCCTCGATCGCAGGGACATCGGCGTGGACCGGCACAAGGTATTCCGCCAGGTCGTGGTTCACGAACGCGCCGGAGCGCCGGTCGAGCACCAGCCCCTCTTCCAGCGCCGCGCCGATGCCGAAGACCATGCCCCCGATCGCCTGGGAGCGGGCGGTCTTGGCATTCAGGACGCGGCCGGCGGCGAACACGCCAAGCATCCTTCTCAGGCGGACCTCGCCGGTGTCCGCGTCGACCCCAACCTCGGCGAAATGCGCACCGTAGGACTGTTGTGAGAACGTGTGTTCGGTGTCGCCGGGCCGGATCTCTCCGTCGGCCTCAAGCCCGCCGGCCCCCACCAGATCGGTCAGCGCCCGCGACTGACCCCCGGCTTGCAGTCGGCCGTCGGCGAAGCGAGCCGCTCTTGCGTCGACGCCGGCGGCCGCGGCGAGCTTGCCTCGCAGCCGATTGCAGGCGTCGAACAGCGCCGAGCCCGAACTGGCGGCGCCGAACGAGCCGCCCGAACCCGCGGCTTCGGGAAAGGCCGTGTCGCCGATCTCGATGCGGATCCGATCCGGCGGCAGGCCGAGCATGTCGGCGGCGATCTGGGTGAGTATGGTGTAGGTTCCGGTTCCGATGTCTGTCATCGCCATGCGCACCGTGGCGATGCCGTCCGGTCCCAGCCGAACCGTGGCCTGGGAAGGCTGCAGCGGGTTGCCGCGCGTGGCGGCGGCGACGCCCATGCCGACCAGCCAGCGCCCATCGCGGACCTGGCCATGCCGCGGGTGGCGCGAGGCCCACCCAAAGCGCGTCGCGCCTTCCCGTAGGCACGCCACGAGGTGGCGACTTGAATATGGAACATGCCGCTCCGGATCCTCATCCGGTTCGTTGCGCACCCTGAGTTCGATGGGATCGAGCTCAAGCTTCTCGGCCAGCTCGTCCATCGCACATTCCAGCGCCAGCAGGCCCACCGCCTCGCCGGGCGCGCGCATGGACGACGCGATCGGAATGTCGAGCGCCGCCAAGCGGTGTCGGGTCAACCGGTTGGGTCCTGCGTAAAGTGTCCGCGTCTGCATCGCGGCGGCTTCGTAGCTCTGCTCGCTCGGCAGGTTGCCCGAATAGGAGTCATGGCCGATCGCCAGGATGTGTCCCTCTCGGTCCGTTCCCAGACGGATGCGCTGGACGGTATCCGAGCGGTGGGTGGTGACATGGAACACCTGCTGGCGGGTCAGAGCGGTCTTGACCGGCCGATGCAGCTGGCGCGCAGCGATCGCCGCCAGGATGGCGTCGGCGTTCACCCACAGCTTCGCCCCGAACCCGCCACCGATGTAGGGGCTCACCAGTCTCACGTTCTTGACCGGAATCCTCAGGGTTCTCGCCACAGCGAGCCGCCCCTGGCTCAGCATCTGGTTTGCGGTGTGGAGCGTGAGGTTTTCGCCGTCCCACACCGCCAGGCTGGCGTGGGGTTCCATCATCGCGTGGGCCTGCTGGGGCGTGGAATATTCGACGTCCAGTTTCACGGGCGCTGCGGCGAACGCGGAGTCGAAGTCGCCCACGGCGCTGTCCGCCGGCGCTCCGGTCGACTGAGGCCTACGAGCGCGATTCAGATTGTCGGCCAGGACGAAGTTCCCAGGCTGGCGATCGTAGCTGACCTCAACCAGATAGGCGGCCGCCCGAGCCTGTTCGAAGGTCTCCGCGACCACGAATGCGATGGGTTGGCCGAAGTACGCCACTTGCGGTCCGGTCAGGACCGGGTGCGCCTCATGGTGGTTTCCCTCGCCCTGAGGCGGCGCGTTGAGATGGGTGAGCACGTACAGCACGCCAGGCGCACGCTCGGCCGCCCGCGTGTTCAGGGAAAGGATCCGCCCCTTGCCGATCGAAGCCTGGACGACGTAGCCATACGCCGTGTTCGGGGCCTGCAGCACCTCGTAGGAATAGGTGGCGCCGCCCGTCACCTTCAACCGACCGTCCACGCGATCCAGGGGCTTGCCGACCCATCCGTCCTTGACGGTGTCGAGCGCGTTAGGGCCGACGGGCGTGTTCATCTGCATGGGACGTACTTTCAGGCCTGCGTGATCTCGGCCAAGACGGCGCAAAGCGTTCGGCGCGCCAGCGGGATCTTGAAGTCATTGCCGCCGTGCCCGCGCGCGCCCTCCAGAACCGCGTCCGCCGCGGCGTTGAAGCTGTCCGCAACGGCGGTGCGGTCGACCAGGCCCTCCTCCGCACCCACGACCCGCCAAGGCTTCGGCGCAAGGCCGCCGAACGCCATTCGGGCGGATCGGACCCGCCCGTCGGAAACGGCCACGACCGCGGCGACCGACACAAGCGCGAAGGCGTACGAGGCTCTGTCGCGCACCTTGCGGTAGATTTGGACCCCCGGCGGCGGCGGGGGAAGCGTGACCGAGGTGATGACCTCGTCTGGCTGCAGGTCAGTTTCCACCTGGGGGGTTGCGCCTGGCAGGCGATGGAACGCCTCGATCGGAATGGCGCGGGCGCGGCCATCTGCGCTCACCGTTTCGATCCGGGCGTCCAGGGCGCGCATGGCGACCGCCATGTCGGAAGGATGGGTGGCGATGCACTGGCTGCTGGCGCCGAGGACGGCGTGGATGCGGTTGAAACCTCCAAGAGCTGCGCAGCCCGAACCCGGCTGGCGTTTGTTGCAGGGCTGGGTGATGTCGTAGAAGTAGCTGCATCGGGTCCTCTGCAGCAGGTTGCCGGCGGTGGTCGCCTTGTTTCGCAGTTGCGCGCTGGCGCCGGCCAATAGCGCGCGGCTGAGGACGCCGTAGCGGCGCCGAACGCGGGGCTCGGCGGCAAGGTCGCTGTTGCGCACCAAGGCGCCGATCCGCAGACCGCCCTCTGGCGTCTCCTCGATCCTGTCCAGCGGAAGCCGGCTTACGTCAATCAGACGCTGCGGCGTCTCGACCTGAAGCTTCATCAGATCGAGGAGATTGGTGCCTCCAGCAATGATCTTTGCGCCCGGTTGGGACGCGGCGGCCGCGGCCTGTTCGACGGTGCCGGGGCGTTCGTAGGTGAAGGCTTTCATGGCTGTTGATCCGCTGCCTGCCGGATCGCCGCCACGATGTTCGGATAGCCGGCGCAACGGCAGATGTTGCCGCTCATGCGTTCGCGGATCTCCGCGTCCGTCAGGTCCGGCCGGGCTTGCATAAGGTCGTCGGTCACATAGCTCGGCATGCCTATGCGGCTCTCGCGCAGCATGCCGAGGGCCGAGCAGATCTGCCCTGACGTGCAGTAACCGCATTGGAAACCGTCATGTTCGATGAAAGCGGCCTGCAGCGGATGCAGCGCCTCGCCGTCCGCGAGCCCTTCGATCGTCTCGATCGATTGTCCGTCGTGCATCACGGCGAGCGCGAGGCAGGAATTGATGCGACGCCCGCCAAGCAGCACGGTGCACGCACCGCACTGGCCATGATCGCAGCCCTTCTTAGTCCCTGTCAGCGCCAGGTGTTCCCGAAGCGCGTCAAGCAAGGTGGTGCGTGAATCCAACGACAGGCGGTGCGTCTTGCCGTTCACCTGGAGTTCCACGTCCACCGCGACAGGTCGGTCTTCGAGTTCAGAGCGCCCGCCGGCCAGCGCGGCGGCGCCGGCGCTGCGGGCATACGTCACCGCGGCGGTGGCGATGCCAGCCTCGATGGCCTCGCGTCGCGACAGGTGAAACCCCTTGCTCTCCTTGATGCGACTACGGAGGCTCTCCTTGCTGCGACTGCGGAGGGGCAGTTTGCTCATCGCCGATATCCAACTGATGTGTGACATCAAGCTACGGGCAGGACCGAACTGACGTCCTTGCGCGGCCACTGAGTTGTCCTGAGAAAAGCTGCGCGCGACGGACGGGGTCAGAACGACGACAGCGCCCGCGCCCTGCGACCGCAGCGACCGGCGTCTGCTCAGATGTTCTCAAGTGATTTCAATACTCAGCCAAGGATACGCGACCCGGTCCTCAGATAGACTGCGATCCGTGATGATCATGTCTTTGGGGACTGAGGTCGAATGGTGCGCCAGGAACAACTCGCGGTCGCGGATGCCCGCGAGGCCGATCATCGCTTCGCCAACCACCTGGCGCTGCTGTCGGGCTTCGTGCGCTTCAA
The DNA here is from genome assembly GCF_004799395.1 of Phenylobacterium sp. Taxonomy (GTDB): domain Bacteria; phylum Pseudomonadota; class Alphaproteobacteria; order Caulobacterales; family Caulobacteraceae; genus Phenylobacterium. The sequence continues at coordinate 13,216 of NZ_SSMZ01000266.1, forward strand.
GTCGGCCGATCTGGCCCGACAGCGCTTTCAGCCAACCGTCGAGGGGGTTCAGCTCATCCTTGAGAGCCTTCGCGGCCAGATCGACGCGATGGCGCGCCTGCATCGGTCGCTCGCCGATGGGGCCTACGGCGCGCCCGTCGATCTCGCAGAACAGTTGCACGAGATCTGTGAGCCCCTGTCCTTGGTTCTCGGGGGACGAATGGCGCTGACCGAGGACGTCCGGCCGGGCTGCTGGCTGCCGCCGGATCGGATCCTTCCCCTGACCCAGATTGTGGCTGAGGTCATCACGAACTCGGTCAAGCACGCATATCGATTGGGGCAGGTTGGCCAGATCCGCGTCGGAGGCCGCCAAGACCCCGACGGGCACCTGGTGATCGAGATCGCCGACGATGGTCCAGGCCTTCCACAGGGCTTCGACGCGGACAAGGACAGCGGCCTGGGATTTCACCTGATACGCGCGCTCGCCATCCGCCTGGAAGCGGTGGTCGAGTTTGAAACCCGGAGCGACGGACTATGCTTTCGACTAACCCTTCCGGCGGAGCCTGCAATCTAGGCTGCGCTCGGCGCTGGTTGAGCGCGCGCGGAGGATTGTGGTGGGACTTACGGCGATCTTGGCGGGGCAGTCCACAGCGCCGCCACTAAACGGCTAAGCTTCGAGCAGGTGGGCCTCAGAGCCGCCGCGAGCCTTCGGCGCCGCGCGATCGAACCGAACCTGATGAACGCCGAGGTGGCGACTGGAGACGGCGTCAAACTCGCCACTTTCCGCCAGCTTGTCCATGGCGTAGTCGCGCATCGTCCCGAGCAGCCGATAGCGATAGGTCGGGCCCCGAACGTCGGCCGCGACAAGCGACTTGGCGACCAGGCTCGCCAGGTTTTCTACGACTTCGGTGTCTGCGACTTCGCCGACGCCAACCACGTACGTGGCGGCTTCCAGGGTAAAGTCACCGCCGAAGACCGCGAGACGCCGCATGACGATCCGCTCGGGTTCGGTCAGCAACTCATAGCTCCAGTCGAGCGTCGCGCGCAGGGTTCGATGCCTTGCCGGGGCGGTTCGGCGCCCATCGGTCAGCAGGCCCAGCCGATCGCTCACGCGAGCCGCCAACTCCTCGACGCCCAGGGTGGCCGCGCGCGCCGCCGCCAGTTCGATCGCCAAGGGTATTCCATCAAGCTGCCGACAGATCAGCGCCGCCGCCGCGGCCAAGCCATCGAAGCGCGAGAGCGAGTCGGCCGCTCGGGTGCGGTCCATGAACAGCTTTGCGGCGCTGTACTGCATTACCTCGTCAAGGCCGTCGGCGTCCTCAGGCGGGACCTCGAGCGGCGGCACGCGGTAGATCCACTCCCCATCCGCCCTCAAGGGTTCCCGGCTGGTCGCGATCAGGTGCAGGCGCGCATCGGCGTGCAGGAGTTCCTCGGCCACGCTCGCCGCCGCCTGGATCACATGTTCGCAGTTGTCGAGCACCAGCAGCATTCGCTTCGAGCCGAGCGCCGAGGCAATACGCGCGGCCGAGGCCGCGTCATCGCCCAGGCCAAGCACCGCCCCGACGGCCGACCGCACGAGCGCGGGATCCGCCAATGGGGCCAGCTCGACGACTCTCACGCCGCCGTCGAACGCCGGCGACAGCCGACGGGCAAGTTCAACGGCGAGCCGGGTCTTTCCGATCCCGCCGGCGCCGACCAAGGTGACCAATCGGTTCGCCTCGACCATGGCGGCGACGTCCGAAAGATGGGGCTCTCGCCCGACGATTTCCGACGTGGGCGCGGGCAGATTGTTCGAGGCGGCCGCCTCATAGGCGCCGTCGCCGGGCTCGCCGTCTCTCTCGAGACGGGCGTTTCTCCACTCGGACGGGCCGGAGTGGCTTTCCACGCCGACCTCGGCGATGAAGCGATAGCCTCGGCCGGACAAGGTCTTGATCAGGCCGCGATCCGCCCCCAGCGCCTTGCGCAGGGTTGAAATCTGGAATTGCAGATTGTTTTCTTCGACCGTTGTGGTCGGCCACACACGGCTCAGCAGTTCGTCTTTGGTGACAAGGTCTCCGCGCGCTTCAATCAGTACACTGAACACTTCGAGGGCCCGATTTCCGATCGGCACCGGAACACCGTCCGCCGTCAATTCGCGGCTGTGCACGACGAAGCGGAAGCGTCCGAACACCAGCGCCTGGCGATTGGACCGATCAGCGGCAGCCAGCGGCGCGGTTCCGGGCTCCCGCGGGTCATGGGATGGCATCCAGCTGGCTGGCGCCCCTTCCCTCGGAACCGCCATGGACATGATCATCTGCGTCTCCCGTTCGCTTCGCTCTCCTCCACGGCGGCGCGCACCAGCCTGAGGAGGTCGTCTTCGTCGATGGGCTTGGTCAAGTAGCCGCGCACGCCGACCTGCAGCGCCCGCAGGCGCATGGCCTCATTGGGGTGGGCGGTGATCAGAACGGTGGGCGTGCGGTCACCCGCGGCGACGAGCTGATCGTGGAGTTCAAGCCCGGTCATCTCCGGCATCTGCACGTCGGCGATCAGGAAGTCGGCGTCGGAGCGATGCTCCGAATTGAGCAGACTCGGCCCTGAATCGAACGTCCGAACGATATAGCCGTGCGACTTCATCAGACGCGCCATCGCTTCTCGAACTGTTTCATCATCGTCGACGATCGAGATCACTGCTTTTCCAACTGTCACGCTCGCACCACCTGCCCGCACCAAACAATGCGAACGGTAGTTCGCCGCGAGGGCGCCGACCATTCCACGTGAGTGGATTGAGGTCGTAGCGAAGCCATGTCGACTAGCGCCGAAGTACTAGGAAGCTAGCCATTCGGGCCGCCCGACTTGGCGCCTGCGGGATCGCGGGGGAGCCTCAGCGAGGGAGGTCGACGACCATTGGCAGGGCGAACCGCACGACGGCGCCGCGAGGCGGATTTGGCTCAGCCCACAACCGCCCGCCATGCGCCTCTACGATCGAGCGGCTGATCGAAAGGCCCATGCCGGTGCCATCCGGCTTGGTCGAGCAGAACGTGTCGAAGATTCGATTGGCGTCGTTCTGCGGCAATCC
>NZ_SSMZ01000267.1 GCF_004799395.1 Phenylobacterium sp.
TGTAGGTGTTGGTGTCGCCGATCGAGGAGTAGTCGGAGAAGCGGTAGCCGAGTTCCAGGGACACGTCCTTGGCGAAGGGCATGTCGCTGATCAGCGGCACGCGGGCTTCGCCGAACAGTTCGTAGACGTCGAAGCTGCCGTTGACCGGCGGTGCGGCGCCGCCGTTGCCGTTCACCAGGCCGTTGGTCGACAGGAAGTCGGCGACGTTGTCGAGGTGCTCGCGGCGGTACTCGGCGCCGAGGGCGACGCCCACGCCTTCCGAAGCCCACGCGCTCTTCAGGCCGTAATCGCCGAGCTTGCCGGTGAAGGCCAGGCTGACGACGCGTTCCGTCGAGCTGCCGCTGTTGAAGCTGTTGATCGACAGGAAGTTGATCGCCGCCGGCGAGATGAGCGCCGAGGAGAAGATGTTGGCCGGCACGCAGCCCGCGTCGGGGTTGCCGGCCGGGTTGCAGATCGGCGTCCCGTTGGGGCCGGTGACGGCGTTCAGGGACTGGTTGATGCGGGTGGTGTCGAAGTTGCCGGACTGGCGGTTGTTCACCACCACCGTGCCGTATTGCATGTAGCCGTCGTAGTTCCAGTTCTTGCCGAGATCGCCCTTCATGCCGATCACGATCCGGTAGTCCTGGTGCCGGAACTGGGTCAGACGGCCGGTCTGCTCGGCGTCGAGCAGGCGGCGCGAGATCGTGCCGGTGAAGATGCCGGCCGGGTTGGTGGCGCAGGTGCCGCCGCCGGTAGCCGCGGTCGGGATCAGCAGGCCCTTTTCCTGGGCGGTCAGGAAGGGGTTGGCGCAGTTGACGCTGAAGGTCGCGGCGAAGATGCCGCCCGCGGCGATCTGGGCGGTCGAAAGGTCGTCCATGAACATGGTGTTCATGTAGACGTCGGCCCAGGGCGCGATCTCGTAGTGGGCGAAGGCGCCCAGGTTGTAGCGTTCGTCAGGCCGCATGAAGTAGTTGGCCGGGCCGAAGTTGAACACGTCCGTCGCCACGCGGGGCCGGAAGGTGTTGAAGGTGGTCGGATCGACCAGGAAGCTGCCGACCCGGGCCGGATAGGCCGTGCCGGAGCCCGAGCAACCGAAACCCGCCGCAGTGGACGCCAGGGTACAGGCGCTGAAGTCGCGGGTGCCTTCCAGAATGGAGTTGTTCTGGCGGTAGGTGGCGTAGGCGGTGACGTTGCCCTTGCCGTCCGGCGCATTGGCGCCGATGACCAGGCTGACCTCGGAGCCTTCGCCGCCGAACTGGTTGCCGGGAATGGCGTCCAGTGACGGCAGGATCGCGGTCTTGGCCGCGGCGGTCAGAGCCGCCTGGCCGGTCGAGTTGTTGTTGTCATGCTGGTAGCCCGAGTACTGCGCGTCGAGGCGGACGCCCTCGAAGTTCTTCAGCATGATGAAGTTGACGACGCCGGCCACGGCGTCGGCGCCGTAGGTGGCCGAGGCGCCGCCGGTCAGCACGTCGATGCGCTCGACCAGGGCGGACGGGATGAAGTTCAGGTCGGCGGCGCTGCTGCGGGCGGACTGCGGGTCACCCGCCATCAGACGCAGGCCGTCGATCAGCACCAGGGTGCGCGACGAACCCAGGTCACGCAGGTTGACCGTGGCGGTGCCGTTCGAACCGTTGGTGATCGAGGAGCCTTGGCCCGCGAACACCTGCGGCAGGGAGTTGGTGATGTCTTCGATCCGGGTGACGCCCTCGGCCTTGATCTCGGCGTTGCCCACCGTGGTGACGGGCGCGATGGAGGTCAGGTTCGGCGACGGGAGCCGGGTGCCGGTGACGACGATTTCAGCGACATCGCCGTTCGCATCGGCCGCGGCGGCGGCGCTGGCGGCGGTCGCGGACAGGCCAAGGAAGGCCATGCCGCAGATCATCGAGGAGGCCAACAGGCGCTCCCGCGTGCTTTGAATTTTCAAGGTCTAAATCCTCCAGCGGCGGTCTCGAAAGACACGCCTACCCCCAAACAAATTCGTTCCCAGAAACCCAGTCGGCCCCGGTTACGGCGGAGTTACGGGCGTATCCAACTGCGGGTCAACGAACATTAGCTTGCCGCAATGTTGACGACGCAGACCTGTCGCATTCTGGTCACAGAATGAGCGCGCGGGCCGTAGTGCGCGCACGTTTCGCCCCTTCAGGACGCATTTGCCGCCATCCCGTCGCCAATATGCAGCCGCAACACTGTGAAGCTCCACCGCCACAAAAACGCCCGAGGCGCACCGCCTGGATCGATCGATTGCGCGCGCCGCACGGGCGGGTTTCAATGGGCGCCGGCTAGCAGTTGGGGATCGATCTGATGACAGTTTCTGGGACTCTGGCGCGCAGGGTCGCCGCGGCCATGGTGATCGCCGCTCTTTCAGGGCCCGCGCTGGCCGCCGATCCCGCGCCGGCGGCGACGCCGGAACGCGCCAAGGAAGTGCAAGAGCTCGCCGACTGCGCCAAGCTCACCGACGCTGCCGCCCGCCTCGCCTGCTACGACAAGGCCGCCCACGCGCTCGACCAGGCCGAGGCCAAGGGCGACGTCGTGGTCGTCAACCGCGAGCAGGCCCGCAAGGTCCGCCGCCAGGCCTTCGGCTTCACCCTGCCCTCGATGTCGATCTTCTCGCGCGGCGAGAAGCCGGAGGACATCGTCGCCAACGAGACCACCGTGGTCTCTGCCCGCAAAGCCCTGAGCGGCAAATGGGTGCTGAAGCTGGAAGACGGCTCGACCTGGTCACAGGTCGACCTCACCGACATCCCGATCGACCCCAAGGCCGGCGACAAGGTGAAGATCCACAAGGCCTCGATGGGCAGCTACCTGGCCACCATCGCAAACCAGCGCGAGGTTCGCGTCCACCGCGACGAGTAGCGATCTCCTCCCTTCCCGCTGCGCGGGAAAGGAAGCTACCGGTCCTTCGGATCGATCGCGTCGCGCAGCCCGTCGCCGATGAAGTTGAAGCTCATCAGCGCCGCCACCATCACCGCCGACGGGAAGACCAGGAGCCAGGGCGCGAGCTCCATGTCCGCGGCCCCGCTGGCGATCAGGGTGCCGAGCGAGGCCATCGGCGGCTGCACGCCCAGACCCAGGAAGCTCAGGAAGCTCTCCGCGAGGATCACCGCGGGGATGGTGAGCGTCACATAGACCACCACCGGCCCCAGGAGGTTCGGCACGATGTGGCGGGCGATGATGCCGCCCTGGCTGAGGCCCGCCGCGCGCGCGGCCTCGACGAATTCCTTCTGCTTCAGGGTCAGCGTCTGGCCGCGCACGATGCGGCTCATGGTCAGCCACTCCACCGCGCCTATGGCCACGAAGATCAGGATGAAGTTCGACCCGAAGGTGACCATCAGGAGGATCACGAAGAAGATGAACGGCAGGGAATAGAGCACGTCGACGATGCGCATCATCGCCTCGTCGACCCGCCCGCCGACGAAGCCCGCCACCGAGCCCCAGGCCACCCCGATGGCCAGCGACACCGCCGTCGCCACCAGCCCGATGGCCAGCGAGACCCTCAAGCCCATGAGCAGGCGCGCCAGCAGGTCGCGCCCCAGCGCGTCCGTGCCCATCAGGTGGCCGTGGACCAGCGGCGCGACCCAGACGTCAGCCTTGTTGACCTGGTCGTAGCCGTAGGGCGCGAGATAGGGCCCGACCGCCGCGGCCAGGACCAGGAAGGCCAGCACCGCCATCCCCGCAACCGCCCCGCGGTTCTTCATCAGCCGCCGGCGCGCGTCGTCCCAGAGACTGCGGCCCCTAAGCGCCGCTCGGGCCATGTCTGCCGCGCCCCTGTGCGACCCGGGGACCAGGACCCCGAGGCTCACGACAACCGCACCCTGGGATCCATGGCCGCGGCGACCAGGTCGGCCACCAGGTTCAGCGCCAGGATCAGGCCGGCGTAGACGATGACCATGCCCATCACCACCGTGTAGTCGCGCTGCAGGGCGCTGATCACGAAGAACTTCCCCAGGCCCGGCAGGTTGAAGATCTTCTCCACCACCAGCGAGCCGGTGATCAGCCCCGCGCAGGCCGGGCCGAGGTAGCTGACCAGCGGCAGCAAGGCCGCGCGCAGCGCATGGCGCACCACGATGCGCCCCTCCGACAGCCCCTTGGCGCGCGCGGTGCGCACATAGTTGGACTGCAGCACCTCGACCATGCCAGCCCGGGTCAGACGCGAGATGATGGCGACCTGCGGCAGGGCCAGCACGGTGACCGGCAGCACCATGTTGACCAACGCGCCGTTGTTCCAGCCGGCGCTGGGCAGCCAGCCCAGTTTCGAGGCGAACGCCAGCACCAGCAGCGGCGCTGTGACGAAGGTCGGCACGCAGACCCCCAGGATCGCCACGGCCATGACGCCATAGTCGGCCGGTCCGTTCTGGCGCAGCGCCGCCAGCACCCCCAGGCTGACCCCGATCAGCATGGCCAGCAGGATCGCCGAGCCGCCGAGCTTCAGGGAGACCGGGTAGTTCTCCTTGAGGATCTGCAGGACCGACTTGTCCCGGTACTTCAGCGACGGCCCCAGGTCGCCGTGCGCCACGCCCGCCAGATAGCTGAGGTACTGCACGCTGAGCGGCCGGTTCATGCCGTACTTGGCCCGAATGTTCTGCTCGATGGCGGGCGACAACCTGCGGTCGGTGTCGAACGGCCCGCCGGGCGCGGCGCGCATCATGAAGAAGGCCAGGGTTACCACCAGCAGGAGCGTCGGGATCGCCACCAGCAGGCGTCGGCCGATGAAGCGGAACATGGGCTAAAATCGCTTCTGGCGGGTCGCCATTGCAGGGCCGGGCGTTGCGAAAATTCCACCGGCCCCCGATGATGTCAACGAAGGGCCCGACCGTTCAACGAAAGACCATCATGACTGACTTCCGACGCGTCACCGACGACTTCACCACGGCGCCCCAGATCAGCGTCGCCGACGTCGTCGAGGCCAAGGCGCAGGGCTTCACCGCCATCATCTGCAACCGTCCCGACGGCGAGGATCCGGGCCAGCCCGCCGCCGCCGAGATCGCCGCGGCGGCGGAAGCCGCAGGCCTCACCTACGCCCACATCCCCGTGCGCGGCGCCCCGGGCCCCGCGGAGGTCGAGGCCATGCGCCAGGCGGTGGACGCCGCCGAGGGCCCGGTGCTGGCCTATTGCCGCTCCGGCACCCGCTCGATCACCGCATGGGCGATCGGCCAGGCGATGTCCGGCGCCCGGACCCGCGGGGAGCTGGTCAGCCTCGGCCGGGCGGCCGGCTACGACCTTTCCGGCGCGCTCGGCGGATGATGCGCGGATGATCCCCTACGTCCGCGAGATCGAATTCGAATACGGCGTCGTCCAGCAGGTCTCGCCGCTGATCCGCCGGGTGATCGCCAACAATCCGGGGCCCTTCACCTTCAAGGGCACAGGCACCTACATCTTGGGCCATGGCGAGGTCGCGGTGATCGACCCCGGCCCCGACGACCCGGCCCACCTGGCCGCGATCCTGAAGGCGGTCGAGGGCGAGAGCGTCATCGCCATCCCGATCACCCACCACCACTCCGATCATTCGCCGCTGGCCGCCGCGCTGAAGGCTGCGACGGGCGCGACCATCTACGGCTGCGCGGTCGCCGGCCACGAGGTCGAAGACACCGGCGAGGTGAAGATGGAAGCCGGTCACGACCACGATTTCAGGCCCGACGTCAGCCTTTGCGGCGGCGGGACGATCGCGGGCCCGGACTGGACGCTGGAAGCGATCCCCACGCCCGGCCACACCTCCAACCACCTCTGCTACGCCCTGCAGGAAGAGAACGCGCTGTTCTCCGGCGATCACATCATGGGCTGGTCGACCACGGTCATCACCCCGCCCGACGGCGACATGACCGACTACCTGGAGAGCCTGGCCAAGGTCCGCGCGCGCGGGTTCACGACGCTCTGGCCGACCCACGGCCCGCCGATCCGCGAGGCAGCGCCGTTCATCGACGCCTACGCCCAGCACCGCCAGGAGCGTATCGACCAGATCCTGCTGGCCCTGGCCGACGGCCCGGGGCGGATCAAGGACCTGGTTCCCAAACTCTACCGCGACGTGGACGAGCGCCTCTGGCCCGCCGCCGCCCGCTCCATGCTGGCCGCCATCATCCATCTGGAACGCGGCGGCGACGTCGAAGCCGGGGGTCCGCCGGGTCCGGACACAGTCTACAGGCTTGCCTAGCGCCTACAGGCCCCGCTCCAGCACCACGAAGGCCAGGTCGTCGCGTCGGGGCCTGCCGAAGCGGTCGTCGCCGTAGGGGAACGGCCGCGCCTCGCCGGTCAGCGCATAGCCGCGGCGCTGGTACCAGGCGATCAAGGTGTCGCGGACATTGATCACCGTCATCTGCATCCGCCGCGCGCCGCGCTCGCGGGCGTGGTCCTCGACAGCGGTCAGCAGGGTGCGGCCGAGCTTGCGGTCCTGCCGGTCGGGCCGCACGGAGAGCAGGCCCAGATACCAGACGTCGTCCGCGCCCGGCTCCAGCCAGGCATGCCCCTGCAGTTCGCCGGCTGCGTCGCGCCAGGTCAGGATCTGCGCCTCCGGCGCCGCCGCCAGGTCCGCGCGCAAGGCGTCCTCGTTGGTCCGCTCGCCCTCGAGATAGCTCTCCACCGTCCAGCTCGACTGCGGCCCGGTCCCACGATAGGCCCAGTTCGAAAGCGCCGCGATCTCCGGCAGATCGGCTTCAGTGGCGGGGTTGAGCGGGATGCCGCTCAAGCCGTTTCCTTGGCCTTGGCGGTGGGCAGGACATAGCCCTTCATCCGTTCACGGATCAGCTTCTTGTCGATCTTGCCGGTGGCGCCCAGCGGGATGTCGTCGACGAAAACCACGTCGTCCGGCGTCCACCATTTGGCGATCTTGCCCTCCAGGAAGCTGAGGAACTCCTCTTTGGAGGACTCTACGCCGGGCTGCAGCTTGACCAGCAGCACCGGCCGCTCGTCCCACTTCGGGTGAGCCGCGCCGATCACCGCCGCCAGCGCCGCCTTCGGATGGCCCACCGCCAGGTTCTCGATCTCGATGGTGGAGATCCATTCGCCGCCGGACTTGATCACGTCCTTGGCCCGGTCGGTGATCTGCATGAAGCCGTGCTCGTCGATGGTCGCCACGTCGCCGGTGTCGAAGAAGCCTTCGTCATCGAGGATGTCGCCGCCGTCGCCCTTGAAGTACTCGCCGACCACGAAGGGACCCTTGACCATCAGCCGGCCGAAGGTGGTCCCGTCGTGCGGCAGCCGCTCGCCGGCATCGTCGACCAGCTTCAGCTCGATGCCCACCGGCGGACGGCCCTGCTTCAGGGTGAAGCGCAGCTGCGCCTCGTCGTCCAGGTGCATGGTCTTGCCCGATGGCGTGGCGAGCGTCCCCAGCGGCGAGGTCTCGGTCATGCCCCAGGCGTGGGTCACCGAGACGCCGTAGTCGTCGCGGAAGGCGCGGACCAGGGCTTCGGGCACCGCCGAGCCGCCGATCACCACGCGCTTGAGGGTCGACAGGCCCAGCTTGTTCTCGCGCATATGGCCCAGCAGCATCTGCCAGACCGTCGGCACCGCGGCGGAGAAGGTCACCGCCTCGCTTTCCAGGAGCTCATAGACCGATTGGCCGTCGAGCTTCTGGCCCGGCATCACCAGCTTCGCGCCCACCGCCGAGCATGAGAACGCCAGGCCCCAGGCGTTGGCGTGGAACATCGGCACCACCGGCAACACGGTATCGGTGGCCGAGATCCCCATCACATCCTTGCCCATGGTGACGAGGGTATGGATGAAGTTCGAGCGGTGCGAATAGAGCACGCCCTTCGGATTGCCGGTCGTGCCGGAGGTGTAGCAGAGCGCCGCGGCGGTGTTCTCGTCGAAGTCGCCCCAGACGCACTCAGGCGAGGCCGCCGCGATCAGCGTCTCGTAGCAGAGCGCGCCCGGATAGGCCGCCGGGTCCATGTGGGCTTCGTCGGTCAGCACGACGACGTGCTTCACCGTCGGCATCTTGGCGCGATGCTCCAGCAGCACCGGCAGGAAGGTGAGGTCAGTGAAGATCACCCGGTCTTCGGCGTGGTTGATGATGTAGCAGAGCTGCTCGGCGAACAGCCGCGGGTTCAGGGTGTGGCAGACCGCGCCGATGCCCATGATGCCGTACCAGGCCTCGATGTGGCGCGCGGTGTTCCAGGCCAGAGTCGCGCAGCGGTCGCCCGGCTTGACGCCCAGGGTCTTCAGCGCGCTCGACAGGCGCTTCGCCCGACCATGCACCTCGGCGTAGGTCGTGCGCACGATCGGCCCCTCGACCGAGCGGCTGACGATCTCGCGGTCGCCGTGCCAGTTCCTGGCGTGGTCCAGGATCTTGTCGACCGTCAGCGGCCAGTCCTGCATCAGCCCGTGCATCTTCAAATTCCTCCACGCCGGCCCCCGCCGGTCTTCCCGATCAGGCTATTGTTATCAGCGTTCAGAAGCAACGCGGCGCCCCTCAGCGTCGCGGGCCGCGCGCCTTGGCGATCCAGGCGGGGCCCTCCTGGGTGATCCAGCCGCGCGCATGGGCCTCGTCGCGGAAGCTCTGCACCTTGTCCACATGGCCGCTCGGCCAGGTGATTTCCACGTAGTATTCGGAAAAGAAGCCGAACGACTTCGGCTCCATCTTGGGATCGTCCTCGAGCATGGACGCAACATGCCACGGGGGGATTGCGATCGGAATTCGATTGCGAAACGCGTCGCTCAAAAGACTCCCCGTCTGGCGGCAGTGTTGGGGCGAGGTCTTTAGCGCCTCAGGCTTTCCAACCACGTCTCCGCCGCCTCGCCGGTCGGCAGCGTCGCATCGACCCGAGCCCAACCCGCCGGCTGGCCCGAATGTCGCGCGATCTGGTCACGCAGGACTTGCTGCGTGGCGTCCGAGGCGTCGCCCACCCGCCCGCCGACACGGGCTTCCAGCACCTCGGCGGGCGCCTCCAGCCATGCGCCATGGAAGGGAACGCCGATCTCGGCCGCCAGGGCCTCGGCCCGCGCGCGCAGCGGTGGCTCGGTGAAGGTGGCGTCCAGCACCACCGCGTGACCGGCCCTCAGCGACATCCGGGCGGTCGCGAACAGCTCGTCGTAGACCCGGGCGTAGAATTCCGGGGTGTAGGTTTCCGGCGGGAGGCGATCCACCGGCCCAGCGCCGGCCAGCCGCTTCCTCGCCTCGTCCGTCCGCAGCACCACCGCGCCCGGCGAAGCGCCCAGCCCCGGCGCCGCGGCGCGGGCGAAGGTGGTCTTGCCCGCGCCGGAGAAGCCGCCCACGGCGGCCAGCATCGGCGGCGGCGGCGACAGGTGCGCGATGGCGGCCTCCACATAGGCCCGGGACAGGGCCAGATCGCCCGAGTGCGCCGAGACGTGGGCCCGCACGCCGGCCCGCACCGACAGCATCAGCGGCAGGGCCGCCAGGCCTTCCCAGAGCCCATCCGGAAGGCCCCGCGCCGCCTCGTCCAGATAGGCCGACAACACCCGGACCGCGGCGTCGCGCCGGCCCCGGAAATCGAGGTCCATCAGCAGGAACGCCAGGTCGTACTGCACGTCCAAGTCGCTCAGCAGGTCGTTGAACTCGATGCAGTCGAACAGCACTGGCTGACCGGCCTCCACCAGGATGTTGGCCAGGTGCAGGTCGCCGTGGCAGCGGCGCGAGAAGCCGGCGTCCCGCCGCGCCTCCAGCAGGTGTTTCCGCCGCGCCAGCTCCTCGGCGGTCCGGGCGACCAGCAGTTCCACCCGGTGGTGATCCAGCCCGCCGGTCAGGTCGCGCAGCAGATGGGCGTTGGAGCCGACCGTGAAGGCCAGCGCGCTCCAGCCGCCCTCAGGGCGCAGGGGCGCGGCGGCGTGGAAGCCAGCGATGGTGCGACCCAGCGCCTCGGCCATCGCCCCGTCGATCGCGCCGGGATCGTTGGACAACACCGCCCCGTCGTCGAAGCGGCGCATCTCCAGGGCATATTCGACAACCTCGCCGCCGCCGTCCCAGTTGAAGCCGCCGGGTCCACGAGCAATGGGGCGCACGCGGCGATAGATGTCCGGCGCCGCGGCCCTGTTGAACTCCAGCTCCCGGTCCAGCGCCCACTTGCGACGCTCCGGCGTGGAAAAGTCGACGTAGCCGAGGTCGACGTTGCGCTTGACCTTCCAGGCCACGTCGCCGGCCAGGAAGATGCGCGCGCAGGCGGTCTCGATCGCCCGTTCCGATTGGTCCTTCAGCCAGTCCACGAGCGCGGCCTCTTCTGCTGCGCTCAAGGAAACAGCCTGTGGATCGTCCAGCCCTCTCCCGAGCGCGCGAACACCAGCCGCTCGTGCAGGCGGAACGGCCGGTCGCGCCAGAACTCGATGCTTTGAGGCTCCACGCGCCAGCCGGACCAGTGCGGCGGACGCGGGACCTTGCCCAGGCCGAACTTCAGTCCGAACTCGGCGATCTTCTTCTCGAAGGCCAGCCGGTCGGGCAGCGGTCGCGACTGCTCCGAGGCCCAGGCGCCGAGCTGCGCCGGACGCGCGCGGGTCGTCCAATAGGCGTCGGCCTCGGCGTCCGAGACCGGGGTTGCGGCCCCGCGCACCCGCACCTGGCGGCGCAGCGACTTCCAGTGGAACAAGAGCGCCGCCTTCGGATTGGCCGCCAGTTCGCGTCCCTTGGCGCTGCCGACATTGGAATAGAAGACGAAGCCCCGCGCGTCGGCCTCCTTCAACAGCACCATGCGCGCGTCCGGCAGGCCGTCGGCGTCGACGGTGGCCAGCGACATGGCGTTGGCGTCGTTGGGTTCCTTGGCCACCGCCTCGCGCAGCCACTCGTTGAACAGCGTGAACGGATCGTCGTCGCTGAGCAGCGGCAAGGCCTCGGCGGATGCGACCTGGCGGACATAGTCGTCCTCGCTTGGCGACGGCGGGATCAGGGTCTTCTCGGTCATCGCCTGCGATATAGCCCGAGGCGGGCGAAAAGCACGAGAGGCGGCAAGGTTTAACCCGCCATTGACCATGTCGGCCCGATCCTGCGCGCAGATGAGTTCCGCCCCGCCGATTTCACTGAAGACCGCGCGCGATGTGCTGGGGGTGGGTCCGTTCTACACCCCGGCCGACCTGCGCCGGGCTTTCCGCGAAGCCGCCAAGCGCGCCCACCCCGACCGGCCCGGCGGCGGTGAGGAGCACTTCCATCAGGTGGTCGCGGCCTATCACCGCCTCCAGGCGGCCGAGGCCGTGCGCGACCGGATCATCCAGCCGCCGGTCCCGCGACCGCCGCAGCCCGCGGTGCTGACCCTCGGCCCGGAAATCGCCCTGCGCGGCGGCGTGGCCGAACACCGCGCGCGCGATGGCCGAACGTTGCGCGTCACCCTGCCGCCAGGCCTGCGCCAGGGTGACACCGTGCGGGTCGACGGTGTCGAGCTTCCCGTCGTGCTGGTAGGTGCGCCCGCGATGCAGGTGCGCGGCGACGACCTGTGGATCACCGCGCCGGTCGATCCGCGCCGGCTGGCCGACGGCGGGCGCGTGGCGGTGGACACGCCCATTGGCCGACGCATCGTCTGGCTGACCAAAAAGGCCGGCGAACGCAAGCTGGTCCGCCTGGCGAACCAGGGCCTGCCGGCGCGTGGACCCCACCGCCAGGGCCACCTCTTCCTGCGCCTCGCGCCGGCCGCGCCGGGCCAGGCCGACAGCGCCGCGCGCACCCTGCTCCGCCGCTTCGCCGCCGCCTGGGCGGCCTGACCTGACGGCGATTTAAGCGGCGCGGATGCGGCGCCTCGCCTAGGGTCGCGCCGACGATTCCCCGGAGCCGCCGATGCATTTGTTGAACCTGCTCGCCATGGCCGCCGTCGCCGCCCTGACCGCCACGGCGGCCCTGGCCGACACCACGCCGGTCGGCGAGCGCCACCTCACCACCACCAATCCCACCGCCGCCCTGCGCGACGCCGATCACAAGCCGACCGTGCGCATCACCGTCTGGTATCCGGCCGCCGAGGGGGCCGACGAGAAGTCCCTGGACCTCGGCCCGCCTGGCCAGCCGATGTTCTATGTGGGTTCCGCCGCCCCGGACGCGCCCTTCGCCGACCAGCGCCGCCGCGCGGTGATCCTGTTCAGCCACGGCTTCGGCGGATCGGCGCGGATGATGGGCTGGTTCACCACCGTGCTGGCCCAGCAGGGCTTCATCGTCATCGCCGTCGACCACCCCGGCAACAACGGCGTCGACAAGATGACCGTGGCCGGCGCGACCATGTTCTGGGACCGTCCCGGCGACCTGCAGGCCGCGCTGGACCAGGTGGCCTCCGACCCCGTGCTCGGCTCGCACCTGGACCTGCGGCGCGTCGGCGTGGCGGGCTTCTCGGCCGGCGGCTTCACCGCCCTGGCGGCCGGCGGCGCGCGGGTCGACCTCGCCCGCTTCCAGGCCTTCTGCAAGGAGCACCCCGACGACGGGGTCTGCAAGCCGCAACAGGAGCTGGCGGTCACCCAGGACGAGGCCACCGCAGCGCTGAAATCGCCCGAACTCGCGGCGGAAGTCGCCCACGCCGGCGACGACCATACGATTCGCGGCGTGCGCGCGATCTTCGCCATGGCCCCGGCGATCGTCCAGGCCTTCGATCCGGCAAGCCTGGCGGCCATGACCACGCCGGTGTCGATCATCCTGGGCGAGGCCGACCCGGTCGCCCCGCCGCACACCAACGGCGGCGTTGCGGCCCGGATGATCCCCCGCACCCAGCTGAAGGCCCTGCCCGGCGTCGGCCACTACGACTTCCTGTCGACCTGCACCCAGGCGGCGATGAACCGCGGCGTGCCGCTGTGCCGCGACATCCAGGTCCCCCAGGG
>NZ_SSMZ01000268.1 GCF_004799395.1 Phenylobacterium sp.
CGGCGCATCGACCGGACCCTTCACGTCCTTCACCTTGACCTCGAAGACCGCCTCTTTGCCCTTCAGGTTCTCGGCCTGGTAGTTCTCGGGGAAGGTCACCTTGACCTCAACGTCGGTCCCCGGCTTGGCGCCGACCAGCTGTTCCTCGAAGCCCGGGATGAACTGACCCGAGCCCAGCACCAGCTCGGCGTCCTCCGCCGCGCCGCCGTCGAAGGGCACGCCGTCCAGCTTGCCCAGGAAGTCGATGACGACCATGTCGCCGTCCTTGGCCTTCACGGTCTTGCCGGTCTTGATCTCGTAAGTGCGGTTCTGCTTGGCCAGCTCGTCCACCGCCTCGTCGACTTCCTTGGCGGTCGGCTCATAGACCGGGCGCTTCAGGGACAGGGTGGCGATGTCCACCGGCTCGAAGTCCGGCATCACGTCGACCGCGATCTCGTAAGCGAGGTCCGCCTTGCCTTCGATCACCGCATCCATGTCGCCTTCCGGCTTCAGGGCCGGGTCGGCGGCGGGACGCAGCTTGTTCTCGTCGAGCACCTTCTGGGTGGTCTCGTTGAGGGTCTTTTCGACCACCTCGCTCATCAGCGCCTTGCCGTAGAGGCGGCGCACGTGGGCGGTCGGCACCTTGCCGGGCCGGAAACCCTTGATGTTCAGGGTCGGCGTGATCTCGGCGATGCGCGCGTCCAGGGCGGCGTTCAGCTCGGACACCGGCACGGTGACGCCGAACACGCGGCTCAGGCCATCACCAGACTTTTCAACGATCTGCATCGACATCTTCAATTTCCAGCCGCCGCGCCGTCTGGCGCGATTGGGCTACCTTCAGGAGTGAAAACAAAGTCCGCCGGGCCCCGGCGGAGGGCGGCGGTTATGTCACGCCGCTCCTTCTTCGCCAAGGCTTCGAAGGACAGGTCCCGCCAATAGGCCCTCAGGGCCAGCCCCGCGAAGCTCCGCAGGCGCCCGACAGGATGGTGCGGCTAGAGGGACTCGAACCCCCACGGTTGCCCGACGGTACCTAAAACCGTTGCGTCTACCAATTCCGCCATAGCCGCGTCGCCCCGCCATTAGCCGGGATGGCGCGGGCCGCCAAGCCCGTGAAGGTGGTGACAGCCGCCACGCGGGCAGGCAGAAGGCGGCCATGTCGAACGGCGTGCTCTTCGTCCACAACAACTTCCCCGGCCAGTTCCGCAGCCTCGCGGCGGCGCTGGTGGCGCGCGGCGTGGATTGCGCGGCGATCGGGTCGGCCACTTCGCCCGGCGTCCCGGGCGTGCACATCGGCCGCTACGCCCTGGACCGCGGGACGACGCCGGACATCTTCACCTACGCCGTGCGCGCCGAAGCCGACCTGATCCGCGGGACCAACGCCCAACGCATCGCCCGCGCGCTGAAGGCCCAGGGCTTCGAGCCGCAGGTGATCGTCGGCCATCCTGGCTGGGGTGAGACGGTCTTCCTCGACGAGGTGTGGCCGAACGCCAGGCAGGTGCTGTTCTCGGAGTTCTTCTACCGGGCGCACGGGCTCGACGTGGGCTTCGACCCCGAGTTCCACCGCAACGACGAGGAAGAGCAGTTGCGGGTCCACGCCAAGAACGCGGTGATGGCCCTGGCCCTGACCGCGGCCGACGCGATCGTGGCCCCGACCGAATTCCAGGCCTCGGCCTTGCCGCCGGTCTTCCGGCCCCTCGTGCGGGTGATCCACGAAGGCGTCGACGTGGACGCGATCCATCCCGGCCCCGCAGCCCCGTTCGAACTGCCGGATGGACGCATCATCAAGCCGGGAACCCCGGTGATCACCTACGCCAACAACCACATGGAACCGATGCGGGGCCTGCACATCTTCGCGCGCGCCCTGCCCCGGCTGATGGACCAGGTCCCCGAGGCCCAGGTGCTGGTGTTCGGCAAGGAAGGGCCGCGCCCCTACGGCGGCTCACCTCCCGGCGGCGGAAGCTGGCAGGAACTGATCTTCCGCGACCTGCCGCTGGACGCCTCGCGCCTGCATTTCATGGGCAAGGCCCCCCACGAGACCCTGCTGGCGGCGTTCCGCCTGTCTAGCGCCCACGTCTACTACACCTACCCCTTCGTGCTCTCGTGGTCGGTGGTCGAGGCGATGGCCAGCGGCTGCTACGTGATCGGCTCCGATACGCCGCCCCTACACGACGCCATCAAGGACGGGGCCAACGGCCGCCTGCTGCCGTTCTTCGATCCGCACACCCTGTCCCAGGCCTTGATCGAAGCCTGCCGCTATCCGCGGGGGTTCGACTATCTGCGCAAAGCCGCCCGCGCGACCGCGGTGGAGAAATTCTCCAGCCGCGCCGGCGCCGAGGCATGGTTCAGCCTGCTGCGCGAGATGGGCGTCCAGATCCCAGAGGCGGACCTGCCCGCGGCCCGGACCTAGCCGCAGCGGACCTGGCGGATCACGCCAGTGTCGGCGTCGAACAGAAAATTGAGCCGGGCCGGATCAGCGTCCTCGGCCACCGGGCAGGTGGTGCAGGCGACCCGCTGGCGGCTGGGGTCCAGCGGCACGGGGACCATGGTGCGGGGGCGACCTACCAGCCCCTGCATCTGCGCCGCGCCACAGGCGTCCGGCCCGGCGACGGCGCTGGTCGCCGGCGGATGCGGGATCGGCGTCGCCAGCCGCGGCGCCGCAGGCGTCGGCGGCGAGGCCACGGGCGCCGGCGCGGCCTCAGCGGGCGTGGGCGCGGGCGCGGCCTGGGTGGTGGGGTAGCTGGGCGCGTCCGCGCAGGCGCCCAGCAGCACCGCCAGGCTCAGGCCCGCCCAGGCCCTCACGCCTGCCGCTCCCAGCCGCGCGCCTGTTGCTTCCAGTAGGAAAGCGGCAGGCCGGTCGCCTTGATCTTGCTCCACTGCGCCCGGGCCACCGCCAGCTGCGCCTCGTCGCCGCCATCGAACAGCACCACGCAGCGGGCATAGCCCGACAGCTCTCCCGGCTCCGCGCCGTCCACCAGGAACAGGGCGTCCGCGGCGTTGGCGTTGTCGAAGCCGGTGGTCAGCAGGATTGGCTGGCGCGTCGCCTGCGGCTCGTCGTCGGGCCCATGCGGCAGGAAGCTCTCGTCGCGCCAGGTCCAGAGCGCGGCGTCGAGGTGTTGCATGCGCTCGGCCTCGCGAACCCGCACCAACGCCTTCCAGCCGCGCTGAAGGGTCTTCTCCAGCAACTCGGGCAGGGCCTGCTCCAGCCCGGTCCGCTCCAGGTGATAGAACCAGACCTCGGTCGCCGCGTCGGACGTAGGCGTTTTCGGCAAATCAGCCCTCGTACTTCTCCGCCACCATGCGGTTCAGCAGGCGCACGCCATAGCCGGTGGCGCCCTCTGGACTGGTGGGGATGGACGACGGCTTCTTCCACGCCGTCGAGGCGATATCGAGGTGCGCCCAGGGCACGCCGTTGACGAACCGCTGGATGAACATGGCCGCGGTGATCGAGCCGCCGGGCCGGCCGCCGGTGTTCTTCATGTCGGCGATCATCGAGTCGATGTTCTTGTCGTACTGCGCCGGCAGCGGCATCCGCCACAGGGGCTCACCTTCGGTGTTCGACGCCGCGATCAGGTTCGCCGCCAGCTCTTCGTTGTTGGAGTAGCAGCCGGCCAAGTCGTTCCCGAGCGCCACGATGATGGCGCCGGTCAGGGTCGCGAGGTCGACCATGAACTTCGGCTTGAAGCGGTCCTGGCAGTACCAGATGGCGTCGGCCAGCACGAGGCGGCCCTCGGCGTCGGTGTTGATGATCTCGATGGTCTGGCCCGACATCGAGGTGACCACGTCGCCGGGGCGTTGGGCGTTGCCGTCGGGCATGTTCTCGACCAGGCCCAGGATGCCGATGGCGTTGACCTTGGCCTTGCGCCCGGCCAGCACATGCATCAGGCCGGCCACCGCGCCCGCGCCACCCATGTCCCACTTCATGTCTTCCATGTTTTCGGCCGGCTTCAGCGAGATGCCGCCGCTGTCGAAGCAGACGCCCTTTCCGACGAAGGCGACGGGCTGGGCCTTTTTGTCGTCGGCGCCGTACCACTTGAGGATCGCCAGCTGGCTGTCGCGCACGCTGCCCTGGCCGACGCCCAGCAGCGAGCCCATGCCGAGCTTCATCATCTCGGCCTCGCCGAGCACCTCGACCTCCAGGCCGAGGCTCTCCAACGCCTTCACCCGAGCGGCGAATTCCGCGGGATAGAGGACGTTCGGCGGCTCGGAGACCAGGTCGCGGGTGAAGCTGACCGCATCGGCTAAGGCGGCCAGCGGTGCGAAGGCGGCGAACGCGGCGTCCGCGCCGGCCGCCACGATCTCGGCCTTGACGATCGACGGCTTCTTCTCCGCCGGCTCCTTGGTGCGGTACTTGTCGAATCGGTAGCTGCCCAGGCGCACCCCGAGCGCTGCGCGGGCCGCCAGCTCCGCCGAGGCGTCCGGCAGCTCCAGCCGCAGCGTCGTCAGGCCCGAAGCCTTCACCGCCGAATAGGCGGCCGCCGCGGCATGCTCGATCCCCAGCGCATCGACCGCCTCGGCCTTGCCGAGCCCCACCAGCACCAGGCGGGCGGCGTCGACGCCGGCGGGCGCCAGCACGTCCAGGGTCTGGCCCTTGGCGCCGGTGAAGCGGCTGGCGGCCACGGCCTGCGCCAGGGCGCCGTCCAGGGCCACGCCCTCGTGGACCAGCCGCCCCAGGGCGGTCTTCGGCGACAGGGCTGCGCCGGCGGCGACGAACTCAATATCCATTCAGGGTCTCTCAGGTGTGGTGTGGCGAAAAAGCTCTGTCGCGGTCCAACCGCCACCTACGGGCCCTGCCCGGCGGTTGTCTGGCGCGGCGACGCATGGTTTAGATCACCTCCGCGGCGGGGGCGCGGCTAAAAACTCCGAGTGAGCCCTATTTCTTACCGATGCGCCTGATCGACCGCTACCTGCTCCGGCAATTGCTCGGCCCTACCCTTCTCGCCACGGCGGCGCTGACGGGGGTTGCGTTGCTGGGCACGAGTCTCTCGAGCCTCGACCTGATCGTCAACCACGGTCAGAGCGCCATGGTCTTCTTGAAGATCACCCTCCTGTCCATGCCGCAGCTGACCAACATGGTTCTGCCCTTCGCGGTGTTCGCGGCCGGCCTGGTGGCGCTCAACCGCCTGCACACCGAGCAGGAAATCGTCGTCTGCTTCGCCGGCGGGATGAGCCGCTGGCGGGTGATCTCGCCGGCCATCCGCCTGGCCAGCACGGTCGCCCTGCTGGCGCTCATCATGAACCTGTGGGTCCAGCCGCTGGCCTATCGGACCCTGCGCGAGGTGATGAACGACGTGAAGACCGACGTCGCGGCGGCCCTGGTGCGCGAGGGCGAGTTCACCGCGCCGGCGCCCGGCCTGACGGTCTACGCCCAAAGCATCGACAAGAAGGGCGACATGCACAACCTGTTCATCCATCAAACGGACGACAAGGGGGGGGCCACGACCTACATGGCCAACTCTGGCCACATCGCCAAGCGCAACGGCGACGAGGTGCTGATGCTGGAGAACGGGTCCACTCAGAAATTCTCCGAGCGCGGTGTGCTCAACTACCTGACTTTCAACGAATATCCGTATGAACTGAACCAGCTGACGGACCCCGACGAGATGGTCCACTACAAGCCCTCGGACCGCTATCTCCACGAGTTGTTCCATCCCGACCTGCAGCAGGCCTGGGAGCAGAAGAACCGCAAGGCCCTGCTGGCCGAAGGCAACTTCCGGA
Source organism: Phenylobacterium sp. (assembly GCF_004799395.1). Lineage (GTDB taxonomy): Bacteria > Pseudomonadota > Alphaproteobacteria > Caulobacterales > Caulobacteraceae > Phenylobacterium. The sequence goes on from NZ_SSMZ01000268.1 coordinate 5,695, forward strand.
TCGCCACCCCGCTCTACAATATCGCGGCCATGGCCCTGGCGCTGTCGGCGATCATCGGGGGCGGGTTCTCGCGCCTGGGCTACACCCGGCGGATCGCCATCACCATCGGCGTCGCCATCCTGATCCGGATCCTGGGCTTCGTGGCCCAGTCCGCGTCGGAAGCCAACGTCTGGGTCAACATCCTGCAATACGCGATCCCGATTGGCGCGACCGCGCTCGCCCTGCGCGGCATCTTCCGTCAGCGGGTCAGCCGCTTCATCGATATCCGCCGCGCCGCGCGCCTCGCGCCGGCCGTGGCGTGAGGCCGCCGCGATGAACTCCCGCCTCACCCGCTATGTGCTGAGCCGCAACATCGTCGGCGTCGGCGTCGCCCTGGTGATGATCTCTTCGATGATCCTGCTGGTGCAGTTCGTCACGCTGTCGCGCACCGTCGGCGTGCGCACCGAGGTCGGTGCAGGCGACATCTTCCGCCTCACCCTGCTGCAGTCGCCGTCGGTGATCCAGATCCTGTTGCCATTCGTCTTTCTGTTCGGCGGCATCAGCGCCTTTGTCGGCCTCAACCGTCGCAGCGAGCTGGTGGCCATGCGCGCCGCCGGGGTGTCGGCGTGGCGCTTCATTCTTCCGTCGGCGTTCGCCGCCTTCCTCTTCGGCATCTTCGCGGTCCTGGCCATCAGCCCGGTGTCCGCCGCGCTCAGCGCCCGCTTCGAGGTCGAGCGGGCGAAGCTCATGGCCAGCTATATCGGCGACGCGCCCAAGGACGTCTGGCTGCGCCAGGGCGACGAACGCACCCAGATGGTGATCCACGCCAAGAGCCGCGACACGATCCAGGGCGAGGTGCGCCTGCATGACGTGTCGCTGTTCGTCTATCAGAAGAACAGCTACGGCCAGCCGGAGTTCAAGCGCCGGCTGGAGGCTACCGAGGCGGTGCTGCACCCGGGCTTCTGGCAGCTGACGAACGTGCGCGAGGCCACCGCCGGCGAAAGTTCAGTGCAGTCCGACAGCCTGTCGATCCGCTCGCCGCTGGATCCCGAGGCCGCCGTGGAGCGCTTCGCCTCGCCGGACACCATCGCCTTCTGGCGTCTGCCCGGAGCGATCAAGCAGACCGAGGATTCCGGCTTCTCGGCCTCCGGCTACCGGCTGCGCTTCGAGCAGCTCCTGTCGACGCCGCTGATGTTCGCGGCCATGGCGATCCTGGCCGCGGCCTTCTCGCTTCGGCTGGTGCGTCTGGGCGGCCTGGCGGGCCTCGCCGGCGCCGGGGTGGCGCTGGGGTTCGTGGTGTTTTTCTTCAACCAACTCTCCGGGGCCCTGGGCCGCGCCCACATCATTCCGCTATTCGCGGCGGCGTGGGCTCCGGCGGTGGTCGCGCTGCTGTCTGGCCTGACGCTGCTCTGCTACACCGAAGACGGTTGAATCGTCCGCATGCCCGGCTATGCAGGCGATAAGTCGCGTCGCGATGAGGATCGGAAGGCCAAGATGAATCCGCGTCGGCGCGCGCTGCCAGCAGCCCGCCCCTCTTCCGCCCCCTGGGCCATGAAGCGCGCGCTGCTGGCGGGGGCGGCGGCCGCCGTGCTTTGGCCGTGTGTGGTCCTGGCCCAGCCCGAGCCGGGAACCCCATATGAGCAAAGTCCGCTCAGCAAGGATCAGCGGGGCCAGATCCTCAACGACAGCGCCCGCGGAACCGACAAGCCGAGGCCTGCGGCGCCTGAACACACCGACGGGCTCAAGCCGGGCGAGCTCTATATCGAGGCCGACCAGCTCAGCCGTGACGCCAAGAACGGCATCACCACCGCCGAGGGCCACGTCGAAGTGCGCTACGAGGACCGCACGCTGCGCGCCGACCGGCTGGTCTATAAAGAGCCCCCGCCTCTGCCGGAGGGCCAGGCGCGGACGCCCCGCGACAAAGAGGCCCCGGCCCAGGGCGTGATCCGCGCCTACGGCCACGTCCAGATCATCCACGACGATGGCGAGGTCGAAAACGCGACCGAGATGACCCTCGACGACAAGATGCAGGCGGCTGTGGCCCTCGGCTTCTCGGAGTCGATGAAGGACAAGCGCACCGCTCAGGAATGGAAGATCAGCAGCGACACCGCCGTGCGCCGCTCCGAAGAACTGCAGGAGCTGAACGAGGCGATCGTCACGCCCTGCAATATCTGCGTCGGCAAGACGCCCAAGACCCCCACCTGGTCGATCAGCGCCGACCGCGTGCTGGAGGACAAGGTCCGCC
>NZ_SSMZ01000269.1 GCF_004799395.1 Phenylobacterium sp.
CTCTGGGATCGCATCGGCCACGTGCTCGACGCCTTCACCCCGCAGGAATGCGCCAACTATTTCCGCCACGACGGCTATGCATCAACTTAGATGTCGAATGCTCTAGCCGCCGTAACGGCGGCCTTACTTCTGCACGGCGTCCTTCACCGTGTCCTTCACGTCGCCGACGGCGGACTTCACGCCGCCCACGACCTCGTCGTGCTTGCCCTGGGCCTTGAGCTTGTCGCTGCCGGTCAGGTCTCCGGCAGCGGATTCGACGTGGCCGATGGCCTTCTGGCTGGCGGCGCTCTCGTGGCTGCGGTCGCAGGCGGTGAGGCCCGCGCCGGCCAGGGCCAGGGTGGCGACGAGTGCAAGGCGAAGGCTGGGCATGCGTGGGTATCCGTGGGTCTGCCTCGAGCGCGGGTCGTGAGTGTAACGGCCGAGCTTGCCGGAGGTTCAACGGAGGCGGCCGCCGGAGCCTTGGGATTGGCGATCGCTTAAGGGCGGGTGTGGTGCCAGGAGTTGCGCCGGTCAGCTGCGATTGACGACCTCGCAGGCGCCGGGCGGTGGGGCGGGTTGGCCCTGGGCTTCGAGTTCAGCGATGTGGCGGGCGGAGTCGGCGTAGCCGTTGGCGGTGGCGAAGGCGTACCAGCAGTAGGCGGTGGTGGGGTTCGCCGACACGCCAAGGCCGTGCTGATAGAGAAAGCCGATCTGGTTGAGGGCGGTGGCATGGCCGCCCTTGGCGGCGCGGTGGTAGATCTCCATGGCCTTAGCGTAGTCGACGGCGACGCCCGTGCCGTGCTGGTAGGCGCGCCCGAGCGCGAAAAGGCCGTCCACATCGCCGGCGTCGGCGGCGGCCTGGATTTGGCGGAAGGCCTCGCCGTCGTCCCGTGGGACGCCGTCGCCGACGGTGTACATGCCGGCGAGGTTGAGGTGGGCGGCGCCAACGCCGAGGGCGGCGCTCTTGCGGAACCAGGCGACCGCCTTGGCCGGGTCGGCGGGCGCGCCCAGGCCTTCTTCATAGACGTAGCCGAGGTCGTTCATGGCGATGCCGTCGCCACCTTCAGCCAGCCGCTGCAGGATCGGCATCGCCTCGCCGTACCGGCCCGCGTTGAGCAACTCGACGGCGTGGCGGCAGGCGCAATCGGCGGGCGAGATCAGCCGCGCCTCCGGCGCCGGGGCGGCATGGGCGGGGGCCAGGGCGACGGCGGTCATCACCGCCAGGCCGCTGGCGACCGCGGCGAGGGCCCAGGTCATGGTCTTCATGGTCGAACTCCTCGAAGCTGGGCGACCGTCCGCCGCGGCAACTGCCAGCCTTGCGCCGGCGCGGTTAAGCGGCGGTCATGCAGGGTGGTTACCCGGTTGTTTTTTTGGGCTGCAACACGGCCAATGTTCTTGATTTGTTCTTTGAATTTTTCAGTTTCTTGAGCGAGGGTTGGGGCTCGGGATTTTCTGTGTGGGAAGCGGACCTTACGCCATCCGGAGAACACAGGGCGTTCAGCCAGCCGTCACATTGAGTGGTGAATAACGTCGCCGCCGGAGGACGCGCGCTCCGAGGCGTAGATTTCGGTCAGATTGGTCTTGCCACGCATGTCCATGCCGCCCCCCAGCGGATCACTAAGGGGCGACTGTACTCGGACTCGCCAAACGTCCGCTATGGGTGGTGGGCTACACCACCACCGGGGACGCGACCCCTGCACGCGGCGGTTGGTTTCCCTCGCGGGGTCTTCGCGCTTCACTGTCGGCCATGTGCAACGAATATCGCCTTCGGGTGTCGCGGGGCGACTACGACAGCGTCTTCGCCGAGCTGGGGATCCCGTTCGCCTGGGCCGACGCCGAGCCGAACCGGCCGGTGGAGCGGTCGTTTAGGCCGTCCAACCGGGCGACGATGATCCGGGCCGTCGATCCGACCGATCCTTCGGCCGGGCTGGAGGGGATGGAGCGGCGGTGGTGGATGGTGCCGTTCTTCCACAAGGGGCCGGTCTCGGCGTGGAAGGCGATGTGCACCAACGCGCGGCTGGAGACGGTGGATACGACAGCGGCGTTCCGCGAGCCCTACAAGCGCCGGCGCGCGCTGATCCCGCTGACCGGCTTCATCGAATATGACGAGCCGCCGGAGTGGAAGAAGGGCGATGCGAAGCGGCGCTGGGAGATCAGCTGGACGCCGCGGGACGAGGCCGACCGGGTGCGCTATTTCGCGGGGCTGTGGGATGTGGCGCACCCTTCCGACCACGAGGGGCCGCTGGAGAGCTTCACCTTCGTGACTGGCGCGCCGGGGACGGCGTTCTCCACGCCCATGGTCGACACCGGCAAGCCGCTCCACCACCGCCAGGCGCGCGTGCTGACGCTGGCTCAGGGGCTGGAGTGGCTGCGGCTCGACGGGTCGGGCAAGGCGCTGCTGGAGGACCCGGAGACCGAGGGCGGGTTCGTGCTGAGCGAACGGCCGCGGGAGGCGGAGGCCGTGGCGGAGCCTTCGCTGCCGAAGCCTTAGCCTTCCCCCTGACGGGGAGGAGCCGTGGACGTTCCTAGCGTCCGCCGGCCTTCGCGGGCGTCGCCGCGGCGGCGGCGGCGCGTTCCTCGGCGCGGGCCCCGGCGAGGATGCCGGGCAAGGCGTGGTTGCCCTCGTGGCAGGCGTATTCGTAGAGCTGGCCCTTCAGCGGACGGAACTCGTACTCGCCGCCCCAGGGCTTGTCCCAGACCGAGGGCGCCTCGACGGTGAAGCGGTATAGCAGGCGGTCCTTGCCGACGCGGGTGAAGCGCTCGGTGACCTTCAGGTCCTTCCAGGCGCCGAAATAGGCCTGGGCCTGCGGGAAGTGGTCGGTCTCGACGACCAGGGTGTCGCCCTCGTAGCGGCCGACGCTGTCGCCGAACCAGGGCCGGACCTCGTCGGCACGGTGGCCGGCGTTCAGGCGGACGTGGCGCACGTCGTGGTTCATCTCGACGACGATGCCGACCTCGTCCTTGCCCTGCACGAAGAGGTAGTTGTTGTTGTACCAGCCGTTGGGGAACATCGGTGGGCCGGCGTTGCGGCCGAAGCCGATGATGCAGCGCTCGCCGACGCCGCGGCTCTCCGGGTTGTCGAAAGAGCCCATCCGCCCCGCGGCGACGTTGCCCTGGGCGGCGAACTGGTCGAAGTCGGCGGCCTGTTTCACGGCCTGACGTCCAGCCTCGACTGAGCCCGCGCCGGGCGGCAGGGGCTTGGCGGCCTCGCCACGGTGCGGCGGCGGCTGGCCGTCGGCGGTGGTGATCAGCGAGGTGCGCGGCTCGCCGTTGACCCGCATGACCTTCGCGCCCTGGTCGATCCAGGCGCGGTCGTAGGCCCCGACATTGTCCGAGGCGCCGTCGGCGCCAGTCGTGGAGACGGGGGCCGCGGAGGCCGCGTCCTTGGCGGCGTTGGCGCCTTCCAGCAGCCGAACCTCCTCGGGCGTCTGGGCGCGGCGCGCGCCATAGAGCGCCGGGCGCGCCTGGGGCGTGAGCGTGGTGTTTGTCCAGTTGCCGCTGAGGTCGGGCTGGCCGAAGCCGTTGAGCGGCGCCTGATAGGGCGCGGCTCCAGCGGCGCCGACGAGCGTCAGGCCGCAGGCGAGGCCGGCCAAGCCGAAGAACAAGCCGCACTTCATGGACGCATCCTCCGATGACCCGGGCCCCTTGATCGACCCTCGTTCGTCGCGCGTCAACGCGGCCGTGGCGTCAACCTCCGGCTCCGGCGGCCTAGCGGGTGCGCGAAAAGCGCGCCACAATTCAGACTCGCCGCGATTTGGCCCAGTTCCTTTCGCCTCATCATGGCCGAGCTTGGAGGTCACCGATGCAGCGTTTGTCGAAACTGGTGTGGGTCGCAGGGGCGCTGATCGCGGCGGCGGGTCCGGCGCTGGCCGCAGCCGAGGCCGAGGCGCCCTATCAGAAGAACCTGATCTCGGTGGCGACCGTGTCGCGGCACGGGGCCTTCGCCACGGCGAACTGCCTGGTGTGGGTCAACGCCGAGGGCTTCGGCGTCGGGCCAGCGCAGCTGGACGGCTTCCATGGCCTCAGCATGAACATCAATCCCAAGCCCCTGCCGACGGAGACTGTGCAGCAGCCCACGACCTTCGACAGCAGCTTCGCCGGTATGAAAGCGCGGTTCCCGATGGCGCCGGCCTGGGTGCTGGGTGCGGTTCAGAAGAACCGCGCGGCGATCGAGGCGGGCTGTGCGGGGGACCACGAGGGCCCCTTCAAGGTCTATACGATCACCGCCAGGGACGCCCACGGCTAGCCGGCGTCAATTGCGGTAGAGGTTGGCCAGGCGCTTGGCTTCGCGGTCGTCGAAGCCGGGGGGCCAGGCGAAGTGGCAGCGCCATTTCACGCGACCGCAGCCGGGACAGTTCCAGGCGACGCGGCGGGCGACCTGCTCCAGGCGGGTCGCGTGGCCGCCGGACTTCAGCTCCCGCAGGCGGTCGATCACCCGCTCCGCCCGGTAGGCCTTGTCCCAGCCGCACAGGCTGCAGACCAGCAGCAGGCGGGCGCCCGGATAGTGGCGGTGGTCCCCCAGCGTCGCCTGGTCGCCGATCGGCACGATGCGCATCTTCATCAGCATGATCAGAACAAAAGCAGAACAATCGGCGCGTGACGAGTCTGAATTTCAGGCGGAACGACCACCAAGCTGGAGCGTTGGAAAGCGGATTTTCAACAGCTCAGCCATGAAGAGGTCCCTATGCGCTCCATTCTGCTCTTCGCCATCGGCGTGCCGATTCCGGTGATCCTGCTGCTGGCGTTCTGCACGCACCATTTCTGATCCGCGGGCGACAGCGGGGTCAGGCCGACGGCGAGGACGCCCCGCCCTTGGCCCGGCGCTCGGCCTGCAGCAGCTCCGTGAGGTCGGCGATGGCTTCGGTCAGCGCCAGGACTTCCTTTTCGCGGAGCGCGTCGAGCTTCTGGTGCAGGAGCTCGATCTCGAGCTCCGCCTTGATGTTGATCTGGTGATCCTCCTCCGCCTCCTTGCGGTCGATGTCCTGCTGGCGGTTCTGGCTCATCATGATGAAGGGCGCGGCGTAGGCGGCCTGGAACGACAGCGCCAGGTTCAGGAGGATGAAAGGGTAGGGGTCCCACTTCTGCACATAGGCCGTGACGTTCAGCACGATCCAGACGAGCAGGATCGTGGTCTGGATGATGATGAATTTCCAGGAGCCCATGGTGGCGGCGACGGTGTCGGCGACGCGCTGGCCCAGCGTCAGGTCGGGCTCGCCTTTGACCGCCGCATGCTCGGCGCGCAGGCTGCGGCGCAGCAAGCGCAGCTGCACCAGGAGCTGGTGCTCGGCTTCCTTGAGTTCGTGTCTCACGCCGTCGACCACTGACATCGCTAGGCTCCGTACGCTGGGTTTGAGTGTGGGTGTTCCGTGTGGACAGGATTGGCGGATTCGCCGGTCAGCGCGCCCAAAGCCTCTGGGCCAACACGCCGACGCGGTCCTCAATCGCCTGGGCGGCGTCGAGCGCCACGTCCTCGCGGTATCGGCTGGCGATCAGCTGCACGCCCACCGGATGGCCGGCGGCGGTGAGTCCAGCGGGAACCACCGCGACGGGCAGGCCCAGGACGCTGATCGCGCCCAGGAACCGCTGGTCATTGTGGAAAATCCGATAGAGCGCCGCGTCGCCCTGCAGGTCGGCGTCGAAGGCCGGCGTCGGCTGCACGGCCACCGGCGCCAGGATCAGGGGATAGGTCTCCAGGAACATCAGCCAGTCCCTGAGCAGGCCGGCGCGCGAGGCCATGGCCTGCATGTAGCCGGGGGCGTCGAGGATGGTGGCCATCTTCAGGAGACCTTCCAGGGCGCCGAGGAAGGCGGGGCTGCCGAGCTCGCGCATCGGGCCGATCTGGACGGTGGCGATCTCAGTGGAGATCAGGTCGCACCAGAGCTGCCAGGCCCGGGTGATGTCGGGGACGGCGACAGGGACGATCTCATAGCCGGCGGCGGCCAGGTGCGCGGCGGCCCGGTCGCGCAGGGCCAGCACTTCGGGGTCGGCATCGAGGTCGGCGGGTATCTCGGCCAGGGCGACCTTGATGGGCCGGGCCAGCGCGGGGCCCGTCAGCGGCGCGGGCGCCTGCCAGGGGTCGCGCGGGTCGCGGCGGCTCATCGCCTCCAGGGCCAGGCGCACGTCGGCGACCTCGCGGGCCAGGGGGCCCTGGACGCTCATTAACTGGGCCATGGGCGGCCGCTCGGCGGCGGCGCTGGGATTGTAGGCGGGAACCCGTCCGAGCGTCGGCTTGAGGGTGGCGACGCCGTTGCAGCTGGCGGGCCAGCGCAGCGAGCCGCCAATGTCATTGCCGTGGGCGATGGCGCCGATCCCGGCCGCCACCGACGCGCCGGCCCCACCGGACGAACCGCCGCAGGTGACCGCCGGATCCCACGGATTGTAGGTCTGGCCGTGCAGCGGGTTGGAGGTGAAGGCGCGCAGCGAGAACTCCGGCGTGTTGGTCATGCCGAAGATCACCGCGCCGGCGGCGCGCAGGTTGGCGACGACGGGAGAGTCGCCCGGCGCGATCAGGTTGGCGAGGCCCACGACGCCGTTGGAATTGGCCTGTCCCTCCAGGTCGATGTTGATCTTCACGGTGACCGGGACGCCATGCAGCAGGCCGAGCGGCTCGCCCGCCGCCTGAGCCCGGTCGGCGG
>NZ_SSMZ01000027.1 GCF_004799395.1 Phenylobacterium sp.
CGTGCCGCTGATCAGCGACATGCCCTTCGCCAAGGACGTGTCCCTGGAACTCGGCTACCGCTTCTCCGACTACTCCTCGATCGGCGACACCAACACCTACAAGGTGTCGGGCGAGTGGGAAGTGATCGACGGCCTGCGCTTCCGGGCCGGCTACAACCGCGCCGTCCGCGCCCCGAACGTCATCGAACTGTTCGCGCCTCAGAACGTCGGCCTGGACGGCACGCAGGACCCCTGCGCCGGCCTGACGGCGGCCAACCCGCTGGTCGCGCAATGCGCCAGCGCCTTCCACCTGACCACCGCCCAGGTCCTGGCCATCGAGAAGAACCCGGCCAACCAGTACAACGGCCAGTTTGGCGGCAACCCGAACCTGAAGCCGGAAATCAGCGACACCTACACCGCCGGCGTCGTCTTCCAGCCCAAGTTCGTGCCGGGTCTCTCCGTCTCGATCGACTACTTCGACATCAAGGTCGATCAGTTCATCGCCGGCCTCGGCGCCAACCTGATCCTGAACCAGTGCGTGTCGACACAGAACCCGTTCTTCTGCAACCTCGTCCACCGCGAGCCGGGCAACAACTCCCTGTGGCTCGACCCGACTGGCTTCGTTCAGGACACCACTCTGAACACCGGGTCGCTGAACACCAGCGGCATCGATCTGAACGTCAACTACCGTTCGGATCTGTCGAACCTAGGCCTCGGCGACAACGGCTCCGTCGCCGTCAGCATGGTCGGCACCTGGCTCGACAACCTGAAGACCCAGCCCCTGCCGGGCGGCCCGTCCTACGACTGCGCCGGCCTCTACGGCACGGTCTGCGCCGGCCCGAACGGCGAAGGCCCGGCGCCGGTGTGGCGTCACAAGCTGCGGGTCACCTGGACCACGCCCTACTCCTACGGCGACTGGCTCAAGAGCCTCAGCTTCTCGGCCCAATGGCGCTACTTCGGCGGCGTGAAGCTCGACGCCTACTCGAGCAACCCGCAGCTGAACAACCCCGGCCTCCAGTACGAGACCGACCGGGCGCTGTCCTCGCGCAGCTATCTGGACCTGACGGCCAACTTCACCGTCCACAACAACCTGAACTTCCGGGTTGGCGTGAACAACGTGTTCGACAACGATCCGCCGATCATCGGCGCCTCGAACTGCCCTGTGGGCGCCTGTAACGGCGGCACCTACCCGCAGGTCTACGACGCGCTTGGCCGGTACATGTTCGTGGGCCTGAGCGCCGACTTCTAAGGCGGTCACCCACTTCGGAATGGAAGGGCGGCGGAGCAATCCGCCGCCCTTTGTTTTTGCCCCGCTCGCCCGCGCCGGCCGCATCGGGTAATCAGGCGACAGGGGGAACCCGCGACAATTGAGGACGTGGCCTTGACCAGTTGGAAGAGCGGCCCGATCAGCCTGAAAATCGCCGCAGCGGCGCCGGCGCCCGCAGCGCGCGATCCAGCCGGCGAAAAGGCGGCGCTGGCTGAGATCGGCGCCGCGGTGCAGGCTCGCGACTTCGAGCGCGCGGGCCGGCTGGCCGAACGCGCCCTCGCCGGCGGCCTGGAGCATCCGGCCGTCCTCAACCTGGCCGCCCTCAAGCTCGAAGGCGAAGAGCGCTTCGAAGACGCCGTTCGCCTGCTCCAGCGCGCGGTGGCGCTCGCCCCCGGCGACCCCGGCGCGCGCAATGCCCTGGGGCTTTGCCTGCGCCGCCTTGAGCGGGACACCGAGGCCCTGGCGCAGTTCGACCAGGCGGTCGCGATCGCACCCGCCTTCGCCGGAGCGCACGGCGCCCGCGGCGGCTGCCTGGAGAGCCTGGGCCGCCTGAACGAGGCCGAGGCGGCCTTCCGCCGCGCGATCGAGCTGCAGCCCGAGAACCTTGGGGGTCTGGCCGGGCTCGCCAATCTGATGAGCCGACGTGGCGCCCACGCCGAGGCGCGCGCCATGGCCGACAAGGTGCTGGCCGCCCAGCCGGGCTATCCGGACGCCGTCAACGTAGCGGCCGCCGCCGAACTCGCGGACGGCGACGCGCCGGCGGCCCAGGCTCGTCTTGAAGCCGTCATCCCCGATCCGCGGCTGACGCCGCAACAGCTCGCTTTCGCGCAAGGCCTGTTGGGCGATGTGCTTGACGCCCGGGACCGCATCCCTGAGGCCTTCAGCGCCTATGCCGCCTGCAACATGGGCCTGTGGCGCACCTACGCGGCGACCTACGGTGCGCCGCCAAGCGCGCTGGAGTTCGCGCATGGGATGATCGGGCGCCTCGAGGCCATCGACCCCAAGGCCTGGACCGCGGCGGGCGAGCCGGCGCCCGGAGCGACAGGACACGTCTTCCTGCTCGGCTTCCCGCGCTCGGGCACCACCCTGCTGGAGCAGGTGCTGGCCAGCCACCCCGAGGTCCGGGCTCTCGAGGAGCGCGAGACGCTGTCAGCCGCCATGCGCGCCTTCCTGGCCGCGCCGCAGGACCTCGATCGGCTGGCCGTGGCGAGCGAGGGCGAGCTCGCCCCGCTGCGCGCCGCCTACTGGGCCCGTGTCCGCGAGGAAGGCGCTCAGGTCGAAGGCAAGCTCTTCGTCGACAAGCATCCGCTGAACACCTTCAAGCTTCCTCTGATCGCGCGGCTGTTCCCGCAGGCGAGGATCCTGTTCGCCCAGCGCGATCCGCGCGACGTGGTGCTGAGCTGCTATCGCCGGCGGTTCGTGATGAGCGGCTCGGCTTACCAGCTGCTGACCCTGCCGGGCGCGGCGGGCTACTACGATGCGGCCATGCAGGTCGCCGAGCGCCTGGCGCCGGCGCTGGCCGGGCGGACGCATGTCGTGCGGCACGAGGCGCTGATCGAGGACTTCGACGGGGTGGTCGGCGCGGTGTGTGCGTTCCTCGGCCTCCCCTGGACCGACGACCTGCGGGCGTTTTCCAACCGGACCCGCGACCGCGGGATCGCCACACCGTCCGGCGCGCAGCTGGCTGGCGGCCTCAGCGCCGAGGGCGTCGGCCAGTGGCGCCGCTACCGCCAGCAGATGGCCCCGGCCCTGCCCAAGCTCGCGCCCTGGGTGGAGCGCTTCGGATACGCCCCCCAGTGACCCTGGCGCCGGCGGATCGTCATCCTCCGGCCGTCCCGCCCACCGACGCCAAGGGCTGGGGCGCGCTGGGCGACCGCCTTCGGCTGGCCGGCGATGTCGATGGCGCGGACCAGGCCTACGCCCGCCAGATCCGCGCTTCGGTCACCGATCCGCAGCTGATCGCCGCCGCCGACGCCCTGTGCGAGGGCCGCGCCGCCGATTGCCATCGCCTGCTGAACGCCCGACTGGCGCAACGCCCCGATGACGTCCAGGCGCTCTGGGCCTTCGCCGAGCTGGCGGCGCGCACCGGTCGGCCGGGCGACGCTGAGGCCCTGCTGTCCCGCGCCCTGGCGCGCGCCCCTGGCTTCACCGCCGCCCGCTACGCCTACGCCATGGCGCTGCATCACCAGGGAAAGGCGGCGCTGGCCGTCATCCAAGCCGACCGCCTGACCGCCGAGGACCCCAGCCACCCGCTCTACCGCCAGCTCGGCGCGGCGGCCCGGATGCAGATCGGCGACTATGAGGCCTCGGCTCAGGCCTACCGCGCCGTGCTCGACGCCCACCCCGGCGTGGCCCTTACCTGGATGGCCTACGGCCATGTCCTGAAGACGCTGGGCCGGCAGGGCGAAGCTATCGCCGCCTACCGCGAGGCGATCCGCCTGCGGCCCGGGCTGGGCGAGGCCTGGTGGAGCCTGGCCAATCTCAAGACCGAGGCCCTCAGCCGAGACGACATCGCCCTGATGACGGCCGCGCTCGACAGGCCCGACCTCGGCGACGAAGGCCGCTTTCACCTGCAATTCGCCCTGGGCGCGGCGCATGAGGCGGCCGGCGACTATGCCAGCGCCTTTCAGAGCTATGCCGACGCCAACGCCCTGCGCCGCGCCGCGCTGCCCTATGACGCTGACGAGACCGCCATCCATGTGGCGCGCTGCAAGGCGCTGTTGAGCGCCAGCTTCTTCGCCGCCCGCGCCGGCGGCGGCTGCCCACGGCCCGACCCGATCTTCATCGTCGGCCTGCCGCGTTCGGGTTCGACGCTGATCGAACAGATCCTGGCCAGCCACAGCCAGGTGGAAGGCACCCAGGAACTTCCCGACGTCGAGGTTCTCGCCGCCCGGCTCGGCGGTCATCGCGGCAAGCCGTCGGAGGGCGTCTACCCCGACATCCTGGCCGCGCTCTCAGCCGACGAGCTTCGCGCGCTTGGCGAGGAATATCTGCAGCGGGCCGCCGTCCACCGGAAGACCGCAGCACCCCTTTTCATCGACAAGACGCCGAACAATTTCGCCCACATCGGCCTGATCCGGCTGATGCTGCCGAAGGCCAAGATCATCGACGCCCGGCGTCACCCCATCGGCTGCTGCTTCTCGGCCTTCAAGCAGCACTTCGCAGCCGGTCAGGCGTTCAGCTACGGGCTGACGGATCTGGCGCGCTACTACAGCGACTACGTGGAACTGATGGCCCACTTCGACGCCGCGCTCCCCGGCGCGATCCACCGGGTGATCTACGAACAGATGGTCGCCGATCCGCAGACGCAGGTGCGCCAGCTGCTCGACCACTGCGGTCTGCCGTTCGAGGAGGCGTGCCTGCGGTTCTACGAAAACGACCGCGCCGTGCGCACCGCCAGTTCCGAGCAGGTGCGCCGTCCGATCTTCACCGACGCCACCGATCACTGGCGGAATTTCGAACCTTGGCTGGAGCCTTTGACCGGCTATCTGCGTTCCCTGATGGATGCCTATCCGAAAGGGGCGGAATTCTAGCCGTCAACCGCCAGAAGCCACCGTTTCCATAGGATTTTTATGGGCGCGTTATATGGCTTTTATTACGTTGTAAGCGTAGCGTCGGACCAGCTCCTGAAACTGTAGTGGTTCAGCATGCAGAAAATGCCGTCCCAGACCGAACGCTCCGACGAATTTGACCGCCCTACCTCCCATGGCCGCAGCTTCGCCAAGGATATCGCCGAGCTGGCCCTGTTCCTCGAACTCACCGAACCGGCCGGATCCATCGGCCACCTGGACGCCGCCACCGCCGAGGTCACCAGCGACCGACGCGTCCCGCTCACCACCCTCAAACGTTGCATCTCCGAGGCCCGCGCCCTCATCGAGTTCGCGCACGAGAGCGGCGCATTGCGTCATCTCCAGGCGCGCGCGGCCGGCGCTGAGTGGGCGCTGCGCAGCGAACTGGCCGTGTGGCTCGACGAGACCCGCCTGACCGAGGTGTTGAAGCAGCGCGCCCTGCGGCTCAACCGCAGCCGGGGCGGGCGGCCTTCGACCACGACCCGCACGCTGCGCGCCGTCGAGGAGTTGGTGGCCTTCGCCCGCGCCGGACGGCCGGACGCTCTGGATGAGTTGCGCTCGATCCAGGCGCTCGTCGCCGAAGCCTGAACGTCGAGCCGCTTTTCCGGACCACGGCTCCCGCGCGCGATTTAAGTCAAACCGATGCGGCGCAGCGTCGCGGGACCCACTTTTATTTGCGCAAGACTGTCAAAAATGGCGATCCGTCGAGGTTCGCCGGGGACTTCACTTAGCCGGCGCCTGAAAAATGGACGTCGCCAAACACTGCTCTGTCTCGGCGCTGTAATATTTGCAGGCGCCGCCCTCAGCGGTTTGCAGTCGAAGGGCGCGTTTCTGGTCTCGCCTGCCCAATTCCCACAAGTGCAGATGGACTTCGACTGTCCCCCCGGCACTCTCAAGGACAACTAAGAAGCCGGTGGGGGAAGCGTTCGGTCGGGCCCAACAACAATTTGGGGATCCTGACATGAACAAACTATTCGTAGGCGCGAGCATCATCGCGCTGACGGCGCTGAGCGCCAGGGGCGCTGCGGCCGCTGAAGCTGCGGACGCCGCAGCTGCCGCTGGCCCGTCGTCACTCGACGAACTGATTGTCACCGGCACGCGCGCCACCGGCATGAAGGCCGCCGACAGCCCGGCGCCGATCCAGGTGCTGGGCGCCAACGCCCTGAAGCAGGTCGGCCCGCCCGACCTGATGCAGGCCATCGCCCAGAACCTGCCGTCCTTCAACGCCCAGGGCTTCGGCGGCGACTCGGCCAACCTGACCCTTTCGGCCGCATTGCGCGGCTTGAACCCCAACGACACCCTGGTGCTGGTGAACGGCAAACGCCGCCACGGCACTGGCAACCTCGCCGTCGATGGCGGGAGCCCCTATTCGGGCTCGGCGACCGCGGACCTTGGCCTGATCCCGGTCGGCGCCATCGACCATATCGAGGTCCTGCAGGACGGCGCGGCGGCCCAGTATGGCTCCGACGCCATCGCCGGCGTCGTCAACATCATCCTGAAGAACAACTCCGATGGCGGTGCGCTTACCGCGACCGCTGGTCAGAACTATCAGGGAGATGGCAAGACTGGCGCCTGGTCGTTCAACAACGGCACCAAACTCGGCGACAGCGGCTTCCTCAATTTCACGGTCGAGGAACGCTACCACGAGCACACGGTCCGCGGCGGCGCCGACCGGCGCCTCTACGACATCAATGGAAATCTGCTGTCCACCGACAGCGCTGTCGACGCGGGCGTGGCCAATGCGCCCGGCGCGCCGCAGGTGAACAAGATCAACGGCGACCCGGCCTACAATCTCTACAACTTCTTCTACAATGCCGGGTACGACCTGGGTGGCGGGATCGAGCTCTACAGCTTCGGCAGCTTCAGCCACCGCAACGCCTCGTCCTACGAGAACCTGCGCGTGCCCTCAAAGGTCAGCGGCACGACCTCGACCGGCGTGAAGTACTATCCCTTCCCGGCCGGCTTCGACCCCGTCGAGACCCTGGCGGAGGACGACTACTCCTTCACCGGCGGGATCAAGGGCGCCTTCGAAGGCTGGTCCTGGGACCTCTCCACCACCTATGGCAAGGACCGTGACGGCATCTACACCGATGGCTCGGCCAACGCCCAGTTGTTCCCGGTCCTGGCCGCCGTTTCGGCCACACCGATCGCATCCCAGCGCGATTTCTACGACGGCACCTTCGCCACCAGTGAGTGGACCACCAACCTCGACATCGTGAAGACCTTCGACGTCGGCGCCGCTTCGCCGCTGAACTTCGCGTTCGGCGCCGAGGCCCGCCAGAACAAGTTCGAGATCGACGCCGGGGAGCCCTCGTCCTACTTCGGCGGCGGCGCCCAGTCGTTCACCGGCTACGATCCCTCCAACGCCGGCGTCCACACCCGCAACGACTACGCCGGCTACGTGGATCTGGCCATCGACCCGATCAAGGACCTGCACCTCGACCTCGCCGGCCGCTATTCGCACTACAGCGACTTCGGCGAGGCGACGGTCGGCAAGCTGACCGGCCGCTATGACTTCAGCCCGATGTTCGCGCTGCGCGGCACCATCTCCAACGGCTTCCGCGCCCCGACCCTGGCCGAAGAATACTACTCGGGCACCAACGTCTCGCCCTCCTCGGCCGACGTCCAGTTGCCGGCAAACTCGCCCGGCGCGGTGATCGCCGGCTTCGCGCCGCTGAAGCCGGAAAAGTCGACCAACTACAGCGTCGGCCTCGTCGCCCACCCGATCGAAGGCATGCAGATCAGCCTGGACGCCTACCAGATCGACGTCCGCGACCGCATCGTCGTCACCGGTTTCATCTACGGCTCAGACCTCAGCGGTGGCGTGAACCACGTGATCTCCCAGGCCGTGCTGAACGCCATCACCGCCCACGGCAACACGCTGGACACCGGCATCTCCTACGCCGGCATCTCGGTGTTCACCAATGGTGTGGATACGCGCACTCAAGGCGCAGAGCTGACCGTCAACTACGCCTCGGACTTCGGTGAATTCGGCCACGTCGATTGGACCGGCGGCCTCAACTACAACAAGACCACGATCACCAAGCTCTACCCGCTACCGGCCCAGGACTTCTCCGCGGCGCCGACCGTCATCACCCAGACCACGCTTCTCAGCCCCAGCGCTCAGTCGTCGCTCACCACGGCGACGCCGCGCGAGAAGTTCGTCGGCAACGCCTATTGGACGCTGGGCAAATGGAGCGCGAACCTGCGCGAGACGGTCTATGGCGAGACGTCCGAACTCGCCTCGACGAGCAATATCACCACAGACCTGAAGATTCCCGTCTCGGCGATCACCGATCTGACGGTCGCCTATAAAATAACCGGCGCGCTCAAGCTCGAGGTGGGGGCCAACAACCTATTCGACAAGACTCCGCCCAACGTTCCGAACCTCCCGGGCCTGAACAAGCCCGCGAACGGCGGCAACGTCTGGAATGCGCCAATGACCTTCTCCCCCTGGGGAATCAACGGCGGCTACTACTATGCCCGGGTGACGCTCACCTACTGAGCCGCGCCAGACGCCTCGGGTCGGGGCGGATCGGTAAGGACCGATCCGCCCTGATCCGGGTTTGGGCGCGCCTGCACAGTTTTTCGGCGCACGTCGTAAAAGCTTCACCCTACGCCTGCGGGTTGTGGACACTCGCCTGCGATCGCTCCTCGCTGAGCCTGCCAACGAAGCGCCTGGGACGCACAGCCCAGGCCGTCAACCAGCAGCTCGCGGGGATCTGCCATGAAAAACATGTACCTGGGCGCCAGCGTCATCGTTCTGTCGACGGTCCTGTCGTCCGCCGCCTACGCCGCAGGCGCAGCCGCAG
>NZ_SSMZ01000270.1 GCF_004799395.1 Phenylobacterium sp.
ACCATCGACCGCCAGTGTTCGTCTGGCCTGATGGGCGTGGCGACGGCGGCCAAATACATCATCAACGACGGAGCTCCGATCGCCATCGGCGCCGGCATCGAGTCGATCAGCCTCGTGCAGAACGGCCACATCAACGGCTTCATGGCCGTCGACCCATGGCTGAAGGAGAACGTGCCGGAGCTCGGCACCTCGATGATCGAGACCGCCGAAATCGTCGCCGAACGCTACGGCGTCAGCCGCGAGGCGCAGGACGAGTACGCTCTGCAATCGCAACAGCGCACCGCCCAGGCGCAGTCGGAAGGACGCTTCGACCGCGAAATCGCGCCGATGACCACGGTCATGAAGGTGCTGGTCAACAAGGAGACCGGCGAGACCGCCGACAAGGAGATCACCATCTCCGCCGACGAGGGCAACCGCCCGCAGACCACGCTGGCCGACCTGCAGAAGCTGGCGCCCGTGTTCAAGGGCGGCCGCTATGTGCAGGAAGGCAAGTTCGTCACCGCCGGCAACGCCTCGCAGCTGTCCGACGGCGCCGCGGCCGTGGTGCTGATGGAACGCAAGGAAGCCGAGAAGCGCGGTCTGGAGGCGCTGGGCGCCTATCGCGGCATGGCGGTGGCCGGCTGCGGCCCGGAAGAGATGGGCATCGGTCCGGTGTTCGCGATCCCGAAGCTCTTGGAACGCAACGGCCTGACCATCGACGACATCGACATCTGGGAGCTGAACGAGGCGTTCGCGAGCCAGGTGCTCTATTGCCGCGACAAGCTGGGCATCGACCCGGCGAAGTACAATGTCTCCGGCGGCTCGATCTCCATCGGCCACCCCTACGGCATGACCGGCGCCCGCTGCACCGCGCACCTGCTGTATGAGGGCAAGCGCCGCAAGGCCAAGTACGGCGTCGTCACCATGTGCATCGGCGGCGGCATGGGCGCTGCGGGACTGTTCGAGATCTTCTAGGCCTGGGTTCTAGGCAGAAGCTGGAAGGGCCGTCCGCGAGGGCGGCCCTTTTTGCTGGGCGGGATCGGCGTCGAGCTGGGCGAAGGTCAGGCCGGCGGTCTCCCGCGCCACCAGGGCGCAGATCAGGCTGATGACGCAGGTGGCCGCCAGATAGACCGAGATCGGCACGGTCGATCGAAATTCCTTGTAGAGCAGGACCGAGATGATCGGCGCCCAGGAACCGCCGACGATGGTGGTGACCTGGTAGCAGAGCGAGGCGCCGGAATAGCGGATGCGCGTGGGGAATAACTCGGCGATGAAGGCGCCCTGCGGCCCGTTCATGGCGCTGTGCAGCAGCATGGCGACCACCAGGTCGGCGGCGATCAGCCCTGGCTGGCGCGTCGCCAGGATCGGGTAGTAGGCGAACGCCCAGAGCGCCAGGCCGCCCGCCCCGAAGGCGTAGACGCGCCGGCGTCCCACCCGGTCCGACAGCGCCGACCACAGCGGCATGGTGGTGAAAGCGACGAAGGCTCCGGCCAGCATACCGCCCAGCGCCAGCCCGCGCGGCACGCCAAGGATCTCGGTCAGGTAGGTCAGGCCGAAGGTGGTCATCAGGTAGTAGGAGACGTTCTCCCCGAACTTCAGGCCGCCGCCGATCGCCACCTGCCAGGGCCGCGTCTTGAGCGTCTCGATGACGGGCGCGGCGTGGGCGTCTTGCGCGTCCGTGACGGCCGCGCGGAACACCGGGCTCTCGGTCAGGGTCGCCCGCGCCCACCAGCCGATGCCGATCAAGACCGCCGACAACAGGAACGGGATGCGCCAGCCCCAGGCCAGGAAGTCGTGCGGGCTGAGCAGCGCCGCCGCCAGGGCCAGAATGCCGGTCGCCAGGAAATTCCCGACGCTGCCGCCGGCCTGGGTCAGGCCGCCCCAGAGGCCGCGGTGCTTGTCCTCGCCGTACTCCACCGCCATCAGCATGGCGCCGCCCCATTCTCCGCCCAGGCCGAAGCCCTGGACCAGGCGAAGCGCGATCAGCATCCCCGGCGCCCACAGGCCCACCTGGTTGAAGGTCGGCAGGAGGCCGATGAGGAAGGTCGTGCCGCCCATGATGAACAGGCTGAGGATCAGCAGCAGCTTCCTGCCGATCCGGTCGCCGTAGTGGCCGAAGACGATGCCGCCCAGTGGCCGCGCGGCAAAGCCCACCGCATAGGTGGCGAAGGCCAGGAGCGTGCCGGTCAGCGGGTCCGACTTGGGGAAGAAGACCTTGTTGAACACCAGGGCCGCGGCGGTGCCGTAGAGCAGGAAATCGTACCATTCCACGGTGGTGCCGATGGCGCTGGCGAACACGGCCTTCCGCCGCATTGCGGGTGTAAGGGCGGTGGGGCTCATGCAGGGGGCGTTTCGGCGTCGATCTGGGCGAAGGTCATGCCCTTGGTCTCGCGCGCCCTGAGCGCCGAAAAGGCGCTGATCGCGCCGGCGATCGCCAGGTAGATGGCGATCGGGACCGCTGAATGGGTGGCCTTCAACAGCGCCAGCGCGATGATCGGCGCCAGCGAGCCCGCGAAGATGGAGGTGAACTGATAGGCGAGCGACGCCCCGGAATAGCGCATCCGCGTCGGGAACAGCTCAGCGATGAACGCCGCCTGCGGCCCGTACATCGCCCCGTGCAGCACCAGGCCCACGATCACCGCGATCAGGACGTTAGGCGTCAGCCCGGTGTCGATCAGCCGGAAGAAGGCGAAGCCCCAAATGGCCATGCCCGCCGCGCCCACGAAATAGACCGGCCGCCGTCCGATCCTGTCCGACAGCCAGGCGAAGATCGGGATCGCGCAGCACTCCACCGCCGCGCCGGCCAGCATGGCGTTCAGCGCAAAGCTCCGGCTCAGGTGCGCAGTGTCGGTCATGTAGCTGATCGAGAAGGTGGTGATCAGGTAGAAGGAAATATTCTCAGCCACCCGCAGACCCATGCCGATCAGGATGCCGCCCGGTCGGCGCTGGATCGCCTCGAGCATTGGCGCCTTGGGCGGCGCGCCGGCGTCGTCGAGGGCCTTCTGGAACAGCGGGCTCTCGGCCAAGGTGACGCGCACCCAGTAGCCGATCACCACCAGCACCGCCGACAACAGGAACGGCACGCGCCAGCCCCAGGCCAGGAAGTCGTGCTCACTCTGCACCGCCGACATCACCGCCAGCACCGCGGCGGCCAGCAGGTTGCCGGCCGGCACGCCCGCCTGCGGCCAGCCGGCCCAGAAGCCGCGCCGCTTGGCGTCGCCGAACTCGCAGACCATCAGGACCGCGCCGCCCCACTCGCCGCCGACAGCGAAGCCCTGTACCAGGCGCAGCAGCACCAGGCCCAGGGGTGCGAAGAGGCCGATCTGCACGAAGGTCGGCAGAAGGCCGATCAGGAAGGTCGAGCCGCCCATCATGATCAGGCTCAGCATCAGGAGCTGCTTGCGGCCGATCCGGTCGCCGAAGTGGCCGAACACCAGCCCGCCCAGCGGCCGCGCCACGAAGCCCAGCGCATAGGTGGCGAAGGCCAGCATGGTCCCGGTCAGGGGGTCGGCCTTGGGGAAGAACAGCCTGCCGAACACCAGGGCCGAGGCGGTGCCGTAGAGGAAGAAATCGTACCACTCGATGGTGGTGCCGATCATGCTGGCGAGGATGACTTTGCGCAGACCCGATGGGCTCGCCGTCGCGGCGGTCGTCGTACTCAAGCTCGCGCCCTCCCGAAACGGCCCGCTCTGGCGGCGGGTTTATCTGGGTGCAGATGACCGCGAACTCGGCAGGGTGGCAACCGGCTATCCTAAACCCGCTCATCCGCGCGAAAGCGGGGACCCGTTCGGGCCATCCGATTGAGCAATGGCGCGAGAGTTGTCCCGACCCCGGCTTGGGTCCCCGCTTTCGCGGGGACGAGCGGAGACTAGGCGAAATCCTTGGCCAGTTCCGCGCGAGTGGCGGGCGCCAGGCCGGCCAGGTGGCTGTAGCCCTCGTGGCCGCAGCCGATCAGGATCTGGGTCGCCGGATCGCGGAAGCGGGCAATCTGCTCGGGCGTCAGCGGGAACCGCAGGAAGTGCACCGAGGAGGTCTTGCCGTCCTCGCGCGTGCGCTCGACATCGCCCTCCGGCACGCCCGGCGCCTTCTCGTCGCCGACCTGGATGAAGAACGTGTCCTCGATCCCGCCCAGTCGGGCCAGGGTCTGCTCGCGGCGGACCTCGTCGACGATCTCGAACATCACCGTGGCGACCAGTTCCGCACCTTGAGGGATCAGCGGGTTGTAGGCGGCTAGTTCGTCGGGGACCTGTTCGGCGCCGCCCTTCTCGGTGAGCAGCATCTCCTGCACCTGGAACAGCATGGTGTCGTAGGATTCGAAGATCACCGTGCAGATCGGACCGAGCGCGACCCGGCGCAGGCGCTTGACCGGCAGGAGCGCGGCGCGGCGTTCGCGGCGCTCCTTGGCGTATTCGGCGTCGGGGATCAGGTCGGCGGGGGTGATCTGTCGGGCGCTGGCGGGCACGGGTCTGGCTCCCTCAGAAGGCGCCGTAGGCGCGGGCGAAGATCTCGATGGGGTGGGCTTGTCGTGGCGCGGCGTGGGCTTCGGCCTTGGTCTCGGCGCTGAGCAGCTGGCCCAGGTGTTTGCAGGCCAGCGGGCAGTCCGAGCAGAGCGTCTCGGTCTCCTTGCTGGCGATCTGCCGGGCGGCCGGGCGCCCCACCTTGTTGGCGACCTGGTGCGTGGCCTTCATCACCCCGAAGGTGCCCCCGTGCCCGGAGCAGCGCTCGACCAGCTCCACGCGGGTGTGGGGGATGAGGCGCAGCATCTCGGCGGACTTGGCGCCCATGTTCTGGGCCCGGGCGTGGCAGGCGTGGTGCAGGGTGATCCCGCCCTCCACGGGCGCCAGGCCCTCGGTCAGGCCGTAGGCTTTCTGCAGCTCGACGACATATTCGCAGATGTCCTTGGTCGCCGCCGAGAGCGCCACGACGTCCTTGTTCGACGGCTCGATCAGCGGCCACTCGAACTTCATCATCAGGCCGCAGGAGGCGGTCAGCGCCACCACGTCATAGCCCTCGGCGATCAGCGGAGCGAAGGCCCTGGACACCCGCTCGGCGCGGCCGGCCACGTCCTTCAGGTCGCCACCCTCCAGCTGCGGCATGCCGCAGCATTCCGGATAGACCAGCTTCACTTCGCAGCCCTGCAGGGCCAGCACGCGGGCGGCGGCGACCGCCGTGTCCGGCTCGTTGTAGTCGACGAAGCAGGTCGCATAGAGCGCCACCTTGCGCTGGCCGAAGGCCGGGCCGTCAGGGTTCGGCGCCAGGGGGCCCTTGAGTCGGTCCGTGGCGGTCTTTGAATGATAAGTCGGCAGTTCCGCCTCGGCGTCGATCTGGGCGATCGCCTCGAGCAGCTTGCGCAGCGGCGTGTTCTTGCGCGCGCTCATGGCGTTGACGACGCCGGCGAAGGGTTTGGCGAGTTTGCCGTTGCGGTCGGTGCGGCCCAGCTGGTCGCGGACGAACTCGCGGTGGCCGGCCCGGCGCTTGGCGGCGCGATAGCGCAGGATCAGGTGCGGGATGTCGATGTCGAAGGGGTGCGGCGGGACATATGGGCACTTGGTCAGGAAGCACATGTCGCAGAGCGTGCAGGCCTCATCGACCTTGGCGTAGTCGCTCTTCGCAACACTATCGAGCTCGCCGGTCTTGCTCTCGTCGATCAGGTCGAACAGCCGCGGGAAGCTGTCACACAGATTGAAGCAGCGGCGGCAGGTGTGGCAGACGTCGAACTGCCGCTCCATCTCCGCTTCGACCTTCGCCAGGTCGTAATAGGCCTCGTCCTGCCAGGCGATCGGATGACGGAACGGCGCGTCAAGGCTGCCCTCCCGCGGCGGCCCGCCGGCTTCTGCCGTGGGGGACTTGCCGTCTTCGCTCACGTGATGACCTGTCGCGTTGAAGGGTCAGCGGCGGCCCCGAGGGACCGCCGCCGCAGGAACGCCTTGCGGCGCCGATGGATCAGTCCAGGGTGTCGAGGGCGCGCTGGAAGCGTCCGGCGTGGGACTTCTCGGCCTTGGCCAGGGTTTCGAACCAGTCGGCGATCTCGTCGAAGCTCTCCTCGCGGGCGGTGCGCGCCATGCCCGGATACATGTCGGTGTATTCGTGGGTTTCGCCGGCGATGGCGGCCTTCAGGTTCAGCGAGGTGCCGCCGATCGGCAGGCCGGTGGCGGGGTCGCCGACGGCTTCCATGAATTCCAGGTGCCCGTGCGCGTGACCGGTCTCGCCTTCGGCGGTGGAGCGGAACACGGCGGCGACGTCGTTGTAGCCTTCCACGTCGGCCTTCTGGGCGAAGTAGAGGTAGCGGCGGTTGGCCTGGCTCTCGCCCGCGAAGGCGGCCTTGAGGTTTTCGAGGGTCTTGCTGCTGGCGAGGCTCATCGTCGTCTCCCTTGATGGCGGTCCGCCGGCCGGCGCCGGCGGCGAGGTGCTTCCAATGCCGCACTATGGCCCTCGAGGACAATAGAGCTAATCGTTTATTTCTATTGAGAAGATAGAGACGATCTATCCGGAACCGCGAGCCCCGGCCTGGGTTACCGCCTTCAGAGGCAGAGGAGCTCGGCCATGACCGACAAGTCGCAGATCCAGGGCGAGGGTAACTACGATGCGGCCCGCAAGTTCGACAAGGAAGAGCAGGCCTTTGTGAAGAAGGGCGGCATCGAGCAGAAGGCCAAGGAAGCCGAGGCCGCATTGGATGGGCCGGAAGGCGCCGACCTGGAGCGCGCCCGCAAGGAGGCCGACGAGCGCGGCCACATGGGCGAGCGCTAAGCGCGCCAGCTTTTTGCGGCGGCGGGCCATCTTACGCTTGCCGCCGGGCCGTGGCCGACCCTTAGCTGGCGCCAAACAACGCCAGGAATGAGGGAAACGCCATGTCCATTGACTTCGAGATCCCGCCGGACGCCAAGGCCGTGCGCGAGCGCGTGCGCCAATGGGTGCACGACGAATGCATCCCCGCCGAGAAGTTGGTGGTGGACAAGGACAGCTACAAGACCGTCCTGGCGGAGCTGCGCGGCAAGGCCCGCGCCCAGGGCCTGTGGCTGCCCTTCGTGCCGAAGGAGCACGGCGGCATGGGCCTGGGCCCGTTGGCCAATGCGCTCGTCCAGATGGAGCTCGGCGAAAGCCACCTGGGCGCGCTGTCGATGAACAGCCAGGGGCCGGACGACGCCACGATCCTGACCCTGCTGGCGCACGGCACCGACTACCAGAAGGAGAAGTTCCTAAAGCCGCTGCTGAACGGCGAAAAGCGCGTCTGCTACTCGATGACCGAGAAGGCCTCCGGCGCCGACGCCACGGGGATGCAGACCCGCGCGGTCAAGGACGGCAACGAGAACTACATCCTGAACGGCGAGAAGTGGTTCTCATCGGCCGCCAGCGCCGCGGACCTGGCGCTGGTCATGGCCATGACCGACCCGGACGCCCCGCGCCACCAGCGTTATTCCACCTTCATCGTCGAGCTTCCGGACCCCGGCTATAAGATCAAGCGCGACATCCCGACCATGGCGCTGGAAGGCCCGCTCAGCCACATCATGGGCGGCGGCCACGCCGAGATCGAGATCAACGACCTGAAGGTGCCGGCGGAGAACCTGCTGGGCGGCGAGGGCAACGGCTTCAACATGGGCCAGCACCGCCTGGCCTACGGGCGCCTGCGCCACGGCATGCACAATGTCGCCCTGGCGCAGCGGGCCCTGGACATGGCCGCGGCGCGGATCACCGACCGCAAGACCTTCGGGTCCCTGCTCTCCGACCGCCAGGCCGTCCAGTTCATGATGGCCGAGTGCGCAACCCAGCTCTACATCTCGCGCCTGATGCTGCTGCACATCGCCTACAAGGCGGAGAAGGGCCTGGACCTTCGGCAGGAGAACTCCATCGCCAAGGTCTACCTCGCCCACATGGTCCACCACGTGGTCGACACCGCCATCCAGCTGCACGGCGCCTTGGGCTACAGCCGCGATACGCCGCTCGCCGCCTGGTACACCCACATCCGCTCGCAGCGGCTGGTCGACGGCCCCGACGAGGTCCACCGCTGGACCGTCGGCCGCAATGTCATCAAGGCCTTCCAGAAGGACGGGACGACGGCGGCCGCGGCCGGGGGCGACCTCCTGTAGCCCCAGCAAAAAGGGCCGCCCGGAGGGGGAGCGGCCCTTTCGCCTCATCGAGACCTCTTGGGGGAGGAGCGCTCTCAGGCGGCGGGCACCGCCTTGAACTCGGCCTCGATGGTGAGGGTGACCTTGTCGCTGATCGCCGGGACGTAGGACTTGATGCCGAAGTCCGAGCGAACGATCTCGGCCGTGCCGGCGAAGCCCAGCGAGTACTTCTTGTCGAGCGGATTGACGCCGCCCTGGTTGAACACCGCATGCACCACCACCGGCTTGGTGACGCCGTGCAGGGTGAGTTCGCCGGCGATGTCAGCGGTCTTCTCGCCGGTCTGGGTGACCTTGCTGGCCTTGAAGGTCGCTGTCGGGAACGCCGTCACATCCAGGAAGTCCTTGGACTTGAGGTGGGTGTCGAGCGCGGCGTTCAGCGTGCCCAGCGAATTGGCGTCGACCGTCACGTCCAGCGCTGTGGCGCCCAACGCCTTGGGGTCGACCTTCAGGGTCGCGTCCACATGGCTGAACTGGCCGATGTAGGTGGAAAAGCCGAAGTGGGTCACCGACCAGGTGATCTTGCTGTGGTTCGGATCGATCTTGTAGCTGCCGGCCTGGACGGCGGCGGGCGAGGTGGTGAACTGCGCCTGGGCGGCGCCGGCGGCGGAGAACACCAGCACGGCCGCGGCGACGGCGGCGGTCTTGTAGAGGTTGCGCACGATGCGGGCCTTCCGGTTGGAATGGGCGAATGACAAGCACGATCGGTCCCCAACCGCGCACAGCAGAGGTAACCCAGCGTCAGTCGAATGATAATCAGCCGACCTGGCCCAAGACTCTTTCCGATCCGGAAATTCTGGATCAGCGGGCCTGCATCTTGGCGATGTAGTCGCGCACCAGGACGAGGCCCTCGTCATGGACCACGGAGCGGCCCAGCTCCGGCATCATCACGCCGGGCTCGGTGGAGGCCATCCGGTAGGCGATGATCGAGGCGTCGGGGCGCCCAGGGACCAGGTCGGTCTCCAGCTCGCCGGAGCCCTTGCCCGCCGCTACGGGCCGCTTGCCGACCCCGAATTTGACCGGCCGCGCCTCTTCCAGGTTGAGGAACAGGCCGGTGTTCGACGCTTCGCCGCGCGGGTTGTGGCAATGGCCGCAGTTGCCGTCGAGGTAGGCCCGGGCGCGGGCGGCCAGGGGCTCGCGGGGATCATCCCACACGGCGGTGCGCGGCGCCTTGTCGGGCGTCGGCGCGCCGATCAGCAGGCCGGTGCGCGTCCAATGCACGAGCTGGTTCTCCCGGCCGTCCGGATAGGCGAAGTCGCCATTCAGGTTGCGCGCCTTCACCCCGATCGGCGCAATGCGACCGGAGAGCGCGTGGCACTCCTTGCACTGGTTCTGGTTTGGCACGTGGTAGTCGACCTGACGGCTTTGGCCATGGACGTCGATGAAGCTGACCTGGAGTCGCGCGCCGGCCCGTTTCAGCCGCGCCTCGGTGCGGTCGTCGTTCCAGACATAGGTGAGCGCCACCCAGCCTGAGCGGCGATGGATCAACAGGCGCGTCTCGATCAGCCGGACCTTCTCGCCCGGGCGGCGCAGGTCGAAGGGGTAGGCGAAGGTCTTCACCAGGGTCGCGCCCACCGGCAGGTCCAGCGCCCCGGTTGGCCGGTAGGTCGCGTGGGTTCCCGGCGGCAGGTAGAGGAAGCGCGACTTTTCGGCGTAGTCGCTGAACAAGGGCGTGTTGAGCGCGTAGGGCGTCACCCGCGCGTTCGGATGGACAGCGTCCTCGTCGGTGAACAGCCGGTAGGTGCTCAGCGTCGGCGCCGGCGTCGCAGACATCAAGGCCGCCTGGTTGACCGGCCCGCAGATCAGCGGCGCGGGCGCGGCGCCCAGGCAGAGCACCGCCGCGAGCGCGGCGAGCAGGGTCCTCATAGGGCGGCTTGCGCCTTGGGCAGGACGACGGCTTTCGGCTCGGCTATGGCCCCGTCGTCGATCGTCGGCGTCACCTGCGGCTTGGCGCTGAAGACGTTGCCGGGCGCGGAGAAGTGCAGGTTGGCGACCGGCCCGTCGGTGAAGTGCACGCGGACCGCCACCGGGCCGCTCATGCCCTTGGGGGTGAAGTTGGTCACCCCGTCCCAGACCACGGGCGGAATGGTCCCGCCCATGGCCTTGGCGATGACGTCTCCGCCGGGAAACTGTGGCGCCCAGCCATTCTTGCCGATCCTGTTGTCGTGTACGGCGATATCGCGAGGCAGCGGGTTGTAGGTCAGGTCGTCATAGGCCTGGGTGTAGCTGACGATCATCACCGCGGCGGTCTGGTTCTGGTCGATCTCGTTGTCGAAGACGTGGATGTCGCGGTTGGCCATCACCATCACGCCGGTGCCGGTGGGCACGTCGCCGACGATGGCTCCTTTCTTGGCGAAGTTCTGGGTGTCGTTCTGGATGACCCGGTTGTGGAACACGCGCGTGGAGTGGCCGCCCATCTGCGGCAGGTTCGGCAGGTCGAAGACCAGGATGCCGCCGGCGTTGTGGGTCGCAAGGTTGTCATGGACGTCGGCGTTCATCGAGTTCTCGATCTCGATGCCGGCCACGTTGAACTGGGCCTCGCTGTTCTTCACGACGATGTTCTTCGATTGGCCGACATAGATGCCAGCGTCCGACGCTCCCTTCACCACCACCTGGTCGATCAGCACGTTGGTCGAGGCCACGGGATAGACGCCATAGGCGCCGTTGGTGGACTTCGGCCCCGCCGTCCATTCGACGCGCAGGTTCTTGAAGGTGATCTGGTCGACGCCCTTGGACTTGATCCCGTCGCCCTTGCAGTTCTCGACGCCCAGGTCGCGGACGGTCACGCGGTTGGAGGTGATCAGGAAGCCTTCGCCGGAGCTCTTCTGGCCGTCGAAGGAGAGGATCGTCGCCGCGGGGCCCGCGCCCTTCACCGTCACCCCCGCCACGTCCAGCGACAGCCCGTCGGTCAACTCATAGCGGCCGGCGGCGATCATCACCGTGTCGCCGGGCTTGGCGTCGAGCAGGGCGGTCTGGATCTTCTCCTGGGCGTCGCCGCCCGGGGTTACGGTCAGGACCTTGGCCCCAGCCTGGCCGGCCAGAAGCGCGGCCGTTGCGACAGTGGCAGTCAGCAAAGCTTTCATGCAGGTCCTCCCGAAGTCACCGGCATCATGACGCGCCGTTCAACTTTGTATGGCCCCGTCTCCTAGCGGCAATCAAGCCGCCGCTCGTCAGCCTTGCGGCGCCTCGGCGCGGAAGTTGCGGAAGGTGATTGAGTAGCGATGAGCCTTCACCGGCGGGATCGAATGCTCCCAGGCGGTGCGCGCCTCGCCGGTCATGGCGTAGATCGAGCGGGGCTCGAGCTGGACCGCGGTCCGCTCGAACCTGTCGCCGACGGCGTGGCGCAGGCGGAAGTTGCAGGGCGCCAGCAGCGAGATACCCACCACCTTCTCGAACATCGGCCGGTCTCTGTGCCAGCCGATCGGCGCGCCGGGCAGGTATTCGTTCAAGAGGCACTGTTGGAGGTCCTCCGCCTTCAGGTCGACGAAGGCGGCGGCGCGTTCGCGGACGCCCAGGAGTTCCGCCGGCATGTCGTCGGCGCGGATCAGGTGGCTTCGGGTGAAGTCGTACTTCCAGCCAAAGGAGACCACTCGCCGCTTGCCCTCATAGCCGCGGAACTGGAAAGCCTCGAAGGGCAGCGTCGCCAGCCAGGCGGCAAGGCGCGCCTGCTCCTCCGGCGACAGGAACTCCGGCCGATAGGCGAACCCTGAAGGCAGGGTTGGCGCAGGCTTGAGGTCGAACAGGGTGGGCTGAAGTGCGGCGGCCATGTCTTTCCCATGTAGTGCGCCAGGACGGGCATCGGGAGCCTTCCGCCACCCCTTGCCACGAGGCTCCGCATCCGGCGTGATGGGCCATGCAGCTTGAGTGCTTCACCGTCGGCGACGATCCGCCGAGGCTCGTGCCCGGCGAGCCGGACCGGCCGTGGATGGACGCCTTCGGCGGTCGCACGCCCTATCGCTGCCTGCCGCTCACCATGGCCAACACCTCCGGCTGGCAGATGCTCTGCCCCTTCAGCTTCACTGCCGAGTGGAACGGCGGCGACGCGACCGGCGACATCGCGATCGTTCCCGATGCGCCAGGGGTCGAGACCGGAAACTTCGTGGTGTCGCACTTCGCCTATGGAACGCTCACCTTCTACCCCGGCTACCTGTTCCGTACGCCGCCCGGCTGGGCGCTGGCGGTGTCAGGGCCGCCCAACCACATCAAGCACGGCATCCAGGCCCTGGACGGCCTGGTGGAGACCGACTGGCTGCCGTTTCCTTTCACGATGAACTGGCTCTTCACTGCGCCCGGCCGCGTACGCTTCGAGAAGGACGAGCCCTTCTGTTTCATCCAGGTGGTCGCGCACGGCCCGGTCGATGCGATCGTCCCGGTGGTCCGCGGGCTCGACTCCGAGCCGGAGCTGAAGGCGCAATTCGAGGCCTGGTCGACCTCCCGCGGCGAGTTCAACCGCAAGCTCAACGAAGGCGATCCGCAGACGCTCAAGGAGTCCTGGCAGCGACACTATTTCCGCGGCGCTCCCCCCGAGCGCGGCGGCCCAGCCCCGGCGAGCCACATCAACAAACGCCGGCTGAAGAGCCCGAAGGCGGAGGGCTAGTCCAGTCCCCCGATTGCCTGAACGACCGCCGCGGTCTTTTCGACGATCACCATGTGACCGGCCTCGGGGATCGACACCAGCTGGCTGCCGGCGATGCCTTTCTTGAAGGCATGGGCGTAGGTGGGCGCGATCATCCGGTCGTTGTCGCCCCAGACGATCACGGTCTTGGCCTTGATCCGGTAGAGGCGCTGATGGAGCCCACGTTCTGGAATCGGGAATAGGATGCGGCCGGCCATGCCGAGCTGACGGGCGTTGGTCACCAGATAGGCCTGCAAGAAGGCCGGGTCCTCGACATTGCGCCCGGCGGTCAGGATGGCTGCGCCGGCCGCGGCGTCGTGGAACAGCAGTTGCGGCATCTCGAAGGGGAGCGTCGAGAACATGTCGACCACCGGATGGTCGTCGTCCCAGAGACCGGCCGGGGCGATCAGCGCAAGGCGCGTCAGGTCGTTGGGGGCGATGGCGGCCATCTCCGCGGCGATCATCCCGCCCATGGAGTGGCCCACCAGGATCGGATCCTTGCACCCCAGCGCCTCGATCACGTCCCAGGTATGCAGGGTGAAATCCAGCATGTCGCGGATCTCGGGGGCTTCTTCGCTATCACCATAGCCGGGGATCAGCGGGGCATAGACGTGGTGTTTGGCGGCCAGCGCGTTGAGGAACGGGTCCTCGGCGGTGAGGCCCCCCGCGCCGTGCAGGAAAACGAGGTCGGGACCCAAGCCGCCTTCGAAGTAGCGGACCGGGACGTGGCGGGTCAGGACGGTCTTGAGCTCAATCATTCCCCGGCCTCCAGGGCGTAGGTCTTGCGAAGGTCGGCGGCTGTGGGCGCCTCCTTTGGCAGGCGGCCCGCGGTCACCCGCTTGTCTAGCGGCGCAGTCCAGAAGCGGTTGTCGTCGTCCCAGTCGGGGAACATCCCGCGCAGTTTGGGCATCACCTTCTCGGCGAACAGCTTGGTGGAATACATGCACTTGTCGGCCGGCATGTTCCCGACATGCATCAGGCAGAAGATGTTGCCGACGTTGAGGCCCTTGATCAGGTCCTCCATGCGCTGGCGGACCGTCTCCGGGGAGCCGGCGATCACGTGGCCCTGCTCGGTCAGCTCCTTCCAGGTGAGCTGCGCATAGCCGCCGCGCGGCGGGGCGTATTGGCTGAGCGCGCCGGTCTGGATGGTCTTGATGGTCCGGTAGCCCGGCGCGTCGGCGAAGCCCGGATAGACGTGCAGGCAGCGGTTGTAGAAATAGCTGACGTGCTCGGAATAGAGCCGCTCAGCCTCTTCGTCGGTGTCGGCGACCAGAATCGTCTGGGCGAAGCCGGCGCGATAGGGGCTCTTGTCGACGCCCCGCTCCTCCACCCGCTTCCAGTAGCCGCTCATCAGCGCCTGGGCCCGCAGGTAGCCGGAGAAGCTGAGGTAGGAGTAGCTGTAGGTGTTGTCGATGCAGAAGTCGTAGGTCTCCACCGACCCGCCGCCGGGAATGTGCACCGGCGGATGCGGCTGCTGGATTGGACGCGGCCAAATGTTGACGTGCCGGAGCTTGTTGTAGCGGCCGTTCCAGGCGAAGGGCTCCCGCGTCGTCCAGGCCTTCATGATCAGGTCGTGGGCTTCCTGGTACTTCTCCCGCGTCAGGCTGGGGATCTGGCCGTAGCAGTAGTTGGTGTCCATGGAGGTCCCGACCGGGAACCCGGCCACCAGCCGCCCTCCCGAGATGCAGTCCAGCATGGCGAACTCCTCGGCCACGCGGATCGGGGGATTGTAGAGGGCGATGGAGTTGCCCAGCACCACGATGGCCGCGTCCTTGGTGCGGCGCGCCAGGCCGGCCGCGATGATGTTTGGGCTGGGCATGATGCCGTAGCCGTTCTGGTGGTGCTCGTTCACCCCCACGCCGTCGAACCCCAGGGTGTCGGCATATTCGAGGAGGTCCATGTAGGTGTTGTAGACCTCGTGGCTCTTGGCCGGGTCGAACAGCTTCTGGTCGATATCCACCCAGACCGAGCGGTTCTTCTCCCGGAAGTCGTCCGGCAGATAGGGCCAAGGCATCAGGTTGAACCAGGTGAACTTCATGGCCTGCGTCCTCCAGCGCCGCCTCTCGCGGGCGGTCAGGTGAACGACGATAAGCCTTCCGGCCCGGGCGCCAACCGGGGAATATGAGCCCTATGGCGGACCCGACCCGTTTCTACGCCGGCTGGTTGGTCGATCCCGACGGGCGGGCGGCCCTGCTGGCGCGCGTCCCGCCGCGCTACGCCGTCGTGGTGGCCCATCACGTGACGCTGAAGTTCGGCGACGTGGCGGCCGTGCCGCCGGCCGCGACGGTGGGCGAGATCGTCGGCGAGGCGGACGATGGCGCCGGCGTCCAGGTGCTGGTGGTGGCCATCGAGGGCAGTCCGGCGCGGCCGGACGGCGGGACCTTCCATATCACCTGGTCGTTGGCGCCGGGCCGCGAGGCGCGGGAGAGCAACGACGTCATCGCGTTGCGAGGTTGGACGCCGATCTCCGCGCCAATCCCGGTGCGGCTGATCCCCAAGGCCTAAGCAGCAGTCCCGCTTGATGAGTGCTAAGCTGCTGGTTTTTCGGAACCTTTTCTCCGAATCATGCTTACGCTTGATGCGTGTAGAGAGTGTTTCGGAGTGCTCGCATGCAAGCGTCGCCGGAGTTCCGCAAACAGATGGAAGGCTATGGCCTCACCACCGCCGAGATCGTCTATCGCCTGCCCGATCACCCGGTCCTGCTGCAGAGCTACCTCTGGCAGGACTACGACCTCTTCCCGGACTTCCCGGTGCTGAAGGGGTTTCTCGATTTCTGGATCCGCACCCTGGACGGGCCGCTGTTCAAGGTGACGGTCGGCCACTGCCGGCTGATCAAGCCCGCCGAACTGCGCGCCCTGGATGGCGAATTCCGGCTGCACTGACCCGGCTCGACATTTGCCGGGACGCAAGGGACTGATGGCGGCTGGACCTAAGGAGTCGCCGCTCTTTGCGCACGCCGTTGTCGCTCCTCGTCATCGCCGCGGCGCTGGGGCTCTTGGGCTGTCAGGGCAAGGTCCAGCGGCCGGCCTGCCCGGCCGGCCAGGTCTGCCTGGAATACGGCAACGAGACCGAGCCGCTGACGCTCGATCCGCAGACCGCCAACCTGATCACCGAGGGCCGGATCCTCGGCGACTTGATGGTGGGGCTAACCACCGAGACCGCGGACGGCTCGCCCCAACCCGGCGTGGCGCAATCCTGGACCACCAGCGCCGACGGCCTGACCTGGACCTTTAAGTTGCGCGACGCCAAGTGGTCGGACGGAGTCCCGCTGACCGCCGACGACTTCGTCTATTCGTACCGCCGGATCCTCGATCCGAAGACCGCCTCGATCTACGCCTACCTGGTCACCCTGTTGAAGAACGGCCAGGCGGTGAACGACGGCAAGGCGCTGCTGTCGGCGGTGGGCGCCCGGGCGATCGACGCCCATACGCTCGAACTGACCCTGGAGCATCCGGCGCCTTACCTGCCGGAACTCCTGATGCACCAGAGCTTCTATCCGGTGCCTCGCCATGTCGTGGAGCGGTTCGGCGACCGATGGGTGACGCCGGGAACCTACGTCTCCGATGGCCCCTATACGCTCGCCGCCTGGCGGCTCGGTGACTATGTGCGGCTGGCCAAGAATCCGCAGTTCTTCGACGCCGCCCACGTCTGCGTCGACCGCATCAACTACTACCCGACGTCGGACGTGGTCTCCGCCGAGCGGCGCGTGCAGCGCGGCGAGCTCGACATCAACACCACCTTCCAGTCCAACCGCCTGCAGCACATCCAGACGGTCATGCCAGGCTATGCCCGCCCGGCCCTGGTGCTGGCCACCTATTACCTGTCGTTCAACACCCGCGACGTGAAGCCCCTGCAGGATCTGCGCGTCCGCCGGGCGTTGTCGGAAGCCATCGACCGCGACTTCATGACCGCGAAGCTGCAGCGCGCCGGTCAGCAGCCCGCCTACAGCTTCGTGCCGCCTGGCGTTCACAACTATGCCTATGGCGCCGCAGCGCGGTGGTCGGGCGAACCGCTGGCCCAGCGACAGGCCGAGGCCAAGGCGTTGCTCGCCCAGGCGGGATTCACGCCCGCCCATCCGTTGAAGCTGGAAATGAAGGTGGCCAACGCCAGCGAGACCCTGCTGATGAGCGAGGCGATCCAGGCCGACTGGCGCGCGGTCGGCGTGGAGGCGACCATCGTCCAGAACGAGGGGCAGATCGCGTTCGCCGCCTATCGCGATCGGGATTTCCAGGTGGGCTACATGAGCTGGTACGCAGACTTCAACGACCCGATGACCTTCCTGGGCCTCCTGAAGTCCGACAC
Organism: Phenylobacterium sp.; assembly: GCF_004799395.1. GTDB lineage: Bacteria > Pseudomonadota > Alphaproteobacteria > Caulobacterales > Caulobacteraceae > Phenylobacterium. The sequence goes on from NZ_SSMZ01000270.1 coordinate 17,017, forward strand.
AGGGGCGCAGAACTACGGCGACTACAAGAACCCGGCCTATGACGCCCTGCTGCTGGAGGCCGATCACGAAGCCGACGCCGGCCGGCGCGCCCAGATCCTCAAGCGCGCCGAACAGCGGATGCTGGATGACGAGGGCCTGGTTCCGGTGGGCTTCAATGTCAGCCGCAGCCTAGTCAACCCGCGGGTCACCGGCTGGGTCGACAATCCGCTGAACAACCACCGCGCGCGTTGGCTCTGCGTCAGGCGCTAGGGTCTAGTCGCGCCATTCCCAATG